>CAMWXB010000034.1 GCA_947178125.1 uncultured Lachnospiraceae bacterium | reverse complement strand
CAGCAAATAAATCGAACAAATATTCTGAATATATGTTTGCTTTTTTCTTTTTTTTGTGGTAGAATAAAATAGAATTTTTAATAGATAATTTGATGCTGTTTTAGAAAGAATAAAAAGGGAGGTTTTTATGGGTTACGGTAAGATTACAAAGAAGCAACAGGAAATTCTTGATTATATTAAAGAAGAAATTCTGAAGAAGGGATATCCGCCGGCTGTTCGTGAAATTTGTGAGGCTGTACAGCTGAAGTCTACTTCTTCTGTCCATTCGCATCTCGAAACGCTGGAAAAGAATGGATATATCAGGCGTGACCCGACCAAACCGAGGGCAATTGAAATCTGTGACGATAATTTTCAGATGGTTCGTACAGAAATGGTCTCTCTTCCGGTTATCGGACAAGTCGCTGCCGGCACACCGATTCTTGCAGAAGAAAACATTGAGAGCTATTTCCCCGTTCCTGCAGATATGGTTCCGACCGGAGAATCCTTTGTATTAAAGGTAAAAGGCGATTCTATGGTCAATGCCGGTATTTACAGCGGCGATCAGATTTTTGTACATTCCTGCAATACAGCGCACAATGGCGATACCGTTGTCGCTCTGATTGACGATTCCGCTACTGTAAAAACTTTTTATAAAGAAAACGGTCATATTCGTTTACAGCCGGAAAATGATTATATGGACCCCATCATTGTAGATGATTGCCAGATTCTCGGAAAAGTATTCGGCGTCTTTCGTTTGTATCACTAAAATATTTCCAGTATACACACCCTTTTGCAAGGAATAATAATAGATGATGGAAATTGATTTTATGGAATTTGCACATGGACTTTCAGGACTTTCAGAAATTTTATGGAATTGATTTCCTTCGATTCTTATGGAAAGGGGAATGAATATGAACAATAAAGGATTAGATTATCTCGCTTTGACAGTTGCCATTATTGGCGCTATTAACTGGGGATTGATTGGTTTCTTTAGTTTCGACCTGGTAGCCTTTATTTTTGGTAATATGTCATGGCTTTCCAGAATTATCTATGCGGTAGTTGGTATTGCCGGTTTGTATATTATCACATTCTATATGTACGCAGGCGGTGCCGCCAAAGAATCGCAATAGAAAACTGCTCTGAATTTAATGGACCCCAACACACAGCTGTTGGAGTCCATTATTTTTAGGATTTCTATAAACTCTCTTTTTCAATCAGGATACCGTCACGCCAGATGCGTTCCAGATCATAGAATAAAAGGTTTTCCTTATCAAAAATATGCACGATGATATCACGAAAATCCATCAGAATCCAGTTCGCATTCTGATAGCCTTCAATGTGCTTCTCAGGATGCCCTGCCCTTCCGAGTTTCTCAGCTACATTATCGGTCATCGATTGTATCTGGCTTTTATTCGTGCCGCTTGCAATGATAAAATAATCAGCAATCGTTGAAATATGGCTGATGTCAATAATTTTGATGTCCTCAGCCTTTTTATCTTCCAATGCTTCGACTGCCAGCTTTGCCATTTCTTTTGAATCCATACATTTTCCTTCTTTCAGCATAAAATTATTTCAAAGAGAATGCGCAGCATTCTCTGAATGGAGTGCGCGGGCTCTCGATTTTTTGTAATATTCGTAAGTTTCTTTTGTCATCGGGTCAAGGGGGTCGGTCTGCGCTGCTGCATCCATATGTCCTGTCATCGACTGTAGATAAGACAGCGTATCTTCCAATATCTTAAAAAGCGCCCCATCCAAATCCTGAAACGCCAGCCTGCGTATCAGCCCGAGATTAGCCGCCTGCTTTCTTCCCGGCTCAATATAATCCGCGATATACAGTATTTTCTCCAACCTGCTCATATCGGGGCGCCCTGTCGTATGATAACGGATTGCATTTAAAATATCAGGGTCTTCAATGCCGTATTTGTCCTGTGCAAGGAAACTGCCGGCTTTTGCATGTAAAAGTGCGGCTGGATTCTGCATCTCCACTTCCGATATTGGCAGATTATTTTTCTTACAGATAGAAATCAGTTTTTTGACGGAAAGACATTTTGCACAATCATGCAGCATTCCTGCAGTCATAGCGCTGTCCGTATCCGCACCATGCACCATTGCAAGGGCCGCCGCCGTATAAGCAACACATAATGTATGCTCGTACCGTTTGGCAGTCAGTTCCTTTTCCATTTCTTTTCGTAGTTTCTTCAAATCAGTTTTTTTCATGCCTCAAACTCCCCATATAACCCATTTTTCATAATATAGTTATATACCGCTTCCGGCACAAGGTAGCGGATAGACTTTCCTTCCCGGCACAGACTACGGATCATGGATGATGAAATTTCGATTTTGCCGGTCTGAAGCAGCAGTATGCTCGCTCCAAATTTTTCTTTGAGATGCGCGGCCTGTTTTTCCATATCTTCTGCTGCTTTCTCATCCCGCACTGCCGCAAGAATATGACAGGCCGCAAAAATCCGTTCGGGATTCTTCCAGTTCTCTATCATCCACAGACTGTCCGCGCCCAGAATAAAATAGTATTCCGTATCGGGATTCTGCTCCCGAAGAATTTCCAGAGTCTCATAGGTATAAGTGCACCCTTCTCTCTCGACTTCCATTCCTGAAACTGTAAAAAAAGGATTTTCCCGAATCGCAAGACCGGTCATTTCCATTCTGATCTTTCCGGGCAGCACCTCTTTAAAATCTTTCATATAAGGCACGCCGCTTGGCAGAAAAAGAACTTCATCAAGCGCAAACTGCTCTCTTGCTGTTTCAGCAATGATGAGATGCCCCATATGAATCGGATTAAAGGTTCCGCCCATGATTCCTGTTTTCTTCAAATGCTTCATATCTTTTCCAGAATGATCTTTGGATTTTTCTTATCCGGTTTATAAAGAATAATTTTTTTCCCGATTACCTGAACGACTTGAGAATGCGTTCTTTCCGCCACGATAGCCGCGATTTCCTTCGGGTCGTCCACACAATTTTTTAAGACCGCAACTTTTAATAACTCTCTTGTATTGAAAGCCTCGTTGATCGCTTCCGAAACTTCCGGCGTCAGACTGGATTTCCCGACTTGAAAAACGGGGTCCAGACCGTTTGCGAGACTTTTTAAATATGCTCTCTGCTTGCTTGTCATTTCTAAACCTGTACTCCTTTCACAGCTCTCAGTAAAGAATGAATTATCCATAAGGGACATTTATTTATAATAATCAAATGAAAGTCCATACATTCTGACCGTACTGCCTTCCTCAATACCGAGTTCTTCCAATTCCTTCAAAATACCATTTTCTTTCAGGAAATTCTGGAAGAAACGGAATCCTTTTTCGGAATCCAGATTTGTATAGGAAAGCATTTTTTCGATACGGGGACCTTCTACGACATATTCATCATTTTCAGCATCATACTCGACCGTAAACGGTTCATGTTGTGCACTCTGATATTCCTCTGGCACATATTCCTGCGCAAAGACAACAGGCTCGCTGCTCATGCCGTCTAACTGATTCTGTACAGCATAAAGAAGCTCCCGCAGACCGTCACCGCTGATAGCGGATATCGGATAGACCGGAATGCCCTTTGGCTCAAATTCCGTCCGAATGCGTGAAACAGGGTCTTCCTCTGCGTCTGGATAAATCATATCGGTCTTATTGGCAGCAATGAGCTGTGGTCTTTTCGCAATTTCCGGATTATATGCCTCTAACTCGCGGTTAATCGCATAAATATCTTCCACAGGGTCACGGCCTTCTGTCCCTGCCGCATCCACGATATGAATGATGACCTTTGTCCGTTCGATATGACGAAGGAACTCATGTCCCAGCCCGACACCTTCCGAAGCGCCTTCGATCAGTCCCGGAATATCCGCAATGACAAACCCTTTGGCATCTTCCAGGTCAACGACTCCCAGATGGGGATTCAGCGTTGTAAAATGATAATTGGCAATCTTCGGCCTGGCATTCGTGACTTTGGATAAAAAGGTGGATTTTCCTACATTTGGAAA
Source organism: uncultured Lachnospiraceae bacterium (assembly GCA_947178125.1). Lineage (GTDB taxonomy): Bacteria > Bacillota > Clostridia > Lachnospirales > Lachnospiraceae > UBA3282. Next base: position 40,920 of record CAMWXB010000034.1, on the reverse strand, counting down.
ACCGACTAATCCGACATCCGCAATGACCTTTAATTCCAACAGCAGATCAAGTTCCATAGCCGGTTGTCCAGGCTGTGCATATTTGGGCGCCTGCATTTTGCTTGTCGCGTAATGCTGGTTGCCGCTTCCGCCTCTGCCGCCTTTTAACAGCAATACCTTCCGATTATCGCCGGACATATCCGCAATGACTTTTCCGCTCTCAGCTTCCCGGATAACAGTTCCGGCAGGCACTTTGATGACAATATCCTCACCGTTTTTGCCTGCACAATTGCGTTTTCCGCCTTCTGCACCATTTCCTGCGCAGTATTTCCGAATATGACGGAAATCCGTCAGGGTATTTAAGCCCTCATCTACAACAAAATAAACGTTTCCGCCATTGCCACCGTCGCCGCCGTCAGGCCCGCCGTTCGGTACATATTTTTCACGCCGGAAGGAAACGTGTCCGTCGCCGCCTTTTCCACTTCTTACATAAATTTTTGCGCGATCTGCAAACATATTGGACCATGCCTTTCTTTGTCCCCTGTCTTGGAAGGGGAATAACAAGATTGAAAAAAAGGCTCCAAACATTACGCCATGTTTGAAGCCCGATTCATTAATTCTTCTCTACAGGATATACGGAAGCTTGTTTTTTATCTCTTCCTTTTCTCTCAAATCGAAGAACACCGTCAACCAGTGCGAACAATGTATCATCCCCACCGATGCCAACGTTCGTACCCGGATGAATCTTGGTCCCGCGCTGTCTGTACAAAATATTTCCTGCTTTTACAAATTGTCCGTCAGCTCTTTTTGCACCTAATCTCTTCGCCTCGGAATCTCTACCGTTCTTGGTAGAACCGACACCTTTCTTATGTGCAAAAAATTGAAGGTTCATATTCAACATGGTATTACACCTCCTCAAATTCCAGTTTACAGTATTTTCCCCCATATTGCGCTGCAATCTGGGAAAGTCCAAGTACAAGGGAATCTACCAGTACCTTTGAAGTTTCCTGCAAAGGTCTTTCAAATCTGCATACGATCAGACCGCGTTTTTCGTCGGTATCCACCGTAATCTTCTCGTGTACGATTTCTTCCAGTGAATTGATCGTATTGATCACAAGGACAGAAATCGACGCGCATACGATGTCTTTACCATAACTGCCAAATCCTGCATGTCCGCTGCATATAAAATCCTGGTATTCTCCTGCCTTCGTTTTATGAAATGTTATATTTGTCATTTCACACCTTTAAGCATTATCAGTCCGGCAAATTATGCGTTAATAGATTAAATATTAATCTGATTAAGCGTTAATCTTGTCAATTTTTACCTGAGTGTATGCTTGTCTATGACCATTTTTCTTATGATAGCCTGTTTTTCTCTTATACTTGTAAACGATGACTTTGCGGCCGCGTCCCTGTTCCATAACCGTTCCGGATACAGTTGCGCCTGCAACATCGCCTGCAACTTTCAGTTCTTTATCACTGACTGCGACTACCTGGTCAAATGTAACAGCAGCTCCTACTTCCGCATCAAGTTTCTCAACTCTGATGATATCGCCTTCGGAAACTTTATACTGTTTTCCACCTGTTGCAATAATTGCGTACATATGGCACCTCCTATTCATGAACATACGTTCATTTACTCGCCAGCTTCGGTGATGCCCGGACACCCGATCTGGTATCACATCGGCATACTTATACCTCGTTGTGCGGCATACTCAATTATTTTATCCTTTCTGAACGGATTTGTCAATATCTGGACTTAAATTTTTCGCTTCGCGATCCGCATCCTTTAGAAAAAGTATGATCATAACAAATGGTAATGTTGCATGAATCGCATAAATATATCGTAAATCAGCATATAATGGCGTTGAGATCAACAGGGTGAACCAGACGCAGAACAAAGGAATCGCAGCGAACCAGTTTTCTTTTTTCTGTCGAAGGCTTTCCAGGAAACCGAACAACAAAAGATAAATATAAATGCCGCAGCTGAAATATTTATCAAAATGTCCCCGGTACCATGTAATAAGAGCAGGAATGATATTCGCAGACCTGCCAGGCATTTTACATTCCCTTTCGATTCCAAGCCCCGCGGCTCCCTCAAATATATAAGTAGCCCATACATTGCAGGCGCGCACCTTATGATACCAGTAACCAAATGTTTCATCCACATACGCTTTGAAATAATAGTATGGATTACGGATGCCCGTTCGCAGCCAGAGGAGCAGAAAGCTGCCCTTATGTGCGGCAATATACTGTTGATTATCCGTTTCTCTTACCAGAATTTTAATCGCATCGGAACAGTTTGGTGATCCGAGATATGCCTCCGGTATCCGGCTTGTATCGATGATCTCCTCCAACAGAAGCATATCCTCTTCCGCCATATCACCGCCATAGCTTACTGCTGCGGCTATCTGCTGTGCCGGTATGGAAAGGGATTCTATCAGGTCAACCTCCTCCACTTGAAAATATGGCAGAATGAAGCCTTTATATGCAACAATCAGACAAATGACCATACAAAGCGATACAATGGCCGGTTTTAACCGTTTTCTGAACAGATATATCGTGAACGGTATCATCAGCAAGAACATATAAAGGCCGTTCGTCCGAAAGAAACATACCAGAAATCCTACCGGCACAAATGCGGACCAATACAACAGACTATTTTGCTGCTGTCTGGCATTGTCCACAAGTTTATATAACAGAATAATATAAAGAAGCATAAAAGTTGCAAATGGAATATCCTTCCACATGGAAATAGAATACATTCCGTTTATCGGAGATAATGCATAAAACGCCAGCAGAAATAACAGCCAGCTTTTTTTAACACCTTTTCGATAAAGGCAGGCAATACTTGTCGCAAATGCGAATGCAAGCATGCTCATTGAACACAGCGAATATAAGGCAACAGCGCGGTTTTCGCTTTTAAAAAGAGAAAAACCGATATGGTAGACTGCCTTAATGAGCATGGTATGAATCCACGGATGATGATTTTTATATGGCGCTCCGAAAACCTGTTGGAGTTGTTTCCATGAATCGTACTCGATGACGCCCGGATAATAAGTTAGAAAGTACGGGAAATAACAAATAAGGCAAACGAGAAATACCCCTCCCCAGACAAAAAAAATGTTGAAGCGAACCTGCGTTCTGCGCTGGCAGTCCATATTCCCGGCGAGAAAATGAAAGGCGTTCAAGGCTCCGCCAAACAGCACGCTCCATGAAAAAAAAGATAACAGTAATAAAAGAAAAAAAACGAACGTTCTATCCGGCAAAGCAATTTTTTCAAAAACACTATAATTTCCCGCACTGGAAAAAAGTCCGAATAAAATGCAGCCGATCACATGAATGATTCGGGGAAATTTTTCGGATGGTATCTGAAAGCCAAAACCGCCGACGATCAGCAGTACGATTCCATACATGACCAAAAATTTCAAAATACCAACAGGATTTGGAGAAACCGCCAAAAACCCTTCGATACACAAATCAACGCAGATTGCGACACCGGATACTACGGCCGGAAGCATCCATTTTTTCTGAAAAAAAGTTTTTTTACTCCATAATGCGGCCCATATACCGGTTCCGGCAAGATATGGCATTACCGAATCAAAGGTCATTATTTTCAGCCTGTCCAAAAGGAGTATGATTCCAAGAGAAACAGCAAATGATACTTTTCCCCGATTTTCTTCAATCCATCGCTTCCATAAAGACAGATTTTCATTCATTTACGCTTCCTCCATAGCAAAAAAATACGCCGCTATCTGTGCTCTTGAGCTGAACTCTTCCGTTTCCAGCAGTTCTCTGACCTCTTCTTTTGTATAGAACTTCGCTTCTATCATTTCATTCTCGGACGTATGGTCCTCAAACGCGCCTTCCACTTCTACAAACGCGATCTGCGTCTTGACATCCGAAAAAGCGACTGCTGCAAAGGAAGGCTTTAAAATCTGTCGAATCTTCTTCACCTGCAGTCCTGTTTCTTCATATAATTCCCGCTGGATACATTCCTCAATGGACTCGCCCTCTTCTATCATACCGGCACAGAGGTTGTAAACATCGTGATTAACGCCCATCCGAAATTCCCGAAGAAGCAGCATTCTATCCCCGCAACAGGCCACAATGGAAACGCCGCTGACGCGTTTCCCGATAGACTCCTTATCCGGAATATCGTTCCGGCTGACAATTTCATATACCTTCTCTTTTCCCTTTTTATTCAGATAGGTCAGTTCATAATTTTTCAGATACTTTCCGTCTTTTACCTTTTGTAATCGCAATAATTTCATGCTTTTCCCATGCCCTTTCTCTTCGAGATTCCATACCGCTTCCAGAACGTCATTCTGACATCTGCTCTGCAAATGATTTGTTTTTTTTCTTCCGTGTGATCTCCATCAGGCCAAGTCCCGTAATGTCCACCACATAAGCGGGGACGGAATCTTTTGCAAGAAAAGTCTTCATCGCTTCCATTAAGCGTGCATCATGTTCTTTTTTCTGCATGTTGATGAAATCGACAAGAATCATTCCGGAAAGATTTCTTGCACGCAGCGCATCGGCAATTGCTTTTGCCGCTTCCAGGTTGATCTTCAGATAAGTTTCTTCCTTCTTCTTCCCGGCTTCGTATTTCCCCGTATTCACATCGATTGCCACCAGGGCCTCCGTCTGCTCAATGACAAGATATGCACCGGATTTCAGCCAGACTCTGCGGGAAAGCAATTCGGATATCTTTGTTTCAATGGAATATAACTTATAAAGCGGCAGCATGGAATCTTCATAATACCGTATATCATCGGGAGAAAACCTTCCATCCGCCAAAAGCGTTTCATAAATTTCTTTCCGGTCGGTAACAATTTCGTCATATTCAAACTGATAGCAGTTTTTCACAAAAGAAAGATATTCCGGCTCGCCGCGATGCAGGCAGCTGAAACAGAGCCGTTTGTCACCGATTTCCAGAATATGCGCCATTCTGTCCGCCAGTGACTGTGCTTCCGCGGTAACAACAGACACATCTTCCAGTCCGTCCGCATTGGTACGGATGACCATGGAAAAGTGTTTCGCGATTTCCTGAAGCGGTTCCAGTTCTTTATAGATATGGCGATATTTTTTGCTCATTTTGGAAGACACTCTTACGCCTTCTTCTCTGCGGGCACCGCCGGATGCACTTTTATGATATTCGATCACCGCATAAGAACCGGCTAAGGATAATGTGGTCGAGACACCCGCCTGTTTGGTCTTGAGAGGCTCCCTTACAAGCTGCACAAGAAGTTCGTCTCCGGCTTTTAAAGTACCGTCAGGCTTCCGGTTCGTCAATACGGCATTCTTTACCTCGGAAAGCGGCAGAAATGTCATAACGCCCTTTTGGATTTCGACAAAGGCTGCTCCGATATTGGCCGACACATTCTGTATTTTTCCTACATAAATATTCCCAATCTTACAGGCCTCTTCTTCCACGCTCTCCGCCCGGATTTCCACGATACGGTTGTGCCGTATCAGCATGGTGAGCAGCTTGTTCTGAAATTCCAGTATTAAGATTTTGCCTTTCTCCATTTCTGCCATAATAAATCTTCCTCCCGGCGGCACAAACAGTCTATAAAGTAGAAATCTTCATTCCCTTCTCGCACTTATCTAACGGCACGAATACCGGTACCTCGCCTTCTGCGGCAAGGTTTGTCAGCGTATCGATTCTCGTGATCTGGCAGGAATACGGCGGAAGGGATGCCATACAGTCCTGACAGAAGGCATCGAATACCATAGCCGGCTTGATATTGCCGCTGCTGCTCGCATCTACCAGCATGGATATTACCTGATACGTCTTTCCGTCGTTTTCGAACGGATGAGGAACTTCTTCTATCTTCAGTTCAAAAATACCCGGTTTCAAATCCAGTTCCCGCTCTCCTTTTTTGGTCTTTTTCGTGACCGGAATCCGCTCTTTCGCATAAAAAGCGGCAAGCTTTTCTTCTATATGATCGATTGGGAATCGGCACAGGCGCTCTTTCGATACATTCTCCGGGCATTCTTCCGTTCCTTCCATATGGTATGCGAGCTGATATCTTGCTGCAGCTACGCTCGCCATCGCGTTCTTCGCTGTATCGGGCAGCACTGTTACCGACAGTACCGAAATTCCTTCTGTCATCGCCCGGTTCAGCGCATTCTTCATTTCATCCTCCGATGTCATGGACAGCACTTCGATATCGAGGTATTCCCCTTTGCTTTCCATACCGACACCGAGGGGCGCCGCAAAAGACATGACCGGATGCGGGCTGAAACCTTCCGAATAGCGGATATCAATATCCGCCCTGCGGATCGCCTTCTGGAAAAAGCGCATCACATCCAGATGCCCGATAAACTTCATAACGCCGTATTTTGCAAATTTTATTCTGATCTTCATCGCCTAACCTGCTTTCTTCACGTCTGCTGCGGAGTAGTTGTCCGGTTCTTTTCAAAGCATACGCCGCCTCCAAATCGGTTCGCGCCACATCCCTGACATTGTTTCCGGCAATTGGGAGAAACGGTCTGTGCCATCGCTTTCTTCCACTCCCGAAGCAGAAATTCCTTCGTCACGCCGCAGTCTAAGAAATCCCACGGGAAAATTTCATCTTCGTCCCGTTCCCTCGTCGTATAAAAATCCGGGTCAACGCCGCACTGAGCAAAGCATTCCATCCAGATATCGTTGTGGAAACACTCGCTCCAGGAATCGAACATACAGCCATTTTCGTAGGCTTTGGCAATAACATTTGCAAGTTTTCTGTCACCTCTTGCAAAAACGCCTTCCAGAACACTGACATCGGCTTCATGCCAGTTATATTTGATGCTCTTCTGGTTCAACTGCGCCATAATACCCTTTTTCGTCTGATAGGCTTTTTCGATAAATTCCTCTTTCGTGCACATCCTCGCCCACTGAAACGGCGTAAACGGCTTCGGAATAAAGAAAGAGGTGCTCGTAACAATCTGTACTCTGCCATTCGTGCGCTTTTCCTTGGGCACCGTATCGAAAAATACTGCGGCGATATCATTGGAAAGTTCTCCGATTCCCAAAATGTCCTCTTCCGTTTCCGTAGGAAGCCCGAGCATAAAATACAGTTTCACTCTTGTCCAGCCGCCCTCAAAAGCAAGCGCAGCGCCGTTTAAAATATCCTCTTTTGTCAGTCCTTTATTGATGACATCGCGAAGCCGCTGGCTTCCAGCTTCCGGCGCAAAAGTAAGACTGCTTTTCTTCACATCCTGCACTTTGCTCATCACATCCAGCGAAAAAGCATCAATCCTGAGGGATGGCAGAGATATATTAATATGTTTTTCCCGACATTCCCGAATCAGAAATTCAAGCAGTTCGTTCAATCCGGAATAATCGCTGGAACTTAAAGAACTCAGAGAAATTTCATCATATCCCGTATTCTTCAGCATTTTCACCGCATACTTCTTCAGAACATCGACATCACGCTCTCTGACCGGCCGGTACAACTGTCCTGCCTGACAGAAACGGCATCCCCTGATACAGCCCCTTTGAATCTCCAGAACGACGCGGTCCTGTGTAATCTGCATAAAAGGCACGACCGGCTTTATCGGATAATAAGTGTCTGAGACTTCCATGACGATTTCTTTTAAGATCGTATCCGGTGCATTTTCATATAATTTTTTCCGGCCCTTTATCGTTCCGTCTTCCTTGTATTCCTCCTCATAAAAAGCGGGCACATAAAAACCCGGAAGCCCGGAAGCCCTTTGCAGAAATTCCAGACGGCTTCCTCCAGTCCTCCGATTCTCCTTATAGATATCAAGTAATCTGCGGTACTGCGTTTCTCCTTCCCCGATATAGAACAGGTCAAAAAACGCTGCAATCGGTTCCGGGTTATAACTGCACGGCCCGCCGCCGATAACAATCGGATCCGTTTCACGCCTGTCCTTTGAAAACAGGGGAATCTGTGAAAGGTCCAGTATCTGCAGAATATTCGTATAGCACATTTCATATTGGAGCGTGATGCCGAGAAAATCCATTTCCTTCACGGGGTCCTGGGATTCCAGCGCAAACAGTGGAATCTCTTTTTCCCGCATGATTTTGTCCAGATCGATCCAGGGAGAATATACCCGTTCACACCATACATCCTCCCATGAATTGAACATACTGTACAAAATCTGAATACCAAGATGCGACATACCAATTTCATAAATATCCGGAAAACACATACAGAAACGGATATCTACATTTCCTTTGTCTTTCATGACCGCATTAAATTCATTGCCAATATAACGTGCCGGCTTCTCCACCTGCATTAGAACATCATCTGATAATGCCAATTTTCTTCCCATCGTTTTTCTTTCTAACCTTCCAGTTTTTGTGACAACAATATACCGTATTTATTTGAGCAGTTCCGACAGCTGCGGCAGTTCTTCCGGATGCTCCGCATCATAAATCTGAAAATAATCCTCGGAGATCATCCCGTAAATATCATTCATGGAATACCCAAACAGCTGATACTGCCCGGCATCGCATAATAAAAATCCGATGAACAGCAAAATGGCAGCCGCCATACGGAGCCGGAAAGTACCGGTTTCGGGAACCGGCTCTTCCGTTCCCTCCCCGCTGCCCATATATTCCGTCATCTGCAGCGGCTCTCCTTTATGAAATAAAGGCGGCATACTTTCCGTACCATACAGTATTTTTTCACGCTGTCTGATCTTCATACGGTTATCCATATTTTCCGCCCGTATGTACTGCGCCAGCTTCATCTTTTTTTCGACCGGTACCTGTCTTGTTCCCTGTTGTGATATATCCCTTTCCTGTCTGTTCAACATAGAGATACCTTTCATGACATGCTTTCAACCTATTTTATGAAAGAGCAGGTCAAAAAAGAACGTATCTGTCATGCAGTGCCGCTCCGCCAGAGACATTGTCCTATCTTTTTGCCAATTCTGAAGTAATTTCCTCCCATGTAACGCCTTTTTCCGCCATAAGCACCATCATATGATAAAGAAAGTCGGAAATTTCGTATTTTATCTCATTCGCATTGGGATTTTTGGCAGCAATGACGATCTCCGTCGCTTCCTCGCCCAATTTTTTCAGAATCTTGTCAATTCCTTTGTCAAAAAGATAGTTGGTATAAGAACCTTCTTTCGGATGAACCTTTCTGTCCTGAATCACGGCAAACACTTTCTCAAACACCCTGAGCGGATTCGTTTCCTCATATTCTTTCTGCATGATTTCATTGAAAAAGCATGAATGCGCTCCCGTGTGACAGGCCGCGCCCACCTGGGATACTTTGGCAAGAATCGTATCTTTGTCGCAGTCCGCCGTCAGCGATTTGACATACTGATAGTGGCCGCTCGTCTCGCCTTTTATCCATAATTCATCCCGGCTCCGGCTGTAATAAGTCATGATACCGGTCTCCAGCGTCCTGTTATATGCTTCTTCATTCATATAAGCGACCATTAACACCTCATCGGTCTTATAATCCTGCACAACGACGGTAATATGCCCGTCGGAATTCAATTTGAACTCATCCCATGTAATCTTTGCATCATAAGCATTGACCGAAATGCCGTTTGTCTGACAGAGCTTTTTGATCGCCAGTAGTTCTTTTGCATTCTCATTGATCGCATACCCGGATATGCCGCATATATTCTCTTTGGAAAGCAGTTCCAGAATTTTATCCAAAGATACCTCCGGAACGGATACGATCATCGGAAGGCCGGAAACTGCAATCGCTTCTTTGATACAACGCTCTTTCACGAGAATCAATTCTTCCACACAGGTTTCCAGAAGTTCCCCGTTATCCGTGATTTCCTTCACATCCGAAATACAGGCGGCGATTTTGTCTTTGCCAAATTTCAGGGAAACTTCTTCCGTAATTTCTATATTCCCTTCTTTGGAATAATTCAGCGCCGCTTTTTTACAACCGGCATAGAGCAGTTTCTTAATGTCCTCCATCCGATGTACGTTTCCGGCGCCGATTACCGGAATCTCCGCTTCCGTACAGATACTCTTGATGATATCAAGCGCCTCTTCGTGTTCCGCATCCCCTTCGGATAAGTCATATACAATTAATTCATCCGCATTGTTATCCCCATAAAATTTACTGAGCGATACCGGATTGGTATCCAGAATGGTGCTGTCCGAAAAACCCTTAACAGCATTCCCCTTATACAGATAAATACATGGTATCAACTTCTTGTACATTTTCTTCCCCCGTTCTTTTTAGCCAAGGCTTCCTTTTGTACTTAAAACCCCCGTAATCCTTTCATCCAGTCCCGTCGCCATATCCAGTGCCTTACCAAAAGCCTTGAACATCGCTTCTATCATATGATGTGTATTTTCACCGGAAAGCATCCTGATATGAAGATTCATTCCCGCACTGTAAGAGACCGCCTGAAAAAATTCCTTTACGAGTTCTGTATCGAGCGTCCCGACACACGCTGTCTTAAAATCGCAGACAAACTCAAAATAAGGTCTGCCACACAGATCGACGGCACACAAACACAAAGCGTCATCCATCGGCAGTACAAAATAACCATAACGTCTGATGCCGGCTTTATCACCGACAGCTTCTTTGACCGCCTGTCCGAGTACAATGCCCGTATCTTCGACCGTATGGTGTCCGTCAACCTGCAGATCGCCATTGACTGATAAAGTCATATCAAAAAAACCATGTTTTGCAAAGCCTTCCAGCATATGATCAAAAAAACCGATGCCTGTCCTGATATCTCCCTTTCCCGCACCGTCAATCGCAAGAGAAAGCGCGATATCCGTTTCCTTCGTCCTGCGTTTTACTTCCGCCCTTCTATCCATATCTATAACCTATGCCTTTCCTCAGCCTGCGATGTTTGGGCCGTAAGGCTCAAACTCGCGGTTGAAAATTTCTAATTTTCAACCTTCTGTCCTCTCACTTAAATTCCTTGTTCCCTGACAGAATCGTTCATAGGCGATTCTGTCGCACAAAGAGAATTTCTTAGTCTGCATCTTGCAGACTTGGAAATTCTCTTTGTGCTATTGAAAGCGTACCCGCACAGAATTGGCATGTGCCGTCAGCCCCTCTTTTTCTGCAAACAGCTCAATATCCTTGTGCGCCCGCTCAAGCGCCTCTCTGGAATAAGAAATAATGCTCGTTTTCTTCATAAAATCATCTACATTGAGCGGCGAAAAGAATCTTGCCGTTCCATTTGTCGGCAGAATATGATTCGGCCCCGCATAATAATCTCCAAGAGGTTCCGAAGAATATTCTCCAAGGAAGATTGCGCCGGCATTCTCGATCCTGGTCATCACATCATAGGGATTTTTTGTCAAAATCTCAAGATGCTCCGAAGCGATGGCGTTTGCCGCCGAAATTGCATTTTCCATAGAATCCGCAAGCAGAATATAGCCGTACTGCTCTAACGATTTTCTGATTATCTCCGTTCTGGACAGTTCTTTCAGGAAACCGTCTATCTGCTCGGACACTTCTTCCGCGAGTTTCCGGCTTGTCGTAATCAAAATCGCACTTGCCAGTTCATCATGCTCCGCCTGGGAGAGCAGATCGGCCGCTACATACCGCGGATTTGCGGTCTCATCCGCGATGACGAGAATTTCGCTTGGCCCGGCAATCGAGTCGATGCTGACATAACCGAAACATGCCTTCTTCGCAAGTGCCACAAAAATATTGCCGGGTCCCGTAATCTTATCGACCTTCGGAATGCTTTCCGTACCGAATGCCATCGCCGCAATGGCCTGTGCGCCTCCGACCTTATAAATCTCATCCACCCCGGCTATGCTCGCGGCAACGAGGGTTCCCGGATTTACCTTACCGTCCGCGCCGGCCGGTGTCGTCATGATAATTCTTTTTACCCCGGCTACCTTCGCCGGAATCACGTTCATCAAGAGACTGCTCGGATAAGCAGCTTTCCCGCCCGGCACATAGACGCCGGAAACGGCTATTGGCAGAATCCGCTGGCCCAGGATGGAACCGTCTGGTTTCGTATCGATCCAGCTGTTCCGAAGCTGCTTTTTATGAAAATCGGCAATATTCGCCGCCGAGCGTTTCATCACTTCGACAAATTCCTTCTCCGCTCCTGCAAGGGCTTCTTCGATTTCTTCTTCCGTCACCCGGATATTTTCCGCCTGAATCTCCCATTTATCAAATTTCTTCGTATAAGCAAAAACAGCCTCATCGCCTTTTTCACGGACATCGCTGACAATTTCTGCGACCACCGATTCATACTGCCCATAGTTGTTCGGGCTTCTTTTTAAAAGACTGTTCAACAAGTCTTTCTTCGTCTGTTCCGTTAATACTATCGTTTTCAAATGTAATTTCCTGCCTTTCTCATAACCTGAATCAACACTGTAATCTTCGGATTTGACTTTTTCTGATAAATGAATTTTTCTACAAATGATTTCTCAAGTCCGTGATCAGCTTCTTGATGCGTTCAGGTTCCATCTGCATACTCACCTGATTAACGATCATGCGGGCCGACAACGGACAGATTTCTTCCAATACCCGCAGTCCGTTTTCCTTTAGCGTAGAACCCGTTTCCACGATATCCACGATAACATCGGAGAGACCCACGATTGGCCCAAGTTCTACGGAACCGTTCAGTTTGATGATATCCACGGTCTGATGCTTCTTATTGTAAAAATAATCTTTGGCAATATTGGGATATTTACTTGCCACGCGGATCATCTCATGATGCTTTAAAAGTTCCTCCGCGCTATCCGGGCCGCAAATGCACATCCGGCATTTTCCGTATCCCAAATCCAGCACTTCATAGACATGCCTGTTCTCTTCCATGATCGTATCTTTGCCGACAACACCGATATCCGCCGCGCCATATTCCACATAAGTCGGCACATCCGGCCCCTTGGCAAGAAAAAACTTCAGCTTCTTCTCTTCGTTAACGAAAATCAGCTTTCTGGAACTTTTGTCTTTCATTTCTTCACAGGTAATGCCGATTTCCTCTAACAATTCCATTGTTTTATTGGCAAGTCTGCCCTTTGCCAGCGCAAAAGTCAGATATCTGTCTTCATTCATTCCTGCACCTCCGGTATTAACTCTACGGCCTTGCCCTCTGCACGGAGCATTCTGGCTTCCCGCAGCTTCTCGCTGAAATTTCCGTCATGATAAGTAAGCTGCACCCGCTTTGCGGAATGAGCGCTCAGCACGCTCTGACGTTCCATTGCAAGAAGCAGGTCGTCTACCGCTATCATGAAGCCGATGGCCGGCGCATCTTTCCCGAAGCGGCCAAGCAGCGTATCATATCGTCCTCCCTTGACGATCGTATCTCCAACACCATAAGTATAGCCTTTGAAAATAATACCCGTATAATAATTATACTTACTCAGCATAGTGAGGTCAAAAGAAACATATTTTTCCACGCCGTAATCACAAAGCACCCTGTATACCTGTTCCAGCCGTTCGACCGCTTTCAGGGAACGCTCGTTGTTGACTGCTTTTCGCGCTTCTTCCAGGGCATCCGTCGAGCCGAACAGGTCGCTTGTCTTCAAAAGCGCTTCCTTGTCCTTTTCTTTTACTTTTCTATTGGCGAGCAATTCTTCCGCGCCAAAATAATTTTTCCCGGAAATCAACTCCCGGAGTGTCAGTTCCGTCTCTTCATCGAGCCCGGCTTCCGCACAGATACCTTTGAAATACTCCAGATTTCCAATACTCACCTGAAAATCCGTCAACCCTGCATGGTAAAGGGCCTCTATCACCATTGCGATCATTTCCGCATCCGCATAAACGGAAGAATCTCCGATCAATTCCACGCCCATCTGCGTGACTTCTTTGAGTTTCCCCTGTAGATTGGATGTATTGGTAAAGGTATTTCCCTGATAGCAAAGGCGTATCGGAACTTTTTCGTCCATAAAATACTTTGCCGCACATCTTGCGATAGACGGCGTAAAATCAGGCCGCAGCACAAGTGTGTTGCCCTCTTTGTCAAAAAACTTATATAACTCCCTGGACGGTGTTGTTCCGACTTCTTTGGAAAAAACGTCAAAAAACTCAAAGGTCGGTGTTTGAATGTCACGACAACCGTAAGCATGAATTTTTTCCGATAAAAGTCTCTCCACATTCAGTTTTTTTTCTTCTTCGTCGCCGTAAATGTCCCGAACACCTTCCGGCGTATGTACCAGTTTTCTGTTCATTGAATTATGATATCCTTTCTGCCGCTCTGAATAACGGCATCCTTCCTGCCATATCACTTTATTGCTTTAAAGTGATAACTCGCTAATGCAGTGACTTGACAAGTAAATGTAGTATATCGAAAAAAGCGGCGTTTGTCAATTCTGTTCTTTTGTAAAATAAACATCGATTCCGTCGGCAATTCCTTTTGCAAGTTTCTGCTGATATTCCTCCGCTGCCATCAGCTTATCTTCTACAGGATTCGTCATGAATCCCATCTCTACGATGGTAACGGGCACCTGACACCAGTTGATGCCGCTCATGGTATCCGTTTCCCATACGCTTCTTTTCCTGCAGCCTGTTTCTTCGACCAAGCTGTCGAGGACCGCATCCGACAACGCACGGCTTTCCTCATACCAATCCGCGTTATAGGGATTCTCCGCGGTCTGGCAGATCGTCATCGCGCCATTTGCCGATGAATTTGTTGAACCGTCAGCATGAATCCTGATAAAAGCATCTGCCTTTGCTTCATTTGCCATGATGGCCCGTTCTGCGTTGCTGATATTTACATCGTTTTCCGTCCTGATCATGAGCACCGTATAACCGCGTTCCTCCAATTCCTGCTGAAGTTTTAAAGCTACCGCAAGGGTCAGTTCATATTCATGCAGACCACTGACACAGCCGCTCGTACCGCCCGCAACTTTCGCTTTCATCTCGTTTGCTCCCGGCCCGACCGGTTCTTTCTCACTGTTTCCTTTTTCCTGATGTCCTGCATCGATGACGATCAGAGGACCTGTCTCTTTTGCAGCATCCACAGCAGCTTCGTTCAGGACAGTCTTTTCAGCCTTTCGTGGTTCGGCCGCCTGCCCTTTTACCGGCGTACAGACAAAACCGGCTGTCAACAGCAGAAGAACGGCGGTGACGGGGATCATACGCATCTTTCCTGTTTTGTTGTTTCCTTTTTGTATTTTCATATTAACCTCTACGCCTTTCTCTCAGCCTGCGATATTTGAATGCGAACACAGTTCGCTATATATAAAGTACAATATTCGTAAGACGAATAAATTCGTCTAGTCAATTCTGTCATCCAGATCTTTCTGCAGCATATCCAGATACGGCACCAAAATTCCATGCTTCTTTGGCAGCACATAAGCCGGATTCAGTTCTTCATAGCGAAAGCTCTTCCTGCCTCCCTCTTTCGCCCTGTCCCAGAAAAAACGCAGCATTTCATAGGGCAGATAATAAAAGATATCCCGATGCGTATAATATATCAGGAAAAAAGCAATGCCTTTCTGACGTTCGAACTGCTCCATAAAAGCAACCTGATGGTCGTGGATATTCTGGAGCGCAAATGTATCCGAAGCACATTCCTTCGCGTCGAAACAGACCGGGATTCCCTGCACTGCGCCGATATAATCGACGGTGCTCTTCTGTTCAAAATAGGCAAGCGTTATGTGCCTGCTCTGCTTATCAATATTGATCGGCGTGATCGGCGTCGGTATCTTTTGGATGAGCGCCAATCCGTTCTCAAGATATTTTTCGTTGGTGCGGTTGATCAAATCTTCCAGTGTGGAACCGCGAAGCCCTCTGGAATTCCAAGTTGCCATAGCAATAACCATGCCTTTCTCTCAGCACGAAGCGTTTGCTGCCAAAACGCTTTATTTATCTATCCTGACTTTATCAAAAATATCGGGTATCGGTGCATAAAAGGTTCTTCCGTCGATATCCTTAAACGGCTCATCAAGATGCGGAAACACGACTTTATACGCATGAAGAAGCTGATGCTCTATATGATACAGTCTGCGGTATTCATCATTCCATACCCTGTCGCCATATTTATAATCACCTAACAGCGGATGTCCGATACTGGCAAGATGTGCCCGTATCTGATGCGGTTTTCCGGTAATCAGCTCCACTTCCAGCAGCGTCTTATCCTTTTCCTGCCGAATCGGTATATACCTTGTCTGAATATAAGCATCTTTCCCGCAGCCTTCCTTTGCAGAATGAATCTTTACCTTATTGCTTTTTGCATCTTTATGCAGAAAACCTTCGATTGTTCTTTCTTCGGTCAGACTTCCCTTAACATAGAGTCTGTAAAATTTATGCAGACTGCGCGTTTTTAAAGCTTCAGAAAGCAGCTGCGCTCCCGGAACGGATTTGGCGCACAATACGATGCCGCTCGTGTTCCTGTCCAGTCTGTTACACGCGGAAGGCCGGAAAGTCTGCAGTTCTTCCGGCGCCATCTCCCCTTTCCCAAGCAGGTAATCTGTCAACCATTCGTTCAGGGAAACATCATCTTTTGCTGCCTTCTGTGTCAGGACTCCTGCCGGTTTATCCACCAGCAAGATATGTTCATTTTCATATAAGACGGTGATATCCGCAAGGCCGTTTTGATGAAATACGGTCTCATTTGATGCGGGACGATTCTTTAAAGTTCCCCCGCCGCAAAACGCCGCCTGCTGTCCCATGAATTTCTTTAGGGTTTCCTCCGCAAAATAGACGGATACCACATCACCGCATACAAGCTTCTCGCTTCCGTCGGACTTTTTCTGATTTAACACGATATTTTTCTTTCGCAGCATCTTATACAAAAAGCCGCTGCCCGCCTCCGGAAGCAGTTTGTGAAGATATTTGTCGAACCGCTGCCCAGCTTCCCGTTCCGTAATTGTTCTCTGATACATGATTTTCCCCGTTTACAGCAAAAAACATTTCTTTTACAAAGAAAAACATTTCTTTTACAAAGAAATGGAATAGAACATTTGAATCATTCCCTGTCGGTTTTTGCTCTCTTCCGTTTCCAGTCTCGACAATTGACCGAGTCGGTCTATGTATTTGTCAAGATTATCAAAAATTTTAACCGTCATATGCTTGTAACCATCCTGCTGCAGCATCTGTTCCAGGTGTTTCTCTCCTGCCCTACAGTCGCATTTGCTGCTTTCCGTATAGCCGCATATGACATTTCCCTTTAATACCATATGACTGAGCGGAAAATTCTTTTTATAGGAGGTAAAATACATATCATAAAAACCTGTCAGTTCCGCATCATAAACGGTTATCTTCTCAAAAGCCGCCTGACTGCACCCCTCCGCCCGAAAGAACATGATTGCATTGACCGCACTCTTACAGGCCGGCAGACAGCCGAGCATCGCAACAACGGTCAGCAGATTCCTATTGCTTCCGGTAGAATAGATTCCGATACCGTATATCGCCAGCGACAAAACGAAATAAAGAACGGTCCGCGCGACAGACATCTTTTTTTGGTAGGAAATATAGCCATAACAGCCCTTTTGTACTTTCTTTTTCATTGAATCAGTCCTCTTGTCAGCTTATGCAACAGCTTCATCGGCATTCCGTAGACCGATACCGACTTGCCGCTTTTGCAGTCCTTTAAAGCTTTTCGTACCACTTTTCCCGGTTTCGCCATCGTCAATTTCTTTAGAAATCCCATTTTGCCATATCTTCCGTAAGCATGACCTAAAAACGGTGTCTTGACAGGCCCCGGACAGACAACTGTCACAAAAATGCCCTTCTTCTTCAATTCTTTGCCAAGCGCTCTGCCAAACGAGTAAACATAGGCCTTGGAAGCCGCGTAGACCGCAAAATCTTTCTGCGGCAAAAAAGCGGAACCGGAAGCGACCTGTATGATTTTGCTGCCCTTTTTCATATATGGCAGACAGAATTTTGTCATCTGTGTCAGAGCGAGTACGTTCAGCCGTACCGTTTCCGTCACTTCATCCCGGCTCTGCTTCTCAAATTCGCCATAGATTCCCGTCCCTGCACAGTTCACAAGCACGGAAATGCCGGCATTTCGTATCATCAGCACTTCTGCGAATCGTGAAAGCTTTTTCTCATCCGTAATGTCGATGGCGATCGTCCTGACCTTAATTGTTTTTTCATGGTGCGGCTCTTCGCTCTCCGTCATTTCCTTCACTTCTTTGGTCAATTCCAGCGCCAGCCGCTCAAGCGGCTCCCGTCTCCTTGCGAGCAGCCAGATTTCATCCGTTTTCGTCAGGCTTCCCGCAAGCTGTTTGGCAAATTCCTTCCCCATACCGGAAGATGCTCCTGTAATAATTGCAATATTCATAAAAAATCACCATGCCTTTCTCCCTGTCTGCGGCATTTGTGTCGAAAAGGCTCAAATTCACGGTTGAAAAATTTTTTTCAACCTATTCTCCCTTCCTGCACAATCCTTTCTGGTAAACTCATACTTTGTTCTTACGCTTATGTACATTCCGAATCGTTTTCCCTTTCGTGTTTCCCTTTCCCTTATGATTTGGAGAATTTTCCTTTTCGTTCCTCTTACGATTTTCCTTTGTTCTCTTTTCTTTGTCCTGCCTCGTGCCTGTATTCTGCTCTTTAACTTTCCGCGGCCGTATCAGACATTTATCGGAAAAGCCGATCAGATCTTCTCTGCCCGCTTTGATGAGCGCTTCCCGCACCAGCTCATAATTGGAAGGATTACGGTACTGAATGAGCGCGCGCTGCAGCATCTTTTCATGCGGATTCCGGCAGACATAAACCTTCTTCCCATTTCGCGGGTCGATACCGGTATAATACATGACGGTGGACACCGTCGAAGGCGTCGGATAGAAATCCTGTACCTGTTCCGGCATATATCCGAACTCCCGCAGGTATTCCGCCAGTTCCACCGCCTCCTTTAATGTCGAACCCGGATGGGAAGACATCAGATAAGGAACAAGGAACTGCTTTTTCCCAAGTCTCTCATTTATTTTATCATACTTTCGCACAAATTGCTCATAAACTGTTCTGCCGGGCTTTCCCATTTCAGAAAGCACCGCGTCGGAAATATGCTCCGGTGCCACTTTCAACTGCCCGCTTACATGGTGCTCCACCAGTTCTCTGAAAAAAATATCATCCTTATCCGCCAGAAGATAATCGAACCGGATACCGGAACGGATAAAGACCTTTTTGACACCGGGCAGCGCACGAAGCTTCCTAAGCAGCATGAGATAATCCGAATGATCCACCTGTAAATTCGGACAGGGTTTCGGAAAAAGGCACTGTCTGTCTTTGCAGACGCCTTTCGTCAGCTGCTTCTCACAGGAAGGCTTTCGGAAATTCGCTGTCGGGCCGCCTACATCATGGATATATCCTTTAAAGTCCGGGTCTTTTATGAGAAGCTCCGCCTCTTTTAAAATAGACTCATGACTCCTTACCTGCACGGTCCTTCCCTGATGAAAGGTCAACGCACAAAAACTGCATCCGCCAAAACAGCCTCTGTTGCTGATCAATGAAAACTGAATCTCCGAAATCGCCGGGACGCCGCCCTTTTCTTCATATGAAGGATGATAGGTCCGCATATAAGGCAGTTCATAGACCGCATCCATTTCCGGCGTCGAAAGCGGCTTCTGTGGCGGATTCTGTACCACATAGACCTGATGCGGATATTCTTCAATCAGCGTCTTTCCGGTAAAAGGATCGGTATTCTGGTACTGGACGGCAAAGCTGTCCGCATAGCGTTTCGGTGCCGTCTGCATTTCTTCATAGGAAGGCAGCATAATGCCGTCGTATACGCTGGAAAGTTCCCTTGTTTTATAGACTGTTCCCTTCACAAAGGTAATATCCTTTACCGCAATCCCGGCATCGAGCGCATCTGCAATCTCAATAATGGATTTCTCACCCATCCCATAGGAAAGGATATCCGCCTGAGAATCCAACAGGATTGAACGTTTCAATTGATCTGACCAGTAATCATAATGCGCCATTCTGCGTAAACTCGCCTCAATGCCGCCGATGATGACAGGCACGTCCTTATAACTTCTGCGTATCAGATTCCCGTAGACGACCGTTGCATGATCGGGCCGTTTGAATGCCTCTCCGCCCGGCGTATAGGCATCTTTCGGCCTGTGCTTTTTGGAAACATAGTAGTGATTGACCATGGAATCCATATTGCCGGCCGAAATCAGGAAACCGAGTCTTGGCATGCCCAGTACGGAAATGCTTGCATCATCTTTCCAATCCGGCTGGGAAATGATACCGACGCGATAACCGTGCGCCTCCAAAAGTCTGCTGATAATGGCGTGTCCGAAAGAAGGATGATCCACATAAGCATCCCCGATGACATATACGAAATCAAGCTGTTCAATTCCCGCTTTCTGCATATCCGCTTTCGATATCGGTAAAAATCCCATCGTCTCAGATCAGCTCCTTAAAATCATGAATATAATAGTCGGCAAGTTTTCTTTTCTCTTCATCCTGCGATACGGAATCTTCGTCGTAAACGGCGCATACTTTCATCCCGGCCGCCTTTCCTGCCTGAATGCCGTGTACGATATCCTCGAACACGAGGCAGCGCTCCGGTTCTACATGAAGCGCTTTGGCCGCCGCCAGATAAATATCCGGCGCTGGCTTTCCTTTCGTAATTTCATGACTCGTCATAATGCAGCCAAAATGCCCCTGTAACGCATGGGCAGCAATGACATTCTCTACAAGTTCTCTGGAATTGCTGGTGGCAATGCCGAGTTTGATCTTCTTTTGGACGCAGAGCTCTATGAACTCTCCAGCCCCGTTCTTTAACGGAACTTCCTGTTTGTATTTGTCCCATGCCATCTGGTTCCAGTCAGCTTTAATCTGCTCCGTTTCATCCGGAATCTGAAAAAATTCCTTAAAGTAGACCGCTGTTTCATGAAAACTGCGTCCGCCAATCAAATGATTCAAATCCGCCGGCGGTTCAATGCCGAATCTGTCCAGATATTCGAAATCGATTTTCTTCCACACCCACATTGAATCGACTAACGAGCCATCCAGATCAAAAATGACTGCATCCACGTCTTCCAGCGATAAAATGGGATGTCCCGATTTTTCCATATTCTGTTCTCTCCGTAACTCCTGTGTTTTCAGCATTTGCACTTCTTTCTCTGTCAGTTCCCGGTATTCTCCCGGTTTCAGCTTCGTATCGAGGGATACCGCCCCCATACGGATTCTTTTTAAATACAGCACTTCGTTGCCGACCGCCTTTAACATCCGCTTCACCTGATGGAATTTGCCCTCTGCAATCGTCAGGGCAATCTTCTTTTCAGACAGGATATCGACCTTTGCTGGTAAAGTCCGTTTTTTCTCCCCGATGTCAACGCCCTGCTCGATCATCTGTTTCTGTGTCTCCGTAATCTCTTTTGCGAGCGTGCATTCATAGACCTTTTCAACATGTCTGGCCGGCGAAAGCAGTTCATGGGCAAGCGGACCGTCATTCGTGATGATCAACAGCCCCTCCGCATCCTTATCCAGCCGCCCCACCGGAAACAGGTCGCCGCGGCCGGCCTCCTTCAGTAAAGAAACAACGGTCTTCTCCCTTTTATCTTCCGTAGCGGAGACAGTTCCCGCCGGTTTATGCAGCATATAATAAACATATTTTCGATAGACACAGGGAACACCCCGGTAACAGACTTCATCCATTCCTTCTTTTACCTGATAGTCGCTCTGGCGGATGATCATGCCATTGACGGATGCAAACCCGTTCCTGATGTCTTTCTTAATACTGCTTCTTGTCCCATATTGTAAGTCACACAAAAATTTATCCAAACGCATATCCGTTCATCCTTCCGGCATATAATGAAAAAGAAATCCAAAAAGGGCGGACAGATCATGCTGCAGAAATTAAAAGATTCTTTTTTTCAGATACTTTTTACACTGCTCGCCCTCTACCTGACTTTTCTGCTTCTGCGCTATCCGGCAAGGTCGCTTAATTATGCCTATACCGGTCTGCTCCTGTGGCTGCGCAAAATGATTCCGACCCTGCTTCCGTTCATGATACTCTCCGGCGTAATGGTGCGGATGAATCTGACAGAAAGCTTCGCCCGCTTTTTCCATCCCCTTTTTCACAAAATCTGGGGAACCTCCCTGAACGGCTCCTATGTAATCCTGATGGGGATGCTCTGCGGCTTTCCAATGGGTGCAAGGGTCGTCGGCGAACTGTGTCAGTCCGGAAAACTGTCGGAAGAAGAAGGCGCCTATCTGCTTTCCTTCTGTAACAATATCGGCCCCATTTATTTTCTCAGCTTTGTGACGAGCACTCTGTCCTTATCCGGCCGGCTGCCTTTTCTTATTATGTATGGTGTGCCGCTCGGCTATGGCGCATTCCTCCGCCTTTTCGGCTGCCCGAACCGGCGGCAGCGGCCGCATTTTACCGCAGCCTTTCAGGCTGCATCCCTGACGAAGCCGAACCATCCTTCTTTGCTAGCTGCCATAGACGATTCCATCGTTTCCGGTCTGATCGGCATTGGCAAACTGGGCGGATACATGGTCTTCTTTAATCTTCTGAATATCCTGTTCCTGCCCTTTTCCTCCCTGTCCGATGGCTTCTTATCTCTGTGTAACTGCCTGTTGGAAATCACGAGCGGCATCAGCCGTGTCGGAAAAGAAGGATACTTTATGGTACTGATACTGCTACCCTTTGGCGGTTTTTCCTGCATGGCGCAGACGTACAGTATGATAAAGGAAACAAATCTTTCCGTTTTGCAGTATTTCCTGCATAAATGTATCCAGACAGCGATTACCGCGCTTATCTACGCCTTCTTCGCCGCCTTCTCTTATATCCTCTGAGAATCAATATCATGGAAAAGGCCATGGCAAAAACAAGTACCGCACAGAACAGGCATATTTGCAGGAAATAGCCCATTGTCATTGGCTGAGGTTCTTTCTGTTCATTTTCGTCTTCGGCCGTTTTATTGCTTTTCCCGGAAAGGACACTGCCGGAGGCGCTTTCTACTGCCTCGTCCGGTTCTTTTGGTGCTTCCGGCTCTTCGGCCAGTTCCGTTTCGTAATTCATTGACGGAAGGCTCAACGTATTGCTCGTCGTATATAAATCATAGCCGTTATATGCGTTAATAATGATCTGCGGTACCATGCCGGAAGGCACCGTCAGCGTAAATTCAAAGGTATCCCTGGATTTATCCGGCCACCTCTGTAACTCCGAGAAGGTCATTCCGCCATTATAGCTGTAGGTATAATAAAGCATCCCGCTGTCATAATCCGCCGCCGAAACACTGACGGTCACTTCACCGTTTTCCATATTCTGATTCACCAGTTCGACCATGCAGATGTCCGGCTCCGTCGTGTCCGGTTTCATCGTCTGGGTCGGCACAGGCACCGAAATATTCTGATAATCGCTGAAATCCTTTCCGAGGCTTTCGGAACGCAGCCCGTAATATCTGGCGACCGCTTCCGCATCCAGTCTCCCAAAGGCTTCCAGCTTTTCCTGATGGTCATAAAAAGGCTGATCGTTCTCCTGATCGAGATGAC
Organism: uncultured Lachnospiraceae bacterium; assembly: GCA_947178125.1. Classification (GTDB taxonomy): domain Bacteria; phylum Bacillota; class Clostridia; order Lachnospirales; family Lachnospiraceae; genus UBA3282. Next base: position 17,617 of record CAMWXB010000034.1, on the reverse strand, counting down.
AATGTTCGATCAGCACACAGGGCATATTCCGCTCTGTGGAATGGCGGATAATACCATAGTAATCTTCTCCTTTGTCATTCAGCCTCGTCTTGATGCCGCGGGAATAAAGCCCCATCTCCTGAAGCAGTCCGATTTCAATATCCGCGAAAGCATACCCTCTGCTGTACTGTTCTCCAAAAGCTGAAATCCACGTTTCCGCACCGAACAGCGTATGGTATTCGGACATATTAAAATGCAGACAGAAAAGGAAATCCGCATTGACGCCCGCCGCATATTCGCATCTTTCTTCCAGCGACAGATCTTCATCTCCCGTTCTCGTTAAATATACAGTAATGCCCTCATACTGTTCCAATTCCTCCTTCATTGCCTTCGCGACAATGAGCGTCATCTCTTTTTCCGTATAATCCTCGTATTCCGCTCCCAGATTTTCTCCGCCGTGGCCGGGATCTATCACGATAATGACGGAATCATCTACTGCATCCGGTTCTACATCATTATCATTCCCGACGCCGGCGTCCTCACCCGCAGAACCTGTTTCGTCCGGCGTATCCGGAGGAATCTTTGATTCACTCGCATAAGAAACGAACGCCATATTTCCCGTAAGGCATCCAAATCCGGCCAATGCCAACAGGAAAATAATTCCTCTTATGAAAAAGAATAAGCCGGCTTCCCTGTGAAACCAGCTTATTGTGAACTTTTGAATCATATCAATCATAGCCATGTGCTTTATCGTAATACTCTCCTTATAATAAATCTAAATTAATCGATTCCTCTGCTTTATCATCGTAATCTGCTTCTTTCAGCAGTTTTTCCACACTCTGCGGCATCAGTTCTGCACGGTTCGCCTTAACGACCTCATTATAGCCGTTAATGGTATTGAAAAAGCTCTCATAATGCGCAGTTGTGGCATTTAATGTCGTTGTCATCAGATTTTCAAGACTTGCCAGCATATCATCCAGATACTGCACTGCGGCCGCCCGGACGCCATTGGCCTCTATTGTGGCATTGTCCAGAATCTCCTGTGCCTGATGCGTTGCCAGCGTAACGACCTCGTTCGCCTGTGCATAAGCCTGCTGCATGATCTCATGCTCATTGATCAGTTCATTGGTATGTACAGTCGCATCGTTGATCAAAGCTTCCGCTTTGGAACGGGCATCATTCAGAATGGCCTCTTTGTTGGATATAATTTTCTGATAACGCTTGATCTCGTCCGGCGTCCTCATACGAAGTTCCCGCAGAAGCTCATCAATCTCTTCTTTATTTACAATAATATTGGTCTTGGAAAGAGGCTGATATTTGCACCCATCAATATAATCCTCAATCTCATCGATTAATTGTTCGATTCTGCTGCTCATCTTTACTCCTATCTGTTATAGCCATATTTTTCATAAATCAGTTTCCCGACAAATTCCGGAACACATTGAGAGATATCGCCGTTAAAGCTGGCAATCTCTTTGACACTGGTAGAACTTAGATAAGCATATTCCAGACTCGTTGTCAAAAACATCGTATCCAGTTCCCCATTTGAAAGCTTCCGGTTCGTCTGGGCTATCTGCAGTTCATATTCAAAATCCGTGATTGCGCGCAGCCCCCTGATTGCTACATGTACGCCTTTACGTCTTGCATAATCAATTAAAAGACCGCTGAAAGAATCCACTTTCACATTCGGAATATTTTTTGTCGCCTCTTTCAATATCTTAACACGTTCTTCCACAGAAAACAATGGAGTCTTTACTTTATTATTCAACACACTTACCGTTAATTCATCAAAAATCTCGGCTGCTCTTTTAATAACGTCAAGATGGCCGAATGTGACCGGGTCGAAACTTCCCGGATAAATTGCTGCCCTCATTTTAATGACCATGCCTTTCTCCAGACAATTCTTATATGAATCTATCATAAATCACTTTACTAAAAAAGTCCAGTCTTCATCAAAAACACATGTTTGTTTGTTTTATAATACTTTTCTTTCGTCACAGAAAAGCCGAGCGCCTCCACATAAGAAAAATCCGTATCCTGCAAGGCTTCCACAACGATCAGCGTATCCGCCGTCACATAAGGCTGCCTGCCCAGAAGCTCCAGCGCCAGTCTTTCATGACCCTGATCATAGGGCGGGTCCATAAAAATAACGTCCGCCTCTTTTTCATGAATGCCGGAAAGTGCGCTGAGCACATCCTGCTTTAAGACCGTTGCATCCTCCATCAGCTTCGTAAATTTCAGATTTTCCTGTATACAGGCGATGGCATTCTTATTGTTCTCCACAAAATAGGCATGTTTTGCTCCCCGGCTTAAGGCTTCAATGCCAATTCCGCCGCTTCCGCTGAACAAGTCAATGAAAATACCGCCGGGCAGATAAGGCTGTAACATATTGAACAGTGTTTCTTTGATCCTGTCTGTGGTCGGTCTTGTTTCCAGCCCTTCCGGTGTCTTTAGCCTCAAACTTCGTGCTTTTCCCGCGATGACCCGCATATGCCGCCTCCTCGTTTTCTGTTTTCCTATTTCTATACGCGCACTTTGACGCCCTTACTGTCTCTGCTTCCCAGCTTCAGCTTATTTAACTCGATTTCTTTTCCTTTATATTCGATGGTCTGAGTATCCGTAGGCCGTGTGTAATGAACAGCCTCCAGGCAGTCGCCATCACCGAGTTTCATGCCGCGGACACCGATAGCACCCTTCTTTTTCTCCGGAATTTCGTCAACCGCGAACCGGAGAAAATAACCGTTCTTCGACTGCAGAACAATATGATGCTGCTCCGTCAGCGTTACAACGCTGACCACCTCGTCATTCTCCTGTAACTTGGTCGCGGCAACGGTCCGCTTCGTCACATCGAACTCTCCGCCGTCAACGACCTTCAGCATTGCAAGTTTTGTTGCAAAAATCACACGATACAGATTCAAATCGGTCTGACTCGCCACATAAATGATCTCTTCTCTTGCAGATTCATAATTGCTGACGTTATCTACCGGAACACCTTTGTCCCTGAACTTTCCAAAAGGAAGATCGGCTGCTTTGATGGTATGGAGCTGGCCGGTATTAGTAAACAGACATATTTTTCCGGTATTCTTACACTGAAATACATATTTATTCTCTGCATGAACAGATTCTTTATTTCGTTCATAAGTCTGCAGGTCAATTGTTCTCGCATAACCGAAACGGTCCATCAGGAAAACGATGTCCATCTCTTCAACCTTTTTCTCTACATAAACGGCCTCTTCGGCATTGGTAATCTCCGTTCTTCTGCGCCTCGCATAGGCCGCCTTGATTTCGTCCAGTTCGTTGATGATGACCTGTGCCATGGAATCCCGTCTCGCCAGAATATCCTCATAACGGTAGATATTTGCCATGGTCTCCTCATGGTCATTGATAAGCGCCTCTATTTCAAGGCCGATCAGCTTATACAAGCGCATTTCCAGAATCGCATTCGCCTGCCTTTCGGAAAACATGAGCTGTGCCGCCATGATCTTCGATTCTTTAGAGCGGAACTTGATGCCGTCAACCTTGCCCTCTACCAGGCAGGCCTTCGCCATCGCTCTGTCTTTGGACCCCCGCAGGATTTCGATGATCAGGTCAATGACGTTACATGCCTTGATGAGACCCTCCTGAACTTCCTTTTTCTCCAGTTCCTTTTCCAGCAGATTCTTATATTTCCTTGTAGCGACTTCATACTGGAAATCCACACTGGCCTTGATGATCTGCTTTAATCCCATCGTCTCCGGCTTTCCATCCGCAATGGCCAGCATATTCACGCCGAACGTATCTTCCAGCTTCGTTTTCTTATAGAGCAGGTTTTTAAAATTCTCCACATCGGCGTCTTTCCTCAGTTCAATGACGATACGGATACCCTCTTTGGAGGACTGATTGGTGATATCAACAATGTCCTGTGTTTTCTTCGTTTCCGCGAGCGATGCCACATCCATTAAGAACTTTCCGATATAAGAGCCGATCATCGTATAGGGAATTTCCGTAATAACGAGATTGATGCGGCCGCCCTTCGCTTTCTCTACCTCGACCTTGCCACGGATTCTAATCTTACCTGTTCCGGTCTCATAAATGTTCAGAAGTTCATCCTGATTGATAACGATACCGCCCGTCGGAAAATCCGGCCCTTTGACATAACGCATCAGTTCCCTTGTTGTAATAGCTTCATCCTGCATATAGGCTTTCGTCGCGTTGATGACCTCTGCCAGATTGTGCGGCGGAATATTGGTCGCCATACCGACCGCAATGCCCTCCGAACCATTGATCAGCAGATTCGGAATCTTAACGGGAAGGACGCTCGGCTCCCTCTCTGTTTCATCAAAATTGGGCATGAAATCGACCACGTCTTTGTCCAGATCGGCAAGAAACGCTTCCTGCGTAATCTTTTCCAGCCTTGCCTCCGTATAACGCATGGCCGCTGCGCCGTCACCCTCGATATTGCCGAAGTTGCCGTGTCCGTCGATGAGCGGGAGTCCTTTCTTAAAATCCTGCGTCATGACAACGAGCGCCTCATAGATGGAACTATCGCCATGCGGATGATATTTACCCATCGTATCGCCGACGATACGCGCCGATTTACGGTATGGCCTGTCGTAGCGGATACCGAGTTCATACATATCATAGAGCGTTCTTCTCTGCACGGGCTTGAGACCATCCCGCACATCCGGAAGCGCTCTTGCAATAATAACGCTCATCGCATAATCGATAAAAGATTTCTGCATGACCTCGGAATATTCGGTTTTTATGATTCTGTTATCGTCCATAATAATCCTCTATTCTTACTCAATCTGCGGCATTTGTGACTGTATGACACAAATTCTTAATTGAAAATCGCTGATTTTTCAATCGTTACTTCCTCTTATAACTTCATCGGTTCCATATCTCTTCAAACTCCTGTTTCATTATGATATACGCCGTATAATTCGGCAGAGTATTGATAAATTCCACCGTCGGAACCGGTGCATACATACCTTTATTCACCAGGCGCTCAGCATGTCCGTCTCTATAAATCTCTATACACCGTATACCGCTCCTGCCTGCATCCAGATCGATCTCATGAAGCGTCAGGACAGGGTCATCTGCATCACTGTATTTCCAGAATGATTTGATGTATTCGTAATGCTTTTCCCGTGATGATAACGCTTTCCATGCTGCATTAACCGCCATCACAAGATATATGACAGCAGCAGCAAATGACGCAAGTAACGGAAAAAGAATGGAACAAACCGGTATCCCGTGTCCATGCGCATCCGCACGGGGTGGAAATAAGATACAAACATCCACGAAAATACCCAGTACAGGGGAAATTCCAACACAAATAATCGGAAAAATCCATTTATTGGGCTTTCTTCCACGGTTTCCTCTTCCATCAGACATCTAACTCCGCCTCTTTCGCATGTCGATAGATAAACTCCTTACGCGGCGGCACTTCCGTTCCCATGAGCATTTCCGTTACTTCAGAAGCCATGCGGGCATCCTCGATTTCCACAAGTTTCAAAAGCCGCGTCTCCGGGTCGAGCGTCGTTTCCCAGAGCTGCTCGGCGTCCATCTCTCCCAGACCTTTATAACGCTGTAAGGTAAAAGGCCCTTTGTGCCGCTTCCGGTATTTCTCAAGCGCTTTATCATCATATAGATACTCTTCTTTGCCTTTCGACGGCATCGCTTTATAGAGCGGCGGCATCGCGATATAGACATGGCCCTCAAAGATCAGTTCCGGCATAAAACGGTAGAACAAGGTAAGCAGCAGATTGGAAATATGCGCGCCGTCCACATCCGCATCGGCCATAATGATGATCTTGTCATAGCGCAGTTTGGAAATGTCAAAATCGTTTCCGTAGCCTTCCGAAAAACCACAGCCGAAAGCATTGATCATCGTCTTGATTTCCGCATTAGCAAGAATCTTGTCGATACTCGCCTTCTCCACATTCAAAATCTTACCGCGGATGGGCAGGATTGCCTGAAACATACGATTTCTGGCAGTTTTGGCGCTGCCGCCCGCGGAATCCCCTTCCACGATGAAAATCTCGCATTTGGACGGGTCTTTGGACTCACAGTTTGCCAGTTTCCCGTTGGAATCAAAGGAAAACTTCTGCTTTGTCAGCATATTGGTCCGGGCCTTCTCTTCCGCCTTCCGTATCTTCGCTGCCTTTTCCGCGCAGCCGATGATGCTTTTTAACGTCTCCAGATTCCGGTCAAAATACCGGACGATTTCGTCCCCCGTCACCTTGCCGACGATTTTGGCCGCATCCTGGTTATCCAGTTTCGTTTTCGTCTGCCCTTCAAAGCGGGGATCCGGATGTTTGATTGATACAACGGCCGTCATGCCGTTCCTGACATCCGCTCCCGTAAAATTAATATCCTTTTCCTTTAAAATATTCAGGCCCCTTGCATAGGTATTGATGACGTTTGTGAACATCGTCTTAAAGCCGGTCAGATGCGTTCCGCCCTCGGCATTATAAATATTGTTGCAGAAACCGAGCACATTCTCATGAAACTCGTTCACATACTGAAAAGCGACCTCCACGTTGATGCCTTCCGCTTCTCCCTGAAAATAGATGACATCATGAACGGTTTCTCTGGATTTGTTCATATCCTTGATGAAACCGATAATGCCCTCCGGCTCGTGATACTCGATATGCTCCGTTTCTTCTTTTCTTTTATCCTCAAAAACAATCGTCAGCCTGGGATTCAGATAAGCGGTCTCGTGCAGACGGCTCTTGACATCATCCTCCTTGAACCTCGTCTTATCAAAAATCGTATCGTCCGGTAAAAAGGTAATCCTGGTCCCTGTCTCCTTCGTTTTGCCGATGACTGGTAAAAGACCATTCTTCAACTCCAAAACAGGTACACCGCGCTCATATTTATCTTCATAAATAAATCCTTCCGTCTTGACCTGCACATGGAGCCAGGCAGACAGGGCGTTGACCACCGAGGAGCCGACCCCGTGCAGACCACCGCTCGTTTTATAAGCTTCGTTATCGAATTTACCGCCGGCATGAAGCGTCGTGAATACAAGCCGTTCCGCACTGATTCCTTTTTCGTGCATCCCTACCGGAATACCCCTGCCGTCATCCTCTATGGTGGCGGAACCATCCGCTTCCAATGTCACATAGATCGTATTGCAATATCCGGCCAGATGTTCATCCACCGCATTATCAACGATTTCATAGATCAAATGGTTCAGACCCTTCGTTGAAACGCTCCCGATATACATACCCGGTCTGACTCTGACAGCCTCCAACCCTTCCAGCACGGTAATGCTGGACGCGTCATACTTGTTTTCTTTTGCCATAATATCTCCATCTCCGTTCGGCCTGCGAATCCGCATAGCCCCCTGATAACATTCGCGATTATTTTATCATGAATTTACAAAATATGTAAAGAAAAAATCTATTTCATGACAACTTCATACAGATACTCCCGGCCGCGCTTTCCTGGTCTTGTCACGAGTTTCATACTGTATAATATATGAAGCGTCACCTGTGCGAGGTCACGCCGGATATGCGCTGCCTTCGCAAATTCTTTTACGGTAAAAGGTTCTTCCAGTTCGTAGGGAATGACCTGTATGAAATCCTCCGGCCTTTCCAGCAAAATCTCATCATATAGAACAAGCGGCATTCTGTCGTAGCGGCTGCCCTTTCTCCGTTTTCCTTTTCCTCTGCTCTGCAAAAGACGGTACTCATCCATATCGATCAACGGAAAAGCAAAGGACAGATTCGGGTGTGTCAGAAAGTTCTTAATCTTATATAACTCCGGAAAAGCGCTGTAAATGCTGCCTGTAATCGGAGATTTCCGCTTGCCGGAAAGTTCTCCGCTCTCTTCATCCATATAAATGACCCATTTACAATGAGGAATCGGAAGGACTACCATGACCGGATATAACGGCAGAAAAGCTTTCAGCTTATCCCGCAGGCGGTTAAAATTCCCGTTCTGGATTTCGATAATGCGGTTTCCCGTATAAATATCAGCAATATATCCTTCAATCGGTACCTCGTGATAATCGATATCGGGCTCATAGTACAATTTCATGACCGCATGCACGGTCTTTTCCTGCAACGTACCGAATCCATGCGGGTCATGCTGTTTTAAAAGTACTTTTATCTTGGCCTGTTCGAACGCTTCCTGATTCATCCCGGAACCTCCATGCAATATCCCCTGTATTATTATAGTAGACGTATCTGTGAAAGACAAGTATTAGAATATGATGATAATCCCGATTTTATAATTTACTTTACTGGCATTTTGTTATATACTCGTAGTATAGTGTTGTTTTTTCAATATTTTCGTATTTTCATATATATTATACCAGAGATTAGGATGTCTTTTATATGATAACAAAACTCAGTTATATCAAGAATCTGTTGGAACGCAGCATTCAGATTGAAAAATTTAAATACAAACTGATCATCTATGCAATCACAGCCGTACATATTCTTCTTGTAGGCCTTTTTAGCTTTCTTCGTATTTACCCAATGATCATATTTAATATTGGCAGCGTCATCACCTATTTGAAATGTATCAGTATCATTAAATATGGATATGAAAAAGAACTGATCCGGACTTTTTATATTACCTATGTGGAAATCATTATCCACTCTTTTGTTGCAGCAATCTTCGTCGGCTGGCGTTTTGGCTTCTCCCAGTATACTATCGGATTGATTCCTTTCGGCTATTATATGTGCGTTACACTGATTGAAGACTCAAAAAAGAAATATCTCGTTCCTACCCTGCTTGGAATGACAGCCTTCCTTTCCTTTGTCGGCTGTCGTATGATATCCATGTTCACCGGTTCTATCTATCAGCTAAATGTATCGCCAGCTTTAGAACTGGCTATCTATATCTTCAATTCTATCTGCAATTTCGGTTTTCTATTTTTAGTCACGCTTGTATTTATTATGGATATGCAGGCGGCTACGAATTTGCTGCGCAATCAGAATGTTGCCTTAGACAATATGGCCAGCATCGATCCGCTGACGGGATTATATAACCGCCGGAGCATGCAGGACTTTTTCGATGCTGCTGTGAAAACGGAAGAAAATTTCTGCCTGATCATGTGCGATATCGATAACTTCAAAAAAGTCAACGACACTTATGGACACGATTTCGGAGATGTTGTTTTAAAGGAAATCTCCCAAATCATCCGGACTCATGTCGCCGGACACGGGTATGTATGCCGCTGGGGCGGTGAAGAAATACTGATCATGACAAAAGTCCACTTAGACCATACCTGTAATATTGCCGAAAACATCCGTTCCAGTGTTGAGGAACATCTTTTCGTATGGAATGAGACAGCCATCCACTGTTCCTTGACGCTTGGTATCGCTGCACACAGAATCGGAAATGGTGTTGAAGATACTATTACCCATGCGGACAGACGATTATATTATGGTAAGAAAAACGGTAAGAACAGGGTCGTCTCGCCTTTCGATGCTCCATAACCGCAGTGACATTTCCCGCTCTTACCGTTCTCTCACTTCTTTATAATTTTCGTGCATTTCGATCTCCGTACAAAATCCGCTGACTGTCCGATGCATTCGGCTCCACCATTCTGCCGTTTCTATCGTAATAAGTCAAAAGAGTCGAATTTCTGGCCGCTGTCTTTTTCCCATTATCCGTTAAAAGATTAATGACCTGATTCAAATCCCCTTTTCGGAGATATGGCTGAATCTCCTGATTTAACCGCGCCTCGTTCTGATAAAAAGATTCCGCTGTTTCGACCGGTGCAGTTTCCTGTACCGCCTGTGTCTGCCCGTCCATTGATTCTGAAAGATTCTGTAAAGCTTCGCCTTCCAATCCGCCGCCTTCCGCTTCAACAGCTTCTGCATTCACAGCCTCTTCTACTTTTGGCTCATTCCAGATTTTATCAACAAAATCCTTGAACGCGGCTATGGCGGTCCGGACAAATTCCTGAATCGATGCGAAAAGAGACTGTCCCTGCCCTGCATCCGTCCGGTTCTTTACCCTATTCGCCTGTGATTTTTCCGAAGTTCCGACCGTTCGTCCATAGCTTGAAAGTTCTACTTTGACGCCGGCTTTCTCCACGGCCTGCTGTTTCTCCCGTTCGGCTGCCTCTTTCTCCTTCTTCTCTTTCTCACCTGGCAGCTCATCCTGCTTATAATCAAGACTGAACTTTTCTCCGGTATCCGACACACTGACATTTTTCAGCTTCGTATATTCATAATAATGATTCCCATCGACCCGATTGACCATACTGTTAATGACCACGCTTTCTATCAGTCTGCGATATTTGGGCATCTGTCCAAACCTGCAGCTGAAAAACTTTGTTTTACAGCTTATTATATCAGACTATTCCATGAAAAGCTATCCCATAATTCTATTGTTTTACATCCCGCTGTTTTACATCGTTCTGCAGTAATAAATGCAGAGTCCATTTTTTACAAGCAATAGAAAAAGGCCGCATAAGGTCAGCGTAATGAATACGGTCGAATTAAAATAACCCGCAACAATAGCCGCTCCAATGATCAGAACACCACAGGTATACAGCACGGTTCCACCCGACTTGTTCCAGATTGCCATCGTCCGCTCATCATGTTCCTTGATATAAAAAGCTCTGATTGCCTCTTCATTCTTCAGAATCTTCCTGAACCGTATGACTTTTATCACCGCGCAGACTAAAAATGCCATTGCAATGCCCAATTGAAATCCCCGAAAAAAGTCTGTAAAGTTGTCTCCACCGCTTATAGGCCTGAAAGCATTCCAGATATTCGTCGCCATTAAAATAGTAAATAAAGCACACAATCTTTCCCAATAAGTCAATTTACTTTTTACTTCCTGTTTCATCTTATCCATATCAAATCTCCTCCACATCTGAAAAATCAAATACATCCTCTATCTGCAGACCAAAAAAATGTGCAATTTTATAGGCCAGCACCAAAGATGCCGTATACTTCTCCACTTCAATCGAAGTGATTGTCTGTCTCGTCGTTCCGACTGCATTTGCAAGTTCTTCCTGAGACATTTTTCGTTCTTTTCTTAATTCTTTAATTTTCGTTTTCATTCTTCCTCTCAATCCTTTTGCTAAGCTCGCTTTGCATTATTAGTATAGTATACTTTGCAAAATATGTCAAGCAAACTTTGCATTTTTTAATTATTAAATGAAAAGACAGAAAAAGGCTGCATTCCCCATATACAGTACAGGAAAATGCAGCCTTCCATTCTTCTTATTTTTATTCTGCCCCGAACAAATTACGGTACCATTGCAGGGATTCCGTATAAGCATTATAGACCCGATCCATATCAATATTTCTAAGCAGCATCAGCCTGGAAACCTCCTGCCAGGAAGCGCTCTCATAATGACGGATAAAATCAAGGACTGCGGCAAACTCTCCTTTATCCTCGATCAATGCCTCCTCGATACTCTTGGAAACATTGACCATCGCGAGAGCCTCTTTCATCGGCTTATCCAGGATTAAATCCAACACGGAAAACAATCCCATCAGGAAAAGTTCCGAAGAATGAATTGCCATTTCAAACAGCGGCGCAAGATTTTCTGCAAATTTGGCCCGGAGAAGAGAAAGCCTCGTAATCTCACTCGGTCTGTCCGCACAAAGTTCATTCGTAACCGCCGTATTAATCCATTTTTTCAGTTCTTTCTGTCCAAGCATGGCAGCCGCATGTCTGATGGAAGTAATTTCCGAATTGACGCTCATTCTGTTTACCATCTTTAAAAGAGAAATAACGAGCGCCGTATCTTTCCCAATGACATCCGCGGCTTCTGACAAATCAAAATCAATATCATTCACAATATTCAAAAGTTCAATATAGTTCGCTTTCAAGGGCGCCACTTCCGTCTGTTTACTGGCAGTGACCGGAAGGCGGAAGAATTTTCCCTCATAAAGGTCAAAACCACCCATCTTTCCCAAATTCTCATAATCTTCCTGAGAATCGACATTGACCGCACACATTTTCATATTCGGATAATATTTGTTAAAAAAGAGCTTCGCATTGCCAATATTGAGTTTTTTGTAATCCAGCAAAATATAGTCCATCAACCGAAGCACTTCCTGATATTCTTCAAATTTTTCAATTGGAAGCTTTCTGATTGCCAGATAAAATCCCTTTTCTTTCAACTCTTTAAAGCGCTTGATATACATTTCTTCCGGTGTGATCGTATGATCGACCAGCAGAATCAACCTTTCGTGTGGCGCCTTGCATTGTTCGTCGATATTCGAGAAAATGGAAATATTATTTACTTCCACAAAGATTTCCTTATCCGCAGACAACGTCTCGATGCCCATACTTTCAATCAGATCAAGACCGGCAACGTGTACCCCTTCACTGATTCCCGGCCCCAGGTAGCTCGGGTTCAATAAGCGGTTTTCCTTTTGCGCAAATAAGGAATAGGCCTTTACAGTCATCGTTTCATCAAATAATGGTATTAATGTAGCAAGCATAATTTCATTCCCCTATCAAAAAGTATTTAGAACTTGTTCTTACTATACATAATACTATATTTTCTTCATTTTTTATATACTTTTTTTAACATTATGGTGAAAAAAATTTATTTTCTACAGACCAAATTCCCGGAATAGCTGCTCACGATATGCTAAATCCTCTGCCAGACGCTTTAAATCATCCATGCGGTTCTGTTCCATTAGTTTTCTGGTCAATTCGAAGATTTCTTCCCTTCCCTCTTCTCTTCCTTCTTTTCTTCCCTCTTCTCTTCCTTCTGCCTTGATTGTCCTCTCATATTTATCTACATCAAACTCTTCCAATAACATCCCAAGCACCTCCGCTCGATAACTTTTCAGAAATTCCGACAGGATATCATGGTCTATGCAATAATCGATTGCTATGCTCAGCGCTTCCTGTCGATCTTTTCCTTCTGTGACATATTTTCTGGCAGTCTCCACAAATTCGGCGTATTCTTTCAGTACCCTGCATTTCTCCATCAGTTCCGGATTATTTCCATAATTGATATTCAGCATACGCACTTTCAGTTCTACATCAGACCTGCCCTTCTGCTTCTCAAAAGCATCCGACAGGCACAAAATCTGTTCTTCCGGCATTGCTTTCTCTCCATTATAAAAAACGATGCACTGCGGAGCAGGCAGGATGACCTGTTTTGTTCCATAGATGCTCGCTTCCGCCTGTTCGACCAGCTTCTGGTATTCTTCCGCAAGATAGATCAGGAAACGTACGGGCATATTCGGATTGAAGGTACTCTGGTGTTCATAAAGATTCAGCGTGCCCGCTATGACGAAAGCAAGGTCATTTTTCATGACGATATAGACAGCATTTTCTATCGTGACAACTTCTAGCCGGGAAGCGTCCTGATAATCCGTTCCGTTCAGCGCATTATATAATTGCAGTAATGCCTCTTTGTCTTTCTCAAACAGGAACCGGAAGAGCCTGTCTTTTATCTGACGGCGCACTTTCCGGCGGCCTGCCCAGCCGAACCGCATGGCCACGATATCCTTCCAGTTCCGTTTGTCGTTTCTTCTTACCTTCTTCTTTCCGATAGTCTGTTTTGGTCCCTGCTTTTCTTTCACCTTCTGCATAGCTTATCCTCCTTTGTTCCGGCAGGACAAAATATGCAGCCCCTCTATCAGCTTCAAAGTCTCTGCCATATTTGATTGATTCATTAGAAAAATCTGACAGAAACTGTCTGAATGTACGAAATGTACGCTGTTAGAATTTCTATGATAGTTATAGTATATTTAAAAATTATTCTTTTGTCAATTATTTTGAGACGGTATTATAAATATTTTCTTCAAAACATGATTACATTATATCAGGATAAAAATTTTTTCTACAGACCAAATTCCCGGAATAGCTGCTCACGATATGTGGAATCCTCTGCCAGCCGCTTTAAATCATCCATGCGGTTCTGTTCTATTAGTTTTCTGGTCAATTCGAGGATTTCTTCCCTTCCTTCCTTTCTTCCTTCTTCTCTTCCTTCTTTTCTTCCCTCTTCTCTTCCTTCTGCCTTGATTGTCCTCTCATATTTATCTACATCAAACTCTTCCAATAACATCCCAAGCACCTCCGCTCGATAACTTTTCAGAAATTCCGACAGGATATCATGGTCTATGCTGTAGTCAATGGCCATGCTCAGCGCTTCCTGTCGGTCTTTTCCTTCACAAGATAAAAACTTTTTCTACAGACCAAATTCCCGGAATAGCTGCTCACGATATGCTAAATCCTCTGCCAGACGCTTTAAATCATCCATGCGGTTCTGTTCCATTAGTTTTCTGGTCAATTCGAAGATTTCTTCCCTTCCCTCTTCTCTTCCTTCTTTTCTTCCCTCTTCTCTTCCTTCTGCCTTGATTGTCCTCTCATATTTATCTACATCAAACTCTTCCAATAACATCCCAAGCACCTCCGCTCGATAACTTTTCAGAAATTCCGACAGGATATCATGGTCTATGCAATAATCGATTGCTATGCTCAGCGCTTCCTGTCGATCTTTTCCTTCTGTGACATATTTTCTGGCAGTCTCCACAAATTCGGCGTATTCTTTCAGTACCCTGCATTTCTCCATCAGTTCCGGATTATTTCCATAATTGATATTCAGCATACGCACTTTCAGTTCTACATCAGACCTGCCCTTCTGCTTCTCAAAAGCATCCGACAGGCACAAAATCTGTTCTTCCGGCATTGCTTTCTCTCCATTATAAAAAACGATGCACTGCGGAGCAGGCAGGATGACCTGTTTTGTTCCATAGATGCTCGCTTCCGCCTGTTCGACCAGCTTCTGGTATTCTTCCGCAAGATAGATCAGGAACCGCACGGGCATATTCGGATTGAACGTACTCTGATGTTCATAAAGATTCAGCGTGCCTGCTATGACAAAAGCAAGGTCATTTTTCATGACGATATAGACGGCATTTTCTATCGTGACAACTTCTAACAAGGAAGCATCCTGATAAGCCTTTCCGTTCAACGCATTATATAACTGCAACAGCGCCTCTTTGTCTTTCTCGAACAGGAAACGGAACAGTCTATCTTTTATCTGGCGGCGCACTTTCCGGCGGCCTGCCCAGCCGAACCGCATGGCCACGATATCCTTCCAGTTCCGTTTGTCGTTTCTTCTTACCTTCTTCTTTCCGATAGTCTGTTTTGGTCCCTGCTTTTCTTTCACCTTCTGCATAGCTTATCCTCCTTTGTTCCGGCAGGACAAAATATGCAGCCCCTCTATCAGCTTCAAAGTCTCTGCCATATTTGATTGATTCATTAGAAAAATCTGACAGAAACTGTCTGAATGTACGAAATGTACGCTGTTAGAATTTCTATGATGATTATAGTATATGTAAAATCTTTTCGTTTGTCAATCATTTTTTTACGGAATTACACACAAAATCACGAACAGATTATACACAAAATACATGTGACACTTCTATGTGATATATACAGAAAAAATACAAGCCAAATAGTGCAGAAAGCAAAAGAATGGGGATGCCGCCATGCGACATCCCCCTATTTATCTTTATTCAAAATACAATACGCTTCTTATTCAGCTGCCGGAACTTCAAAGAATGCCAATACACCAAGAGAAGTCATATCAACTACAACATGGTCTTCTCTGACTTCCGCAACTGTAACACTTATCCACTGTCCGTTTGCATAATCATACTGATAAACCTGAATGTTCTGTCCTGCTGTAACGCCAGGCATATAGAAATTTACAGTCGCCGTGTCAAAGTATACGGATGCGTCAATTCTTGCAACATTCAGTACCCTTCCGCCAATCGCTGCCGCCTGTGCTTTCGCCGCATCAGTATGACCGGAAAGAACTTTCAAAACGGAGAAAGTCTGGTTGCTCGGTTCGCCGTTAATGATAACGTTGCCTCCCTGCGAAACCGGAACCGCATTTTCAAGACCCGGAGCCGCTACAACTGCATTATTCATATACTCACCAACAGATTTATTTTCTTCTGATGCCGCGATGGATGTTGCCATCGGAATGCCTGAGGCTTCTGCTGCAAGGGCCTCTGCTTCGGAACCGCGGTCGTAGACTACTTCTCCGCCGCCGGAACTGCTGGAGCTATCTGAACTTGAATCACTGGAACTTCCGCCGCCAAACATTTCATGATATGCTTTCACTACATCGGCGGAAAGCCCCCAGCTAATCAAATCCTCATCACTATTTGATCCATTAAACCACCCCGCCGTTTTTAATAACTCAAGGTCCTCTGGGGCTGTGGTATATTCGCTGAACGACTTAGTAGCAAACACCATCATACTCATAGATACCACCATAACTCCCGCTAAAATCAATGCCAAAAATTTCTTCATGTTAAAAACCTCCTGTCTTTCAATAATATTTTTTCTACACTTTATTACAAGTGCATCTGATTGTTTACTATATACTTTCAGTGAAAACAAATAGAAAACAAGGGCAGAGAGGCCAATATTGATTTTTGACATTCCAGCGCAAGAGTCATGATTTATATTTATCATGTCCTTATTCAGCCGGAACTTCAATGAATGCCAGTACACCAAGAGATGTCATGTCCACTACGACATGGTCTTCTCTGATTTCCGCAACAGCAACGCTTGTCCACTGTCCGTTCGTATAATCGTACTGATAAACCTGAATGTTCTGTCCAGCTGTAACACCCGGCATATAGAAATTCACAGTTGCCGTATCAAAATAAACGGATGCGTCGATTCTTGCAACGTTCAGTACTGTTCCGCCAAGAGATGCCGCCTGTGCTTTCGCGGAATCCGTATGTCCAGAAAGGACTTTCAATACGGAAAATGTCTGGTTGCTCGGTTCACCATTGATGACGACATTGCCTCCCTGTGACACGGGAACCGCCCTGTCAAGCCCCGGAGCCGCCACGACTGCATTATTCATATATTCGCCAACTGATTTATTTTCTTCTGATGCCGCGATGGATGTTGCCATCGGAATGCCAGAGGCTTCTGCCGCAAGGGCTACTGCTTCGGAACCGCGGTCGTATTGTTCTTCACCGCCACTGCCAGAGCTGCCAGAATCACTAGAAGATGATGAGGATGGGTACAACTCGTCAAGAAGACCGCTCTCAAGAGCCTCCTTATAACCTTTATAGCTGTCCATATCCTGTTGATCCCATTCTGCGATGCACGCTCCACCAGTTGCTTGATATTCCTCATACAGTTCTTTTCCACTCTTACCTGAAGCGAGTACTACCCCCCCCCATAGCTACAACCATGACACCAGCCATAGCTAACGCTAACATTTTCTTCATATTCGTTTCCTCCTGTCAATAAATAGTATGTTTTAGTATGTTTTGCCACTCTACTGTTTATCGAGTGTGCTTTATTATATTACCATATATTTCCTGTGAGAGCAATAGAAAAAACACATTTTTTTAAGAATTATTTAATTTTTTTAATATTTTTGTAACTTTTATGCAAAAAAATATACTCCCATTTCGGAATTGTGTACCCACTAAAAAACGGGCTTATAAATATACATTGCAGGCAACAGGCAAATATTTTATAATCAAGCATATAAATCAGAAGTTGCAAAGGAGAGCTTTATGAAATCAGGCAATAAAGATGATGGCTGGTTAACCGGAAGACTATATTTCAACAGAGAAGATAAAAGAATAATTATCAGGAGACCTCGAAGTTGGTTTGGCTATACAATGAATTTAGGAAATAAGTGGACATGGATATTTAATATTGT
>CAMWXB010000033.1 GCA_947178125.1 uncultured Lachnospiraceae bacterium | reverse complement strand
CAAATATCCCCATTCATTCCATTAAAGATTATGTTTCACTGTTAATACAGGGCGGCGAAACCCTTGAACAGCGTTTTGTTATGGTACAAAACCATATGAAGAATATAAAAAAACAAATGGCTTATCTGCAAAACGCATTTGACCTGACACAAAAAAAGTTATCGTTCTACGAAAAACTTTTAGCGGGTTCTTCCTATAAAGAGATGTCATACAGCGAAGAATGGAAGTTATTTAATCATGGAGAAAATTAAATAAAAAAATGGGGGGAAATAAGAAATGCCTTATATCACAGTAGAAAGCGGTGTTTTATCAGATACGCAAAAAGAAGAACTGATAAAGCAATTAACAGAAATATCTTCTGAAATCATGAAAATACCACAGGAATTTTTTGTAACAACCATAAAAGAAATGCCGGACAAAAACTTTGGCATTGGCGGAAAAACCATTGATAAGGTAAAAGCAGAATATATGCAGACCCATAGTAAGCAAATGTAGGCTATTTCAAGCACAGACGGAGAAAAGAAATGGAAAATGTTTTAATCACAGGAACAACAAGCGGAATTGGAAAAGCGTTTGCTGAAAAATTTGCCAGTATGGGAAATAACATCATACTTGTATCAAGAGATATGCAAAAGCTGAAACAACAGCAATTATATTTACAAAATCAGTATCATGTGACCGTAAATTTAATTGCATATGATCTAACAAAAGAAGATGCCGCAGATTTGATTATGGAACAAATAGGCAATTGGAATATACCGATTGATTTCCTTGTCAACAATGCAGGTTTCAATGAGTGCGGCTTATTCTCTCAAACAGATATAAGCAAAGAAATAAAAATGATTGACTTGCATATACGTTTTATTACGCAGCTTACGAAACGTATTCTATCAATAATGGAAAAAAACAACTACGGACACATACTTAATATTGGTTCAACAGGTTCTTTTATTCCCTCTCCCTCTGACGCAGTTTATTCGGCAACAAAAGCATATATCATGTCTTTTTCAAATGCCCTTTATGGAGAGTATAGAAATACAAGAATAAAAATTACTTTGCTTTGTCCCGGAGCAACGGAAACCGAATTTGCACGGAAAGCAAATATAGAACAAACTTTGCTTTTCAAATATGCCGTAATGAAACCCGATAAAGTTGTTAAAATAGCTTACCCTAAAATAATAAAGGGAAAGCGTTTCATTATTCCGGGAATATATAATAAACTTCTCGTTTTTTTCTCAAAAATAATGCCCATTGATATTACAAACAAATTAACAATGATTATGATGAACAGTCATTAAAAGGCAGGTAGTGGTATATGGGAAGATATTAGTGCTAACACTTAATGAACAGGACTTCAATTACATCATTTATTATGGCCTGCTGCTTTTCTGTTGCCAAAATGCTGCCACCTTAAATGCCCACAAACTTTTTATACTTAATCTATAAGACTCTTCGCATAATCTGTAAGCATCTTTTTACGTTTGTCAATAAATTCATCATATGATAGTTCAAACGTATTTTCCGGGCATATTGCCGCACATAGAACCTCTGAAACAATTTCTGGAATTCATGCACCCTCGTACTATTTAATCACTTTCGTCTCTCCCGGCTTAATCTCCAGAATTACGTCGTCAACGCTTATCCAGACAGAAATCGCACTCGGATTATAGACCAAGTCACCCGCCGCCGAGAATTTCAGATTCTCCGCCGCCTTCCTGTAATCCACGATTTCGATATTGGTCGCATACCAGATATCATCTCTTCCGCCGATGTACTCGCAAAACTTTTCGATTTTTTCCCACTCTTTTTCATCCTCGCCGAACTCATAGCTGTGGCCCCAGACATACATCATATAAAGGTACTGCGTCTTGTTTAATTCGGCAAAACGCTCCGCGTTTTCCATCAGGTTATGGTTGTGATGGCAGGTCGCTTTCCATTCCAGATAATTCTCAGGAAAACCGAAATCATCCGTATTACCGACGATACGGCTGTATTCTATGCCGCATGCCGGGAGCATCTGCATGATTTCCTTGCTGTAAGAGCCGTTTGGATAACTCATGCCGCGCACCGGATAGCCGCAGGCCGCTTCCAGCGCTTTCCGGTCCTCGATGACCTGCTGTACCACCTGTGAAAGCGGGCATCGCTCTATGGTCGGATGCGTATAGGTATGACAGGACACTTCGTGGCCCTTGTAAAGTTCTTTTATCTCATCAAATGGAATCCGGGGAAGCGGCCCCATTTCGCCGAACAGACCGTTTCCGTTGATATGGAAGGTTCCCTTGATGCCGTATTTATTAAAAAGCGCCACGAGCCGCCTGTCATAGATTTTGCCATCGTCATAGCTCATTGTCAGCACTTTGTGCTTTCCGCCGGGAAAGCAGGTATAAATAATTGAAAAGTTCTGTTGTTCGATTTTCATTGGTTGTTGTCCTCCGTTCTGTTATTGACATATTCAGCTAAAATCTTAACATCGTTTTAAAAACTTTCAATGCTTTTTTTAGCCCGTTCCTCTGCCAATCTGGCAAAAGCCGCCGTACGCTCCATAGTGTGCATCCTATTCCGCAAAGTGCTTAGAATCCGCTCTTTCGTATAATTTGAAGATGGCCGCCTTTTATAAACAGATAGATACATCTTTTTCAGGTCTGATAATGAATATTCGCTCATAACTTCCTTATTGCTTTTCTGATGAAAAATCTCATATATTTCTTCCTCTGTAAACGACTTTATATCTACATTCTCATTTTTTTTCTTTTGGGATTTACCATGTTCTTTGGGAAGTTTATTCTTATTAATTTTTTTTAACGTTTCTACAAATAAAGTTGTATCTTCAATATGCTCGTTTAGAAACTTCTCTTTTTCATCTGCATCCTCTATAGCATTCAAACCTGAAATGATTTCATTCAAATTACTAATTGTTTCTGTTGTAACGAAAAACATACCATTTATTCCTTCTTTCAACTTTATTATACCTATCTAAATTCTATTCATAATTTCTCTTGTCAACATCTCAAAATCATTTTTATCAATAGATACATTTCCCTCCTGCGTCTTTCGTGCAATATCAATATAATTATTGATTTCGCTATTTAATATTATCTTCTTATTATACGGTGTCAGATTCTCTATTGCATCTTCAAAATCTCTTTTCGCTTCACTATAATTTACCTGGCCACGAAGCAAGTTATAAAATATTCCTATTAATTGAGGTTTCTTGCCAAAGAAATGCTTTGTTATTAAGGCATCCTCTTTGCTTTGTTTTTTCCAGTATTATTTCTAAATTCTATGTTTTATTATCATATACTCATTCTACATATTCCATTTATCATAGTCAATTTATTTTCAAGGACACCAAAAAGTATATATCCCGAAAGCACGTCATATCCTGCACCATATTCAAATCAATCATATTTTCCTATCATTGCAAGACCCTTATAACTTTAACGCCGCCTCCCGGCATCCCCGGTGCAGCGCCTCGCCGTAATACTGCTTCGCCATGCGCATATCCCGGGCTACGCCAAGCCCCTGCTCATACAAGAGTCCAAGCCGGTAAAACGCAAGTCCAAGTCCCTGCTTTGCGGACATTCCATAAAAAGAACGCGCCTTCTCATAATCGACGGCTGTTCCATAGCCATACTGATAGCACATCCCCAGAGAACATTCCGCCGCCGCATTTCCTGACAAATCTGTCGCTTTTCTGTACCATGCAAATGCTTTGTTATAATCTTTTGCAACGCCTTTTCCATGAAAATAGAAATTGCCGATATTGTTCATCGCTCCGGTCGAACCGTTTTCGGCTGCCATGAGATAATATTCCAACGCCTTTTGATCATCCTGCCCGACGAATTTTCCCTCTTCATACAGGATTCCCATACTCACCTGTGCGCGGGAGTCTTTTCCTACATGCGCAAGTTCAGAAAGCCGTGAAAACGCTTTTTGCCGCTGTTCCATCGGACAGCCTTCCTTCCCGATCAGTTCCACGCAGGACACGGATTCATAATGTTTTCTTTTATTATCCACATCCTGTAATAACGATTCGTAATATTCCCGGTCCTTTTCCGACAGTTCCTGTTCCAGCCATAAATGACAGCTCTGCTCCGCCCGCGCAAGCCACTGAAGCGGCTTCTCATAATCGATGGGAACGCCTTTTCCGTTTTCATACTGATAAGCGATCAACACCATCGCTTCCGGATTATTCCGGCTTGCCGCCGATTCAAAAAATTGCATTGATTTCCCGTAGTCTACCGGAACGCCTATTCCGTTCAGATGCGCACGGCCAACTTTGACAATACCGTCCACATCCCCAAGGGCTGCCGCTTTTTCATAGTAAGAAAAAGCCTTTTTCTCGTCCTTATCCGTTCCCACACCGTAACGGTACATTTCGCCTACCCATATCAGCCAGTAGGGGCTGTTATGCTTAGCGCCGAGCAGTGCAGCTTTTAAAGCTTTCTGGCGGATTTTGGACGCTTCTTTGGGCGTTTTTGCCTCTGTTACGCATTTCTCATAATATTCGTTCAGGGCAGTCAGCGCCTGTAAGTCTCCTTTTTTGGCCAGCTTATAGAGCTGTTTTTCCGCCTTAGCAGGATTGTCGGACAAAAGAATCCGGTATTCTTGTATGGATTCGTTCACAATGGGCTCCTTCTTTTGCGTATCTTCCTATAGTTTCGTAAAAATTTCGGTCTCGCGTTTCAGGCTCACGGCGATTGACTGATTGTCATCCATATGCAGGGTAATGCTCTCCATGTCTTCCAACAGGGTCTGCGTACTGTCCGCCGCACTGCTGACTCCTTTTTCTCCCTCTTCAATAGAATGGGCTATCAGATCGATCGAACCTGCGATTTCTTCAATCGTATCCTGCAGTCTGTCCATCCGTTCCGTAAATTCACCCATAACGCCTTCAATGTGATCCGCTTTCTTCCTGTATTCGGTTCCACCCTGTGCAAAATTCTTAAATTCCGACAGGATAGACGTACTGATATAGGTCACAAGATCATTTGCATTCTCCGCAAGGTTATGCACCGCATGAAGCACCATGCTGTTAATGCTCTGGATTCTGTTCGCCGCTTCCTGGCTGGCCGTCGCGAGCTGACTGATTTCTGAAGCAACTACAGCAAAGCCCTTTCCTGCCTCTCCTGCTCTTGCCGCCTCTATAGACGCATTTAACGACAACAGGTTCGTCTTGCTGGCAATCTCCAGGATATCATTTGTCAGGTTATTGACCTGATTAACGTTTTCACTCTCTGTAATCGCCTGCTCCAATACCTCCAAAATCCTGCTGATCTTCTCTTCCGTTGATTCCATAGTCGTGTGGGCAGATTGTTCCATATGGTCTGCATGTTCTTTCATTTCAGCAGTATACTGCCGGATATCCATGGTCCGCTCCACCATTGCATTTACTTCATTTTTCACTTCCACAGCATTTGTGTTAATAACAGCCGCACTATTGGACATTTCCTCCATCGTTGCCGTCAGTTCCTCCGTCATGGCGGAAAGGTCTGACACGCTGCTGTTGGATGTGATAATGCTGTCCCGCACCTCGTTTACCACTTCTTCCATCTTAATGGAATTTTGCGTGATCATCTTGAAGATATTCTGCAGTTTTTCCATAAAAACATTGATGCCGTTTCCGACCTCTGCAATCTCCCGGTTAGAAAGCAATGTAACACGGCGTGTCAGATCTCCTTTACGGGCATCGATATCCGATATGATCTCGTTGATCTCACGGCGTGTCCTGCCAAGGGGTCTGATCACCATCAGCAAAACGCTGAGCAGCGTGATCAAAAGCGCTGCAATGCTGATCACAATAAAAACGGAGCTCATGACCAGCGCTTTCCCGTAGATGACGTTCTGCTCCTGTATTGCCTGTTGTGCACGCATCTGCATGTCTTCTGTCATTTCATCGATACTGCTCTGCATTGCTGAGGAATAATCCGATATCGCCCCATTTGCCAGCGCATACGCTCCGACATTATTCGCATTTGCGCTGTATGCCATCAGATTTGCCAATTCCCATTTTAATCCTTCATAATTTTCAATCAGGCTCTCATATGCGCCCCGCTGTTCTTCTGTCACATAGCTTTGATAATCTTTCAAATGTGCATCCAGAACCGCTTCGCTTTCATGAATAATGTCTACCAGCGTAATCATTGCTTCCAGATCTGTAGATATAATATGGGAAAGCCCCAGCTTATGGACATCCTGCGTTTCCTTTTCTATCTCCGCAAGAGCCGTGATTCCCGTCATATATTCGTTGGAAATTCTCGATGCATTGGTATTAACAGTCTGAATATTGATCACAGAAAAAATATTCGCGGCAATACATACGATTCCCAGGATAAATACCGGAATCAGAAGGATAAGTTTTGTGCCGATCCCTTTTTGTCTGCTTCGACCTTCATTTTTGGCTTTACTCATTTTTGTCCACCCCTTTCTAATTGATCGTGGAGGCAGTAATGCCCGTCACCAATGCGTCAATCAATTCCTGTGGATCTGTTTCGGCAGGATTTCCCGCCGCCAGAGTCTCTCCAAATGTCGTAAACGGCCCCCAGTAATTATTTCCGACTCTCTGCAGTACACCATGTTCGGACTGCGCAATGACCGCCTGTATCGCAGGTACCCTGCCGACTGCATCTGACGCTGCTGCTTTGCTATTGGACGGCCCCTGATTCCGTTCTTCAAAACGCAGTATCTGGTTCTGCTCGTTGGTGATCCAGTCCGCAAATTTAAGCGCCCAATCCACCTGTTCACTATATGCGTTAACACCTACCATCTTATATCCGACAAAAGAGGACATCTGTATCTGTCTTCCCGCACAGGTAAAGGTGGGAAGTTTCACAGCTCCGTAGTCATCCCCCCAGGCGTTCTGTATCTCCATGACATTCCACACGCCGCTGACACCGGCAATGACCGTGCCATCCTGTACTTTGGAAATGAACTCACCATCCGGCAGATTCAGAAATCCGGGACTGGCAGAGATATCCAGCATTGCATTCACGATATCGACACCCGTTATATCTCCTTCCGTCGTATTCCAGTTACAGTAATTGGTCACACCGTCGTCGTTAATTCCAAACTCCAGGCCGGTATTCCCGAAAAACGCATATAAATACCAGCCGGAATCCCATTCCATGGAAAACTTTTTCTCATTTTCCGCCGCAACCTCCAGAATACGATCCAGGCTCTGAACATCTTCCTCTGTAAAATATGCCTTATCGTAGTATAAAAAGAATCCATTGTCCGCGCTCATGGGATAGGCATATAAAGTATCCCCTATGCTTGCCGCTTCTACAGCCCCTTCCAGATTTGCCGCTTTTATTTCCTCCGCATTGGGTACTTTAGCCAATGCCCCGCCTGCTGCCAGACTGGACAGCTGATCATCCGCCAACGTGAACACATCGGCAGCATTATGTATATCCCCCAGGACTCTGCCTCTGGTCTCGGCATCTGCAGATGTAACGATCTGAATATCGAACTCTGCCTGTCCCGCATATTCCTGCTTAAAACTTTCAATCATTTTTCCCAGCAATTCATGGTTCGTTTCTTCCGCCCATACGGTCAGCGAAACCACTCCGTTTTCATCCTGTGTGTCCGTATCCTGCAAGTTCTCCGAAGACACCGGCACATCCGCCGCCGTTTCTGTCTGTGTCTGCCCGGAACATCCTGCGGCCAGCATACTGCATAATGTAACGGCTGCTGTAATAACTAATCCCCTTCTTTTCATTCGTCTGCCTCCTCGCTGTTTCTTACATATCATTCTGATGAATGACCCCCATATGATAAATTATATAACGGTTCATACATGATTTCAAATAGAAACTGTAGCATGTTCGAAAATTTTCGAAAAGCGGGGTGTGCATTTTCGAATAGACAATCACAGAAGGTTGACAGCGTTGTAAGACTGTGGTAGTCTATATGTGAAAGACTACTCCAGTCTTATCGAAAAGAGCGCATGACGTATGGATAAGAACTATGTTAAACTTTTTGACTCTGAATTAAAAGTCATGGACATTCTCTGGAAAGAAGGCGACGTACCGGCAAAACAGATTGCCGATGCCCTCACGAAAGAATTTGGCTGGAATAAGAACACAACCTATACCCTGATCAAGCGCTGCATGAAGAAGGGAGCTATTGAGCGCTCCGAACCAAATTTCAAGTGCCATGCACTCATCCCGAAAGAAGAGGTACAGGAAGCGGAAACGACCGAGTTGATCAATAAGATTTATGACGGCTCCGTAGATAAACTGTTTGCGGCATTGCTTGGCCGGAAAAAACTTTCTGCCGGACAGATTGAAAAGCTGAAACAAATCGTCAAAGATTGGGAGTGAAGTATTGATGAATTTATTGCAAATGAGTTTCTCCGGGGCTGTCTTTATTATTGCCGTTATGCTGCTCCGGGCTTTTGCGATCTATAAACTGCCCAAAATCACTTTTCCTGTTTTGTGGGAAATGGTCTTTTTGAGGCTGCTCATTCCGTTTTCCATTCCGTCTGTCTTCAGCATCTATACGCTGATGAATAACCATATCGCCGCACCTGCATTTTCCAAAACAGGAACGGGCAGTTTTGTCTCTGCGATACCGCAGGAACAGTTTTTCACACAATCGGAATTGGAACAGTTATCGGCAGGCGCGCCTTCGCCCGTTTCCGTCCGGCTTGTTGTCTGTTCGATCGTCTGGTGTGTCGGAGCAATCATTTTGACAACTTTTTTCGCCATATCCTGGCTGCGCTGTCAGATTGCATTTCAGACAGCATTCCCCGTCCGTCATACTTTCGCGGAACAATGGCTAAAAGAATGTTCCTCAAAACGCCCGATTTCCATAAAGCAGTCGGACAAAATTTCCTCACCACTGACTTATGGCATTTTCCGCCCTGTTATTTTAATGCCGGCAAACACGGACTGGGAAAACGAAAGTCAGCTGCAATACATATTCGCCCATGAATATGTGCATATCCGCCGTTTTGATGCTTTTATAAAACTCATCGCGGCTCTCGTCCTTTGCATTCACTGGTTCAATCCTCTGGTCTGGATCATGTATATTCTTTTGAATCGCGACATCGAGCTTGCGTGTGACGAAAGCGTCGTACGGCACTTTGGAGAAGCATCAAAATCCGCCTATTCGCTAATGCTGATTAATATGGAAGCCAGGAAAAGCGAATTATTACCGTTTTACAGCAATTTCAGCAAAAATGCTGCCGAAGAAAGGATTACTGCTATTATGCGCATAAAACGAATGACCCCTGCTGCTTTTATCCTTGCCTGTCTCACCGTATTGGTCACGGCCGGTATGTTCGCTACCTCTGCAATGGCCAAGGCGGATAGTAACATCCTCTCTGAAAAAGCTGAGATTGCGACTGATTATGTCATTCCTTATGAAAATGCAGACAGTTCAACGGAGCATGTCATCCCTCATGAAAGCACTGATAATCCAACCGATTATGCTGCCACTCATGAAGATTCGGACGTATCGACCGGTCATGCTATCATCCATGAAAGCGTCGCCATTCTTCATTACGAAGACGGTGCACCTTACCTTCACGACAATTCTTACGAACAATACAGACAAAACGATTGTTGAGACCGAATACTGCATGTCAGCCTATGACGCAAACGGTTCCCCGTTAGAACTATATTGGAATTTTCTTGACAGCAGTGCAGAAAGCAGTTATGAAAATCTCGTCCGCACAGAGGGAAAGATTTTACCCCATCAGACAAAGGATTATCGCGGCGGATGGTCCTTATATGACGGTGAAATCATGGGGGATATGCCAAAAGTCGGAAATGGCGGCGCAAATCAGGTCGCTTATTCATTATTTTGCTTAAAACAGGTTGTTTTCGAAGATGGTACGGTTTGGAATAATCCGGAATATGAGAACTGGTTTAAGACTTATGTCGGAAAAGAAATCGTCGTGGACACATTGGAAAGTTATTATCCGTATAAATATAAGCTGGAATAAAAAGGCGGCAGGGTCTCAAAGCTCTGCCGCTCTTTAATCTATGGCATCTTAGTGTCTGTATTTGTACCTTTCATCTTGAAACGCTTCCTTCTCATCCAGCTAATTTATTTTCTTAATATAAAAATCACTCCATTTCTATCATTTCCAAATAACTGTCCAGCCTTGCATTCACATAACCCGCAAACAGCTTTTCCATTGCATCAGGACTATGCTTTACATGGTATTCATCAAACGCATTGTAATAAGAAATCCGGTCTGCAAACTTAATGTCGATTGGCGGGTATCCGGCTTTCATCAATTCCAAATTCACGAGCAGCCTTCCAGTTCTGCCATTTCCGTCAATAAAAGGGTGAATCCCCTCAAATTCAATATGAAATCGTGCGAGTCGTGAAATGATGTGTTCAGTACTATTTCTATAAGCCTGCAGTAACTGTTCCATCTTAGGCTGAATCAAATATGGCTGTACCGGTTCATGTTTCGCCCCCATAATCCTGACGGGGACTCTTCTGTAAACCCCTCGGTCCTCTCGTTTATCCGCCAACACAAGGTAATGAATCTGCTTGATGATACTCTCCGATAAAGGCACCTGTTCCTTTACCAAATCCCGCACAAAATCAAACGCCTCTTTATGCCCGACTGCCTCCATATGGTCTTTTAACGGCTTCCTGTCAATCGTCAGACCACGCAAAACCATATCCGTCTCACGCAGGGTCAGCGTATTTCCTTCGATTGCATTGGAATTATAGGTATACTCAATAATGAATTCCTCGGTCAGACGTTCCAATTCTCCCTCTGTCAGTGGGCGCCTAGAATCCAGTTCCATTTTCTTCCTGTCTATGGCTGTCAACAAACTTTCTGTTGCCCTGAACCGTCCATCCTCTGGTTTTTTCGCATTTGCCGGAATCATCCAACTGCGCCCTTCCCGTATAACCCCCGAAATCTTTCCTTCCGAGCAAAGTATGCGCACCCGTCTGTCAGAAATCCCCCACCTTTCTGCTGCCTGCTTCACCGTTATATACATAAAGACTGCACCTCTCTTCCCTCAACAGCATATCCTATTTTCGGAATAGTATCAACTCAAAAGGAATAATATTTTATCTTTTTCGGAACAATAAAAATCCGGAAATGCAATAGCGGTGTTCCGAGTCTTGTTTTCCACATTTCCTATTTTTAATCAACTTTATCTTTCCCAAGTATCGCTCACGAAGAAGAATCAGGCATCTCCCCACAAAGCCACTTCCCGCTCACGAACCGTATCGAAAAGATAGATGCTCTGACGATCCAGTCCACAAATATTCCAATCCACACCCCCATCAGTCCAAAATGAAATACTCTTACGAGAAAAATGCAGAGCCCCACACGGCAGCACCACATACTGCTGACGGAAACGACCATCGAGAACCTGGCATCACCGGCCGCCCTGAACCCGTAGGGCAGACCGAACGCGCCTACCCACACCAGCGGTTTTACGACCGTCATCGCGGCGACCATCTCAAAACACATCCTGGCCGCATCGGGCTCCATGCCGCTGATCCATGTCACCGGCTTCGTGACTGCGAGGACCAGATAACAGGATACCAGTACGCCTATCCATGCGATACCCATCAGCTTTACGACATAATATTTTGCTTCTTCTTTTCTGCGCGCGCCAATGCACTGTCCTGCTACCGTCATAAGCCCGATGCCCACGCTATTACTGAAAATACCGTTTACCAG
The DNA here is from genome assembly GCA_947178125.1 of uncultured Lachnospiraceae bacterium. Classification (GTDB taxonomy): domain Bacteria; phylum Bacillota; class Clostridia; order Lachnospirales; family Lachnospiraceae; genus UBA3282. The sequence goes on along the minus strand of CAMWXB010000033.1, from coordinate 33,349 downwards.
TTCAAGAATATCTGTCATGGCCTGCGCCGATATTGCCACCGTTCCCATTGTCGAAACCGTGGACTGGACAGCGAGTTTTCCGAACTGGAACATTCCGTTTTCAATGCCGGCCGGAACGCCGATCGCCATGATTGCCAAGATCAGCTTCCTATCCGGACGGATTTTGAAATAGTCCCTTACGATGATCGTCTGACCCGGCTTTCTCAGGCAGTAATAAATCACAACGGCGCTGAAGATTCTTGCAAGAAGCGTCGCCAGCGCAGCCCCCATGACACCACACTGAAAACCATAGATGAAAAGGGCGTTTCCCATAACGTTTATCATATTGGATACAACAGATACTTTCGTCGGAAACTTTGAATTGCCCGATGCCCTGTAAAATGCCGCTCCCGCACTGAACAACCCCAAAAAGGGATAGGAAATAACGGTTATCATAAAATAGAGCAAAGCATTTTCCATAACGGAATCTTCAACCGTCCCGAATATCAGCCGCAGAAGCCGCTCCCCGCCTGCTATGCAAAAGAATGTAATCGAGAGCGAGATCACGAACACCGTAAGCACGACCTGTCCTGCCGCCCTGCTGCTCTCCTTTTTGTTCCCGCTGCCGATATACCGGGAGCAGACGATCGCCGCACCGGCCGCAAGCGCCGAAAATATCTGTATGACAAGATTATTGATCGAGTCCACAAGCGCCACCGCCGATATCGCTTCGCTGCCGACGGTCGAGACCATCATCGTATCCGCCATTCCCATCAGAGAGTTCAAAAACTGCTCTATGACAATCGGCAGAATCAGCCGGCATAAAGTCTTGTTGTCGAATAAAAGATTGTTCCAGTCGATTTGTTTTTTATCATATAATTTCATACATAATATTTTATCCAAAATACCCGTAAAATGCAATCAACTGCTGGTTCCCGGCAGCTTTGCCTTCAATGTACTGTTAATTCATCAATATATTCATCTATTCTGAACATTCCGGATCACCTATTTCTTCATTTCCAAGATACTTTGTGTATTCTTTTCCCTCATAAAAATTCATTATCGGACGGCGAAGCTTTGACGGAAATAAAGGTAATCTATTCAATACAGACAAATCCAGCCAGCCAAATCCAATTTGATTGGTATCGCTATGAAGCGCTGCATTGGGGGCTTCTCCCAGGTAATCACATAAAAATACTAAATCAATTCTGTGAAAACTCTCACCGTGAACCCCTTCTATGACAAAAAGTAAATCTTTGCACCGAACCTCTATTCCTGTCTCTTCCCTGACCTCCCGTTCAACAGTCTGAGGAAGCATTTCCTCACCGTCCTGACCGCCGCCGGGTAAAATGTACCATTCTTCTTTGCCATCATTCAACTTTATTGCAAGCAATTTACCATTTTGAATTATAACTGCTTTTGCAGAAGTTCGTATTTGCCTTGACATATTAATGATCCTTTCAATTTTTCTATTGAATAAATTCTCGCACATGTATCTCTTCAAATCACGAATGACAATTTGATTATATCACTTCCATTCCTCATTTACCACTTAGTGATAAGGGTATAGCACCTGCCACGCCCCAGCTTTCTTGTCGTCTAACGATTTCTCTATCTGCTATTTCTCCAATCTGTCATTCTCTGACCACAGTTTTTTTATTCTCACTCTTTCCAGAAATTTTCAGAACATTCGTTCGAAAATATAGAGACTTTTTATGTACAGCGTGATATAATATCCGCAGAAGACAGTCAGTATCTGTTATACCGCATAAACCGTCAGGTAATTGCAAAATGATTCGGAAAAGGAGGCGGATTCCGTGAAAGAACGCACATATCTATGTATTGACTTAAAATCTTTTTATGCTTCAGTGGAATGCGCGGAGCGCGGACTGGATGCCATGACGACAAATCTGGTCGTTGCGGATATGTCGCGGACAGAAAAAACAATCTGTCTCGCTATCACCCCGTCGATGAAAGCGCTGGGCATCCACAACCGATGCAGAATCTTTGAAATTCCGCCCAATATCAAATATATTGCCGCCACACCGCGAATGCAGCTCTATATTGATTACGCCGCCGAAATATATGGCATCTACCTGAAATATATTTCCAAAGACGATATCCACGTCTATTCCATCGACGAGGCCTTCATGGATGTGACCGATTATCTGTCGATGTACCGGCTCTCCGCAAGAGAACTGGGAGCAAGGATTCTTGGCGATATTTACAGGCAACTCCGCATTCACGCCACCTGCGGCATCGGTACAAACCTTTATCTGGCAAAGATTGCGCTGGATATCACGGCAAAACATTCTCCTGATTTTGTAGGAGAACTGACCGAACAGACTTACCGGGAAACGCTCTGGCATCACAGGCCGCTGACCGACTTCTGGCGCATCGGCGCCGGAACCGCCAAAAAGTTAGCCGGTTATGGCATTCTTACCATGGGCGATATCGCTCATGCGGATGAAGATTTTCTGTATCATTTATTCGGCATCGATGCCGAACTGCTCATCGACCACGCCTGGGGAATCGAGCCCACCGGCATTGCCGATATCAAAGCTTATAAGCCGGACACGAACTGCCTTTCCAGCGGTCAGGTCTTATCCTGTGATTATCCTTTTGAAGAGGGAAAACTGATCGTAAAGGAAATGATGGACTTACTGTGCCTCGATATGGTGGAGAAAAAGCTTGTCACCCGCTCCGTTACCCTGCACGTCGGATATGCCAACCGCCTGAACGTTCCTTCGGCCCACGGCACAACATCGCTTACCGACGAGACCAACTCCGACCTTTTGCTGATACCCGCCGTTACATCGCTTTATGAAAAAATTGTCAATCCACAGTTTCCCATAAAGCGCGTCAACATAAGCTGCAATCATGTGGTTCCGGAAGAGTTCCACCAGTACAGCTTTTTTACGGATGCGGAAGAACTCGAAAGGAACCGGAAAGTACAGGAAGCCGTTATCAGCATCAAAAAGAAGTTCGGCAAAAATGCAATTCTAAAAGGCATGAACCTGGAAGAACACGCAACTACCAGAGAACGCAACACGCAGATTGGAGGACATCGAAGTGGCGAAACGACCTAGAAACAAAATGCCCATATCGGACAGAGCCAAACAGTTTATGCCTTTTGCCGCCTTAAAAGGTCTGCCGGAGGCACTTTCCATCAAAGAAAAAATCATTGTTCCCAAAATCGAACTGTCGCCGGAAATGGCCGAAGAACTGGATTTGAAAATGCACCGGCTTGAACGCGGCAAAATCGCTGCGGTCGTATATTTCTGCAACGATGAATATCTGAAGCTATCCGGCATGGTCGCGCGGATTGACGAGACAAGCCGGATACTGCAGATCGTGAATACGAAAATTCCCTTTGATGATATTCTTGATATAGAGTTGTGAAGAATTTATGAGGCATTCGCTACTGGCCTCTGCGCCTGTATTGCTCCGCCTTTTCAACAAACACGGAAGTATGGCTCCCCCTTATCCCGAATCGTCGTGATCAAAGCGTCGCAGATTCCCTCTACCCAATAGGCGCCGCTTCCCGCCGGCAAAAAGAAGCTGTCTCCTTTTTGAAATTCCATGCTCTCATTCCGGTCGGAAATCGTTCCTTTTCCGTCCAAGATGAGAATACTTTCAAAAGATGCACCGGAAACAAATCCTTCCATTTTCTCCATATTGCCGCCGTCCAGATTCAGTTTATCTACGGTAAAATAATCGCAGTCCGCCACATGCGGATAGCTGCCGTTATCTCTGGCAATCGGTATTCTGTTTGTCACGGCAAGCGCCTTTTCGATATGTAAATCCCGCTTCTTTCCGTCTCGGCCGACTCTCCCGTAATCATATACGCGGTATGTCACGTTGGAATTCTGCTGGATTTCCGCAATCAGAATGTCCTTTCCAATCGCATGAAGCGTTCCGGCTTCGATGAACAGCACATCGCCCTTTTGTACCGGCACGGCGTTCAATACTTCCAGCAGCCTGTCCTCTTCAATTCTCAAGCGAAATTCTTCCCTGCCGATTTCCTCCTTGAAACCGTAGTACAAAAAAGCTCCCTTTCCGGCATCCATCACATACCACATTTCCGTCTTTCCATACTGTCCCTCGTTCTGCAGCGCATACTGGTCATCGGGGTGCACCTGAATCGACAGATTATCTTTTGCATCAATAAATTTGATCAAAATCGGAAAACCTTCAAACCGTTTGCAATGTTCCCCCAGAACTTCTTTTCCCTGTTCGTCTATGTACTGCTGCAATGTCCTGCCGGCGTAAATGCCGTTTACGATTGTCGAGGGTCCGTCAGGATGACAGGACAGTTCCCAGGATTCCGCCAGTACATCCCCACTGTATTCTTTTCCATATTCTTTTACCAGACGGTTCCCGCCCCAGATATAATCCTTATAACTCGGCTTTAACTTCAATATGCTCATATGAATAACCATGCCTTTCTCTCAACCTGCGGCCCCCGGGCCGCCGGCACAAATTCACACACCGGTATTTTCTCCGATCACGGCAACCGCGCTGTGCGGCAGAAGATAATCTTCTTTCACAAAATACTGAAAAATCTTTTCCCCTTTTATCCCGCCGAGCGAAACCGGAAACGACGTATGATTGATGATAATACAGCCTGAAGAAAATTCTGCCCTTTCAATCCCTTTTCCCATTTGGCATTCCGAAACCGAAAGGTATCGCTCCAAAATATTTTTCAGAATATTGTTTTTCATTTCCCTGACCGGATAAAAAGCATTGTTTCTATATTCCGGCGGTACATGCGGCGCAATTTTCGCCGTATAGGATGCGCCGAACAAAAACCCAAAAGAGAAAACATTTCCGTTACGGACAACTCCTCCTTTTCCATCGCCGGAAAAGGACGCAAGTACCTCTTCGCCCTGATAAGAACAAAAACAATCTCCGCCGGTCAGAATGCCTTCCCCATAATCAATGCTGTCCTTTTTATGGGGTTCTCCCTGTATCCGAAAAATCCGCTGTATCATAGTATCTGCAGGCCCATGCACCACGATGCCGCCCCGCTTATTCCAATCTGAAATCACATGCTCCGCTTCTTCCCTGATTTCAGCCCGATAACAGGTATTGACAGGAACGATCAGCACCCTGTACTGCTCCAAAATCCCCTGTTCTACCATTCCCATGTCAATCACATCAGGATTGAAACCAAGGTCACAACACGCCTTATACCACCCCAATAAGTCCAGACGATGTACATCGCTGTTTTTCAGAACCAACGGTTCAAAAGAAGCCATCGCTGACGGAAACAAAATGGCAATGTCGGATTTCGGTTTTCCTTCCATGCGCGGAATGACTTGTTTTGCCCAACGGTTCGCCGTCTTTAAAGACTCCAGAAATCCTTTGTCCATCCGGTCCAGAATCCCGCCGTCATCCAGTCCGTTCATTCCATAGGCCCAGATTCCTTTTGCGCCGCTTGCCACAATACTGCCGACAATTTCGCAGGGAGATAATGCCTGATAAAGATCATTGTATAAAAAGCGCCCCCAGAAAATCCCACCCTGAAAATCACGATTCCGATTCATACAACGCATCATGCTGTGCTGACAGGATACCACATACGCATCCGCATCTCCCGCCGGCGTTACTGGAACCGCCGTAAAACAGCAGTTATCCACATAGGATGCGAGCTCGTAAATATCGATTCCGCGCATTCCCGTATCCCAAAGATCAGCAAGACCGACTCCGGATAAACGGGAGCCGTCCACGTTGAGGAAATAACTCCACTGAGCCATATTGGGCGACAAATAAAGCTTCGGGGACATCTTTGCAAAACGCGTCTGCATTTCCTGAAAATAGAGCCGCAGTTCCCGTCTTTTCCATTTCATGTTGTCGCACCATAATAAAAATTCCGGGCCCGACTGTTCCTGACTTTCGGGAGAATAGACAGCTCCCTCCCCATACTTACAGAGAAACCAGTAATCCTCTTTTTCCAGTTCTTCAAAATCCTGAAAATCCGTCCGGTATGCTTTATTCAAGGCCTGAATTGTTCCATACTGCTCTTTCAGCCATCCCAGATACCGTCCGCGTCCTTCCTCATCAAAACTCGGCGCCACGATCGGATCCCACATACTGCAGACTGGCAGAACCTTTTCCTCTCCGTCATAAACCTGCAGTGCTTTATCTCCGTAAAGCCGCAAAAGTCCCGATACATGTTTTTCCATGGAATCTTTTGCTTTCGACGACCAATAGCGGTACCATTTCCCGTCGCTGCCGTCCGGTCCCGTTACGGACTCACCCCGGATCGGCGGACTGAAACGGATATTCGGATAAAGATTATCGCCGTTTAAGTACAACGCCAGAAAACAATATTCCAGCCCATTGTGTCCCGCGCTTTCCATCATATATTCCTGTATTGCAACATACTGGCTCGCTTCTCCGCCGCGATACCGCTCATCGAAATCCTCCCACGCCTTGGAATCCAGTTCTACGCAGTTGAATCCCAGCTCGTGAATGAGTTCCATAGACCGGTCAATATATGCTTTATCGTCAAAAGCCGGCCGATAAAAATTTCCGAACCACAGAGTCAATAAGGGCTCACCATTCATCAACTTGATCATCACAATCCCCCCTACCAGACAAGCAGTCCCGTCCCTGTCAGTTTATACAACGCCTCAACGAAAAAATAATCCGCATAAGTCATCGTAAAATGATGCCTCTTATCATGGTATGCGCCGGAACAGTTCTGCACGATTGCATCGCAGTCTTTTGACCAGTCGGCTCTCGTCTGGGCGATCGCCTTTAAAATTTTCCATGCGCTGCGGATATATAAATCTTTCTCCAATTCCGGGACATGTCCTGCCACTTCCAAAAGTCCTCCCGCGATGACACAGGCCCCGCAGGAATCTTCCAACGCCGGCTCCTTCGGCTGCCTGAAATCAATCGGGATGATTCCATTCTCCGGAATATTCGCAATACAGTAATGCGCCACCTGTTTTGCCGTATCCAGATATTCCTGCTTCCCGGTATGCGCATAACTGTTCGCAAAACCATACAAGGCCCAGCCCTGTCCTCTGGTCCAGGAAGAACCTTCCGCATATCCCTGTCCGCCGTGGCTTCTGACCATTTCACCCGTTTCCGGGTCGAACTCCACGATATGGCATACGGAACCGTCCGGGCGGATAAAATTCTTTCTGAGCGTATCCGCGTGCATCATGGCAATCTGCCTGAATCTGGGGTCGCCGCATTCCTCCGATGCCCAGTAAAGCAGAGAAATATTAAACATGGAATCAATGATCGCCCATCCTCTCGTATCGCTGTTATCCACTTCATTCCATGCGCGGATGAACCGTCCGGCAGGATTAAATCTTCCTGCCAGAAGATTTGCCGCATGCATTGCAATCCGTCTCGCGTCCGCATCTTTCGTCAGACGGTAATCCATAACCGCGGTCGGCAGAAACATAAAGCCGACATCATGATGCAGCCCGTAATAATCCGCAAAGCATTTTTCCATCTTTCTTTCGGAACTTCTTGCAATCTCAGCATATTTCTCCTCTCCTGTATCCTGATACAGAAGCCACATGATACCGCCCCAGAATCCGTTCGTCCACCAGTTCAGTCCATCATCCGGATTCCAATTTTTCCCATTGTCAGAGCGGTCGTCATAATTGCCGTTTTCGTCTGTCGTGTACGGAATTTTGTCCCTGTTCTTCTCGCTGACCCATTCCATTTTTTCTCTCACTCCGGCAAGAAATACTTCCGCCTCCATTCTATATTCATCCGTCATTTTAATAACCATGCCTTTCTCTCAACCTGCGAACTTAGGGTCGCAGGCAAAAATTTTTCTTCTATTCATCTTTCATTTCTCTTTTATTCTTCTTTCGTTTTCGTCTCATTCCCTTTTACACGTTTTCGGTAGGCAATGGGCGTTTCATGGTAAATGCGCTGGAAGTTTTCCGAAAATCCCCGCGCATCGCTGAACCCTACTTTCAGAGCTATCTCATAGGCCTTCATGTCCGTTGACACGAGAAGCGATACCGCGTGTTGAACGCGTACCCGGCTCACATAATCCTTAAAATTCTCACCTGCGTTCTTCTTAAAAAAGGTGCTGAAATAATATGGATTCATATGTGTTTCTTTGGCCAGTATTTCAAGCGTGAGGTCCTCGTCATAATGTTTGTCGATATAAACTTTTGCTTCCAGAAAACTCTTATTATTATTGTTCGCGACCGTGGCTTTGATCTTGCCGTAATACTCCTCTATGATCGCATAAAACATCTGCTGCAGTTCCATGTAATTTTTACACACCCGCCCTTTTTGCAGCAGTTCTTTTTCATCATAATCGGGACATGGAAGCGCCAAATCCTGAAACTTCTCGTTCAATGCCCTGACCGCCGAACAGAAATAGAAAAAAACATCTTCCTTTTTCCCTTCCGCCATACGACACAGAAGCTTTGCGAACTGCTCAAAACTCTTTTTCAGGTTCTTTTCATCCTGTGCAATGATCATATCGATCATCTGGCTGCGGACTTTCAGAAAATATTCATTGCTCTCAGGCGGCGGAAATACAGGCATGCCTTCCAGCAGAACGGGATTCTGCATCTGGTCTGCAAAATAAAAATATTCTTTTCGGTAAAGACACTTCTGAAACATTTGCGGAATTTCGCTCATATGCTCAACAGTCCCGCCAATGACCATACCAAGCGGGCAGCCCATATACGCAAATACTTCTTCCCGTATCGCACTTACTGCTTCTTTTCCCTCTTCCGGGCTCATCCCTTTCAATATGACCGCGATATCGTCATTCTTTGTAAAGATAATGCCCTGGTTCCGCTTTTCCAGATATTCTTCTATGAAGCTGACTACCGAAAAACGGATCAGTTTTTCCATGGAGGGATTTTTTTCTTCCCGCTGCAGGATTTCTACATAGACCGGCAGATATTTTCCTTCTTCCAAAGGCAGCAGACCCCTGTAATCCTCTGTTTCTTCTTCACCGTTCAGAGGTTGTATCAATTTCTGCTCCAACTGGCTGATGCACTTACCGATTGCTGTCAGCAGTTCTTCGCGGATAATCGGTTTCAGCAGATAATCTACCGCTCCATACCGGATTCCTGCTTTCGCATACTCGAAGTCCTGAAAACCGCTGATAAAAACAACACGGGACGGCAGTTCGAGGAGACGGCATTCTTTCAGGACTTCCACGCCGGTCATCTCCGGCATCGAAATATCCAGCAAAGCAATATCCGGCCTGTGCGCAATGATTCCTTCAAGCGCCGATTTTCCATCCATATATTGACCGACAATCTCAATTCCCAATTCATTCCAGTTCACCAGTTTTCGGATTCCCGCCGTAATGATCGGTTCATCGTCAGCTATGATCATTCTTATCATGTTCACTCCCCCGTGTGACCGGCATCCGCACGGAAACAATGGTTCCGACATTCGGATTGCTCGTCACCTGTATCCCGTACTTCTCCCCATATAAGTATCTGAGCCGGTCATGAATATTCTTCATACCGATACTCTGCCAGTTATATTCATTCTTAATTCCCGGGTCGTCCCCCTGCAATAACTCCTGAATTTTCTCCAATGCCGCCTGGTTCATGCCGATACCGTTATCCATCACGGAAATTTCCAGATCTTCTCCCGTCACCTGTGTCTCAATCGAAATACACCCGTTTCCATTTTTCGGTTTGATGCCATGAATATAGGCATTCTCCACGATTGGCTGAAGGATCAGCTTCGGTATCATAATATTTCCAATCTCATTTCTATTTCCCGGAACCAAAAGCTGCACTTTACAGGTAATCCTGCAATTCAAAAGATAGACATATTTCTGGATGATCTCTATTTCCTTTTCAATCGGCACCATATCCTGTGCCCGCCCGATCAGATAATGAATCTGCACGGAAAGCGCTTCTATCATCTCCGATACCTTATTATCATCATTTTCCACGGCGGTCATCCTGATGATTTCCAGCGTATTATAAAGGAAATGCGGGTATATCTGTGATTTTAACGCCGTCAGTTCCGCTTCTGTCTGGCGAATCTGCGCGACATAGGATTTATTGATATATTTTTTCAACGCTTCGCTCATCTGGTTAAACCGGGCCGATAAAATACCAATCTCATCTGCCGACCGGACAGGAAGCTGGATATCAAAATTACCGGTCTCCACCTGCCCCATCTGCTCCATCATGGCACGAATCGGCTTCACAAGCCTTTTGGAAAACAATACGGAACTTGCCACCAATGCGAGAATGGAAACGCCCAGAATAAAATACATCAGATTCTGAAGCGTACGCAGATTGGAAAAGGCGGTCTTCGTATCCATGGCAACGACGATATGCAGGCCGTACTTGTTTGCCTTGGTCGTTAAAACAAGCTGCTCCGGCGTGCTCTCTGTCACGGTTCCGATATTCACCCCGATCTTTTCATTGACATTGCTGTAAAAACAGTCACCGGCATCATTTACGATATAAATCTCCTCCGCGCCGTTGAATCTGACGGAACGAAAAATCTGTTCCAAACGCTTCATCCTGACATCCAGAAAGAGCGTTCCGACATAGACCGAATTCCCGATTTCATTGCGGATATCGAAATAATTCCGCGCTATCGTAAAGACCGGTTCATTCAATCCGCTGAAATACTCGATATTATGCTTCGGTATCAGTATCAACTTATTGCTCTCTCTGTCTATCTTTTCATATTCGAATGCGCTTTCAAAAAGTTCCATTCCTTTAAAATAAGTTGAATAATTTGAGTAATGAAAATCCAGCGGCTCTTTCTGTGCATCTACCCCTGCAAAATGTACGGCCACCAGATATTCATCCGCCCCAGCCACATATTGCAGGAAAGTTTCCATCTCTATCCCTCTCTCATCTTCCCAATCATCAGAATGATATTTCTCTCCGTGCAGAATCTGCCGCAGATTATCATAAGCCTGAAATTTCCGCATCATAAATTCATTCCCATAGTTATAATTATAGGGCATCTGGGAAATCGTATCATAAGTGTTCAGCATCGTCTCGATACTGCTCCCCACATAAAAGGCAGCCTGCTCATACTGCATTTCCAACGCATCCTTATAGTCCTGGATCATTTTATTGGAAATAAAAATGGACAAAATCAGCATGGGAATCAATCCGAGAAAAATCATGGTCGCCGCAAATTTGTGATATAGTGTCAGGTTCCGCACTCTTTCCATATACCGCTTCCCTTTTCTTTCAACCTTCTTGGCGTCCCGTCCTATGACGGGATGTCTTTAGAAGTTCTTTTCACACTTTTCCCTATCATAGCACAATATCCCGCTATCAAAAAGTCTGCCCAAACGCAGGCAGACTCTTTACATATCTTTAGCCTTTCGCTGCACCGGCGGTAACGCCCTTCACAAAATACTTCTGGAAAGCACAGAAAATGACCAGTGCGGGTACAATGGAAATAATCGTTCCGGCAAAAACAATATCCCATCTTGCCGTATACTGTCCCACAAACGCCGCAATCTCAACCGTGATCGTTTTTGCCTTCCCACTGGGAAGTACCAGATACGGCATCAGATAGTCATTCCAGATCGACAGGCCGTTTAATATGATCATCGAACCCGTACAGGGCCCGAGCAGCGGAAAAGTTACTTTCCAGAATGTCTGGAACGGCGTACATCCATCAATCATTGCCGCCTCTTCGATTTCCAGCGGAATCCCTTTTAAAAAACTGCTGTATAGCAAACACCCAAACGGTACGGCTCCCGACACGCAGCAGACGATAACGCCGGACATATTTCCAAATAGATGAAAGGTCTTCATCTCCTTGAACAGCGGGAACATGTATAAATGAAAGGGTATCATCATTCCCGCCAGAAAGTATGTATAAATCAAAGATGTGGTACGGCTTTTCCGCCTTTCAATACCGTAAGCTGCCAGCGGTATGACGCATACGATCAAAACTTCTGAAATAACAGTGATCAATACCGAATTCAGGATTGCCGTCGCGAAATCGGATTGTTCGAACAAATCTTTAAAATTCTGTACATACAGCGAAGTCGGCAGCGCGGCAGGATTTTTCAAAATATCTCCGTTGCTTTTAAAAGCCGAAATCAGCGCAAAAAATATCGGATATATGAACAGAATACCTAAAAAGACAGTTACAGCAAACAGGATGATATCCCGGCCTCTTACTCTTTTTTTTGCACGTTCCATTTACAACTGCACCTCCCTGCTCTTTAAAAACTTCTGCTGAATGGCATTCAGGATGACAATAATGAACAACAGCATGATTCCCACGGCGGTCCCAAATCCCTGACGCCCCTCGTTAAATCCGACTTTATACAGCAGATACACCAGTGTCTCCGAAGTAAATCCCGGACCACCGTCCGTCATGACATTAATCTCGTCAAATACTTTCAGACCTTTAATCAGAGAAAGCGTAAAATTAATGGTAAAAGCGCCTGAAATCAACGGCACCGTAATCGCTTTGAAGCGCTGCCATGCGCTTGCACCGTCGATTTCCGCTGCCTCAATGAGTTCCACCGGAACACCCTGCAGGGAAGCCAGATAAATGATCATATAGTATCCGGCGCCCTTCCAGATCAGCACGACGCCAATCATCGGAAGCGTGAGCGCCGCATTTCCAAGCCAGTCCTGCTTAAAGTCTCCAAGACCGACTCCCTGCAGCATCGCATTCAATGTACCGAAATTATAGTTATACATGATCTTCCAGATAAAGCCCGATACAATACCGCTGATCAGGACCGGAATATAGAAAGCGCTTCTGAAAAAATTCTTCCCCCATCTCACGTTATCCACAATCAAAGCAAGACCCAGCGCTATCGCATTTTCAAAAACGGAAATGAATACGGTAAGAATCGCCGTGTTCTTCAAAGCATTTCCAAAGCGTGCACTTGTAAAAATTTCTCTGTAATTTGCAAACCCTATAAATTTGATATCGCTGCTTATGCCGTCCCAGGATGTAAAGCTGTAATAAACGCTTGCAATCGTCGGGACAATGACAAACAGTGTAAACAGAATGAATGCCGGAGCAATAAATGTAAATGCCACACTGTCAAATTTCTTTGCTTTTTTCATTTATATAACCTCCAATATATGTGGGTATACAACGGGAGCTGTTATTAGCAGCTCCCGTCCCGCGTATCGCCCGCAATCGTTATTCAGCTCCCAACCCCGTCAAAGGATTAAATGTTTCCATGCCGACCTGCCATGTTTTATTCAACTCGTCACAGGCAGAATCGATATCTCTTGTTCCCTGTAAGACTTCTACCAGTGTCTTATAAGTGAAGTTTCTGAAATCCGGCGGAAGTTCGTTGTTTCCGCTGCGGCCGTTCCACATCGGCGCCAGCTCATCCGCTGCACTTGTCGCATCGATAACTTCCTGCAGAACCGGTGCAACATCCATCTCCGGTTCATCTACCGTAGCCGGAATTGCATTCAATTTTTCACAATATACTTTGTAATTCTCGGGTGCATAGAAGAATTTGATAAATGCTTCTGCTGCCGCTTTCTTGTCCGGATCCTGCGCTGCTTCTGCGGAAATAGCAAGACCGCCTACTCCACCGCCGCCGACAAGACGTAATTTCCCATCCGGGCTCGGAATCGGGAACCAGCCTATTTCCATATCCGGAGCCGCTTCTGCAATCTGGGAGAACATGTGTGTTCCGGAGTACATCATTGCTGCCATATCATTTACCATGAATGTCGTAATCTGTGCATCCGGTGTTGAAGACCATCCGTCCTGCGCATACTGCATGATCGTCTGCAGTTCTTCAAATGTCTTCTTGAATGTTTCGTCCGAAAAATCCTTCGAACCGTCATAGCAGTGTTCGATGAAATCCGGGTCCTGGCTCAGTACCTGATCGTTGTATGCTTTATGGAACCAGAAGCCCATATGCCAGATATCCTGTCCACCGACTACTAGCGGCGCCATATCGCCTTTATCCTTAATTGTCTGACATAATTCAATAAATTCATCGTAAGTAGCGGGTTCTGTCAGACCATTCTCATCAAAATATGTTTTATTATAAATGATTCCGTTAGTATTCTCGCCTGCTAACGGAGCGGTATATACCTTACCGTCAAAATCAGTCGTCGTCTTGAACAGACCTACAATATCATCCGGCAAAGGTTCCAGTTTTCCTGCCCTTACATACATAGCGGTATCTCTCATCTCCAGAACATCCGGGAACTCGCCGACGCTGTCCTTCGTCTTGATCAGTTCGCTGTATGCTCCGCCGTTACCCGGCTCGATCGTGACGGTAATATCGGGATACTGTTCGTTAAAACGGTTTACGATTTCGTTCATGGATGCTTTCGCGCCTTCATCTCCGTCCGCGAAGATAAAAGTAAGTTCCGTCGGCGCAGATACGATGGAATCACCTGCCGCATCGTTTGTGCCTGCTGCGTCGGCCGTTCCTGCATCAGTTGTATTTGTATCTGTAGTTGCATTGGAAGCATCCTGTTGTGTACTTTGACTGTCAGCGGCATTATTTCCCACATCCGTGTTTCCTGCATCTGTATTTCCGCAGCCTGCAAGGGTTCCGATTACCATTGCGCCAGCTAATAAAGCTGCAATTATTTTCTTGTTCATAGTTTTCCTCCACATTTTAATTTACGGCGGGCCCTCCGTTTTTTGTATGCTCATTATAGCAATGTTCACTGACAATAATCATACTTTTTTTAAGTTCTTTGTGCAGATTTTTAAGTTGTTGCCGCCCGAACCTCAAACCAGTCAAAATCCGCATACTTACCGTCACCTGTCAAATCCTGACAACAGATTCCTATCATGGTTCCGGTGAACCATCCCTCTTTACAGGCTTCATCCGACAAAAAACCGGCATCGACGCAGGGACCGATTTTCTGCAGTTCTTCCTCCCCATATCCATAAAAGAACTGCACTTTACCAGAGTTCAGTTTCAGCTTCAGATAAACCGCTTTTCCCTGCTCAATGGGCAGATAGTCTGTCAGATATTCATATTTTTTGTTCTCCGCCTTCAATAAGGTAATACATTTCCCGTTGCCTTCATCATAAGACACATGCAGATACAGATAATTGTCCGTATCATACAACAGAATCAGTCCCGCCATCTGCTTGAACACCTCCGGCTCAAACTCCATGTAGGCTGCTGCCTCCATATGGTATTCTGTCATCCGCCGGGCAATCAGCGTCTGGGAAAATCTGGAAGCAAGACCGCTTCTGCCATACATTCTCAACCATCCGGGACGCACCGTTAAAGAAATATGATAATCATCCATAGGAACCCGCAGAGACTGGTAATCGAGATGCAGTTTCGCTTCGTTAAAATCATCCCGGATGAGCGGGGTATACGCTTCCGGCATTTCTCCTGTTCCCGATACTGCTCCTGTTTTCGGCATTTCCACTTCTGTCTGCGGTGTATTGCCGCCGCAGGCGAGTACGAGCCATCCATCCTCCGTCCACTTCATTTTCTGAATCGCCGTTTCCCGCCCGATCATATAGCGCCGGCATTCCGAAGATTTTCCTTCCTTCACCTCATTGCGACCATCCCGCTCATTGCAATCGCCCTGTTCTGTGTCCTGTTTCAGGACGCGCCCGCACAGATGTACCGCATACCATTCGCCTTCCGGTGTCTCCACCAGATCACAATGCCCGCTTTTCTGTAAAAGGATATCCTCGTGATGTCTGCTTGTGAGAATAGAATACGCCTCATTCTCCGACTGCCGCTGCATAAAATCCGCTTTATACATCTCATACGGTCCCCAGACGCTCTTCGAACGCTGAATCGTCTGTCCGTGCGCTTCTCCCGTTCCGGTATCCGCCGAGAACAGATAATACCACCCGCTGCGTTTGAAAATATGCGGACCTTCCAAAAAAATTTTATCCGCCTTATAGATATCCCGCACCGGACCGACCATCTTTTTCTGAACAGGGTCATATTCCTGCAGCACCAGCCTTCCTGCATATTTTTTTGGTACCCGGTGGTCCGTGCTCATGCTCACAATATATTTTCGCCCGTCATCGTCATGAAACAGGGAAGGGTCGAATCCGAAATTGTTCAGCCCGACCGGTTCCGACCAGGGACCATGAATATCCGCCGCCGTAATCAGATAATTTTCCGTATCATACATATTGCAATAAAAAGCTTTTACCACGGTATAGACAAGATAGAAAATTCCATGATCATAAGTCAGACAGGGCGCCCAAATCCCCCAGGATGCCCCTACGCCTCTTAAATCCAGCTGCTCCACGCTCCTCAGCGGATATTCGATCAGGTTCCAGTGTTTTAAATCTTTCGAATGATGCAGTCGGATGCCCGGCCACCACTCAAAGGTTGACGTCGCGACATAGTAATCCGTCCCCACCCGAATGATAGAGGGGTCCGGATGAAACCCCCGTAAAATGGGATTCTGTATTTTTTCACTCATAGAAATGCCTCCTTTTGTACAACATGCTTCTTTGCCTATTGTACAAAAGGAGGCTGCTTCTTTAAATGAGAATTTTTTAGGAAAAAGTACTGTTTTTTAATTGTTTTTGAATCGTCTGTCAGATGTAATCTGTATCATAACTAAATTGTGAAATGGATTCCCTGAGCAGCATCCATTTTTGCATTCACGCCGCCAAAGTGTTATAATGAAAAATCAAAGATTTTTCATAGACTAATTATTCGTCTTGCAAATATTGGTTCCAGGACGCTTTCAGCGTCAGCCCAATGTCGCAGGCTGAGAGAAAAGGTATGGTTGTTAATATGAAGAAAAAATCAAGCAGAAAAAAATTCCCGCTCTGGCAGTCCATCGTTCTTCTGATCTGCATTCCCACTTTTTTTATCTCAACTTTCCTTTTTTTCAACGATCTTCTCCAATATCGGGCAGAGGATTATGCCAATGCGGAGCTTTCACAAAAAATACGGGAGATACGAAACGATTCCAAACCGGCCGCCGAAAAAGTTACCGATAAATTTGCGGAGTATGAAACGCTATGGGCACAAAATCACGACTTTGCCGGCTGGCTTTTTATAGAAGATACCAAAATAGATTATCCGGTCATGCACACGCCGGAAGACCCTGAATATTATCTTCACAGAGCCTTCGACCGCTCCGACGCCAGCAGCGGCAGTCTGTTTGCCGATGCCGCGTATTCTATGGACGGAGATTCACTTTTGATCTATGGGCACCACATGAAGGATAAAAGCATGTTTGGTTCCCTGACGGATTATCAATCCTATGAATTTGCCACGGCGCATTCCATCATTCATTTCGATACGCTGACAGAAGAACGGAACTATGAAGTGCTTGCCGCCTTTTATTGGGATCCCGTTCCCAAACAGGAAAATGCACCGTTTCATTATTATGAATACCCTGAACTGTCCTCTCCGGAAATCTTTGAAGAATATATGCAGCAGGTAAAGGCATATTCACTTTATGACACAGGTGTCAGTGCGTCATACGGGGATAAAATACTGACCCTTTCCACCTGCAGTTATCATACCAATAATGGCCGATTCGTCGTGGTTGCTGTTTCTCACTGACGAACCGGCCAAATCGGCTTATCTTTTCGCTGAATGCTTTTTCCGTTTTCTTTTTACCAAAATCAGATTACATACCGTTGCTCCAATCCCCACCAGGGAAACGATACTGAGCAAAGCCCACCACCCTATCAGGGAATCGTCGCCTGTCTGCGGCGTTCCAATATGCTCTACCAGCACATCAAGAGCGGTTGGGGAAGCATTTGCTCCTGCATCGGCATTCGAATCCATCGTCTCGAAATCATTGTCCTGACCAACATCGTCAACACTGTCATTATCGTTACCATCATGGTCATCATCCGGTTTCTCCTTCGGCCTGTCTTCCACAACAACAACATTCAACAGGCTGAACAGCCCCGTGAGGTCTGTATCCCCTAAATCGTCCCAGTTGGCAATATTGACCGCTCCATTATAAAGTTCCTTTTGCAGAGCCTGTGTATTCTGACTCACACGAACACGGAGAAAACCCGTATCGGTCCTGAAAAAAGGAGTCGAGCTCAGGTCTTCGTCGTGAAGGCCATAATCCATCCCCATCTCTCTGTTCATACCGTAATGGAGATTTTTTTCCTGTTTCTGACCGGACTCAGCCATGTCCTGCCATCCATTCAGTGCAAACTGACCCGAATCCTGCCTCTGTGCCGTGACGGTAATATCGCGGAGCGTAATATTCACGTCGCCGTCCGAAGCATATTTCGCCATTGTTCGATACAGTTGTCCCGCACCCGCCATGACGGATACGCCGTCGCCTTCCGAGCCGGCATCCGCATAAATGGAATAAATACCGACAATGACAGGAATGATCGTTTCATTGACCGTATATCCCTTTGGCGCACTGATTTCTTTCAGATAATACTGCTGATTCAACGCCTCCGCCCATACCATTCCGGCATAGCCCGGCGCACCGTCCGTCTGCGGTTTAAAGATCAGAAGGCCGTCCACACCGTCTACATTCGCCGTTACTCCCACTGCCACCGCATTGTGGTTCTGCTGCGCGTCTTCTATGCTCGCATATAATCCAAATTGTGCGCCATTAAGCGGCTGGCCGTTTTCATCTACCTTCATTACACGGAGTTCCCGCTGTTCATTGGAAATATAGATCAGAGAACGGAAGACTCTGATGAATTGTGCCGTATCAAGCAAATTGACGTTCGCTCCGGCATTTCCGCCTGTCAGATTATAGATCGCACTGACCGCGGCATCTACCCCATTCGCCCCAACATACTGTTTTAAAGCTGCATACCGGTCTGACGAACTGCCTCCAGCGCCCCCAATCTGAGTAAACACACCCGGTTCTATCATGATATATGCCATCTGCATATCGCCATTCGCATTTTCATGACGGTATCGGTCTGCCCGGCCCGGCAGATCGGACAGACGGCCTTCCAGAATACCCTTTTCCGGGTTCCACTCCAGATACCAGCCTTCGTTATACAGGCACTGATTCAATGCCGCTGTCAACAGAGCCCTTTTCATGCTGCTTTCATCAGCGCCTTCAACACCGGTCGTATGGAATCCATCCAGATTGCTTCCGTATAACGGAAGCCATACGGTACTGTCCTTTTCACCTCTCTGTAACATGGGGACTGCAAGAATCAGTCCCTTTTCCCGCGAAAAATCAGGCACATCCCCCGTGCCTTTCTCAACAAGACCGGTACTCACATTATACTGTCCATAAATTAATTTTACGCCTGCCTGCTCACTCACATAAGAAGTGAAGCTGGCATAAGCTCCTGTTTCCCATCTGTTCGCAACACTGAGCATCGTTGTCTGTGCATTATATTCGAGAACAATATCCACCGGCTGCGAACGGTATCCGGCCGGCGGTGCGGTCTCATGGAGAATATAATACTGTGTATTGGGAGAAAAAGTATAATTGCTGAAATTGGCTATTCCATCCGGTCCTGTCCTTAACGTGAGCAGCGGGGTTTCTCCGTTCTGCTTCACATAGCAGGTTCCGCCGGATGTTTTATCCACTGTGCTGTTACACAAAATGCTTCCTTCATCCTCCGCATTACACTCTATTGCCGGATAAAGTGCAAATTCCACATTTTCTACAGCATTTCCGTTCTGGTCAACCTTTTTGATCTGGTTATAACGCGCCGTCTGGAGGTTGAATGACAGAGAGAGGTTGGATGCCATATTACCACGTTCCAGATAAAACATCTTCAATGTGTGAACCGTATTGTCGGCAAAGGTCGGGCCGTTAAATGCAATATTGGCAGGAATCGCATTTCCACTGCCATAAGCCTCCACGAAAGACTCATATAAAGTATGCGGTTGCTCGCCATCGACTTTAACCTCGCCAGAATTAAAATCAATTGATAAACCACACGCATCATGAAGTCCACCCAAATCGGCTACCAGCACATCATCAATAAAAATCCAGACGTCATCATCCCCCGAAAATGAAAAACTCATAGGAGTGCTGTCAGGCAAAGTGCCGCCCACCGGCTGCAGGAAAGGAACTTCCAGTGTCATTCCCAGATAATGGTTCAATACAGGAGCATAACATTTTAAAAAACTGAAGTGGCTCCGAATATCCTCAATGGAAGCCTCTGTTTCAACACTGGAATTGCTTTCATAATAGAGGCGTTTACCATCTGCCGATACTTTATTAAATACATCACCCGCTTCATTAAAGGGAAAGAATTGTCCAAAATCCCCATCGGAATTCGGGTCTTTCGGGTCATCCAATTTCCCAACTCCCGGCGAATCATACAAAATAAACCGCTCATTCGCTTCATCAAACTCCGCAAAATTTTCCTTACTGTTATAATAGTAATATCCCTGGCCATCCATCTGAAACAATCCCTGTACATTGGAATAGCTTTTTTTGTACTCATTGTTATTCAGTGAAAACAAATAAGCAAGGGATTCATTTTTATTGTCAAGATACTCCTGATGATACTTATAATTCCCATAATCCTCGTCAACTTTAAAATTCAGTATTGGAAATCCATCAGTACCCAATCGGTTCTGTACAATACCCTGACGCGGCCCGTTCGATTGATATTCATTCCAATCACCATAATATCCTGTACTGTCATCCTTGCACCAGTCACAGGATTCAATGTCCCGATAAGCAAAACGCAGCAAATGTCCACCGGAAATGCCCAGCATATAGGTAAGTCTACTGCCATCATACCAATCATGCGATATCTCATTCCCATAGCGATTCATCTCACCAGGATACTGCCAATAGTCAAACAGATTCACGACCGCCTGCCCCGGATTCTGGCTTGGAACCGTATGCGCCGCCAATGTACCGGCATCCAGCCCCAGTGACATTTCTGCCGTTCCATCCAAATCAGCATCCGCTTCTGTCGTGAAATTATTTTCCGGCGCTGTTGTCAATATTTCAGAATTGTCTGCCTCTGACATCGGCGGCTGTTCAGACGACGTTTCCGGCAGCTTTCCCTGTGTTTCACCCTCGACCTCCGGCGGCTGCTCTGTCGATGTTTCCGACGCCTCTCCCTGTGCCCCGTCAAGTGTTCCATCCCCGCTGTCTGGCTGCTCCGTTGGCTGTTCAGGCTGGCTTTCCGGCTGCTCCGGCAACTGTTCGGGCTGGCTCTCCGCCTGTTCCGGCGGCTCCACCGGCTGTTCTGTCGATGTCCCAGTTCCGTCCTCCGACTGTTCAGGTTGACTCTCGGACGACTCCGGCACAGCTTCCGGCTGGCTCTCCGTCCCGTTCTCCAGCGGCACCTGTTCGGCCAGTACTGAAAAATCCTGCATCGTCAATATCATAGCTGCTGTTAAGATAAATAAAAAAAGTCTTTTACTTCTTCCCCTCTTTTTCACTTCTCTTACGCCTCTTATTCTTTTGTATTTTGAAGATTGATAATGATTTGACAAACTATTGTTATATTATAACAGATTAAGATAAGATATGCAAAAGGACACTTCCAAAATTTTTACTTTTTCATTTATTTTTCATCTTAAAAAAGCTGTCCGGCACTTCAAATACCAGAACGATTCCCAGCACAATCGCAAAGGCCGCCTTGACTGCCGCAAAACCATTGTCTGCCGCCTCCGCCGGGCGGTCCGTCACAAGATAATATGCAGTCCAGTAAATCCCTGTCCCCGGCACCAGCGGAAAAACACCGGCAGTCAAAAAAACGGTCGCCGGACATTTCTCCCAGACCGCCAGAAAACGGGATAACAGCACTACCAGAAACGCGGCAAAAAAGGTCGCCTCCACAGCCGTACAGGCGGTATATACCGTCAATATCGAATAAAGGCACCAGCCCGCCCCTCCTACAAGTCCGCAATAGCCGTAATATTTCCGCGGTACGCCAAAAAGGACCGAAAACGCCACCGTTCCCAAAGCAGCGGCAATCGTCTGACCAATCATCATAATCCTCCATTCCTGCCCAGCCTGCAATATTTTCGCCGCAGGCACAAATTCGACTGTGAAAATCCGTTTTTCACAGCAGTATCCCTCCAAAAACGCGGTGATAAACAATGAATGTTACGCCTACCCCGATCGCGATGCACAAAAACACCAAAATCGCATCCAGAAGCCGTACCGCTCCGGAAATGTAATCTCCGTCCGCGATATCACGGATTCCATTGGTAAAGGCAACGCCGGGTACCAGTGGAATGATCGAGCCTATGACCATATGGCTGAGATTATCTCCAAGACCCAGCCCATAACTGAGAATACAAAGAAACGTGACCAGCGCACCGCCGCAGATGTTTTTTGTGATCTTGGAGATACGGGACTCTCTGACCATCAGCACAAAAACATATAACAGAAATCCGGCTGCAAATGCCACAAGACTATCTGCCAGACTGCCGCCAAAAAGATAACAAAAGCAGGCGCTGCCCAGCCCCGATGCCAGTATCTGCACGGGAAAACTTTTCCTGGGCATACGCCGTATCTGCTCCAGTTTTTCCTGTACCTGCTCCAGGCTGTAACGTCCCTCTGCCACTTCCCGCGAAAGCTGATTGACCGCCACAACTTTATCGAGCTGCGCGCCTTTTACCGGAATATGCTGAACCTTGGCATATTGCCCGCCCGGACTGTCCGGTTTCCTGCTGCCTGTTGCAAAAATACCGTTGCTCAGCACGAAAAAATTCCCGGACTCCACGCCGAAGTGCCGGCATATCCGCTCCATAGTCTCTTCCACTCTGGCAATCTCCGCTCCATTTTCCAACAGGATGTGCCCGGCAGCCAGAGCAGTTTCCAGAACTTTGCTGTCGTCCTGTTCTCGTTCTTCGTATTCACTGTCATCCTGTTTTAATTCTTCGTTTACCATTTCCCGCTTTCTCTGGCTTTCATTTTCTATTATCATACCATATTTTTATACCATGAAAAATTATATATGGCACAGATCAGCCTTGTCAATTTGTTCTTAACTTGTTCTTATTTCTGTTGCACAGTTCTGCCCATGCGCCATTTGATAAATCCCGGCCACGCCGCAGTCTGCCATACTCTCCACAGCCAGATCCGTATAAAAAGCCATATGCTGTGTCATGATGACATTTCTGAACTGATGCAGATAAAACCAATTCCTGTTGGCTAATATATCTACTCTGTGGTCAGCATGAATGATCGTTTCATCTCCCTCCAGCGTATCGATGCCCAAAGCTCCGATTTTTTCTGTCTCAATTCCCTTTACCAGCGTATCAATATCCATCAGTTCACCGCGCGCACAATTGATCAGAACGACGCCGTCCTTCATCTTTTTCATCGTTTCATCGTTTATGATATGGTAAGTAGAATCCAACAAAGGCAGATGAAGCGTTATGATATCACTCTCCTGCAGCAAAGCATCCAGACTGACATAAGTACCCAAAGATGCAGCCGTATCATTCTGACAGACATCATAACAGAGCATCCGACAGCCAAATCCTGAAAGATTCTTCATTACCTGCTGCCCGATACGTCCTGTCCCCATAATGCCAACTGTCAGTTTTCTAATTTCCTTACCTTGCAGTCCTTTCAGTGAAAAATCATTGACCTGCCCCCGCCACATGGCCTGCTTATAATTGCGCAGACACATCAGCATGAGCATCACCGTAAAATCCGCAACGCCATTCGGCGCATAAGATGCATTGCATACCCGGATTCCCAGAGCCTTTGCACAGGCAAGGTCAATATGGTCATATCCGATCGTCCTCGTAGAAAGATATCGTACGCCGTTCTCATACCAGACTTTTAATAGCGCCTCATTGATTTTCCCCTGCCCCAGAATGGTCACGCCGGCACATCCTTTTGTATCATCCGCATTGTCCAGACTGGGAATTTCTCCGCTCTGTTCAAGAATAATCCCCATTTCCGCAGCCCTGTCCATTAAAAATCTTTTTTCATCTTCGCGAACTTCGTAAGCAAATATTTTCATTTTTCCACGTTTCCCTTCTGTTTCCTTTTTTAATTTGATTTTCATATACACTTATTCTATATCGTATTTTTCCGATTTACAAAACCAAATATCCCATGTTAATATAAGAAAAAGTTATATTGAGGTGTTTCATGAATCTAAATCAATTAAAATACTTTGTCACATTAGCGGAAACACAAAGTTTTACGAAAACGGCGGAGCAATATTATATTTCCCAAACGGCCGTCACACAGCAGATCAAAGCGCTGGAACAGACACTCGGCTGCTCTTTATTGGACCGCTCGACCAGACCCGCTTCCCTCACGCCTGCAGGCAGCGTATTTCTTCTGGAAGCAAAAGCAATCCTGGAGCGTATGAATCATGCCATATCGCGCACGCAGGACGCTTCGACCGGTCTTGTAGGTTCTCTGCACATCGGCTATACCAAGGGCTACGAAAGGAGCAGTCTGTCCAATAAACTGAAAGAATTTCATAACCGGTTCCCGAACGTATTGATCAATTGCTACCGTAACACAGCCGATGCCCTCGCGACCGGCCTGCTGAATAGAGAATATGATATTATTTTTACCTGGGATAGTACGAACTTATGCCAGGATACCGGCATAGACTGTCAGGAAATTGAAAAAGTGCCACTGGTCGCGGCACTTTATCCCAATCATCCCTTTGCACAGCGTAAACTTTTGCAGCGTTCTGATCTGAAAAACGAAACAATTATCTATATGTCGCCCTCTGCTTCCGGCAGTTCACCCGGCGACGCCCATCTCATGAATTTATACCAAAAAGCCGGCTATCTGCCAAATATCATCTTCCGCTCCTCCGATACGGAAAGCATCCTGATGATGGTCGCTGCCGAAGAAGGCATTTCCATTCTGCCAGGCTACTGTACCCAAAAACTGGATAATGCGGATAATCTCGTATTCATTCCGCTTATCGGCGACGAAGAAGCAGAACAGATCGTGGCGCTATGGCACAAAGATAATAAAAATCCGGTCTTACAGCATTTTATCCGTTTTTCCGGCTATCATCCTGCTCCGCCTACCTCGACGGCACCATCCGAATAATGCGGCCCGCGAACTCATTGAAATTCTGGGTCTGCAGAATGACCTTTCCCGGTCCGGTCAGCTTCGTGAGAAACAGGCCCTCTCCGCCCATAAAGATATTTTTCAGTCCCTTCACCGTTTCAATCTCATAGTTGACTGTCCGCTCAAACGCGACCACGTTTCCGGTGTCCACTTTGAGGACTTCTCCGGGTGCCAGATTTTTCTCTACTTTATTCCCATCGATTTCAAGGAATACCATTCCGGTCCCGCTGATATCCTGCAGAATAAATCCTTCCCCGCCAAACAATCCGGCAGAGAATTTCTTCGTAAACGTTATATTCAGATTTACCGACTCCTGCGCGCAGAGGAAAGCTCCTTTCTGGCAGATCATGCCTCCGTTCGCTCCCACATCGACCGGTAATACCTCTCCGGCTACCGTAGACGCAAACGCTACCATACTGCCCGCACGTTCCGCCTTATAGGTCGCCATGAACAGGGATTCCCCTGAAAACATTCTGCCGATGCTCTTGCCAAGACCGCCTCTCATATTGGAGTCCATAGAGATTCCATCCGACATCCAGGCCATTCCTCCTGACTGTGTATACATGGACTCTCCCGGTGCATCAAAAAGCACCTCCACGGCCGGCATTGTGTCACCAATAATTCTGTACTGCATATTTTGCTCCCCTTTCTCGGTAAGTATTTTGATGAATAAATCGAGGCCTAACGCTGCGATTTACATACTCATATTACCACTCGGGGCATTGGTTGGGCAATAAATTTATTCTTTACGTTCTGATTTTCCATGATCATTTTCGTTTTTCATTTTTGTTTTTTATGATTATTTTCATATTGACAATTTCATAATTCTGGTATATCATGTAGCAAGCTACATAAAAGGGGATATTCGCATGAACGAATTGAGGATCTATTTCAAAAAAATACACAACCAGCTGGAAGCCGGTTTTAACAAGGAATTTAAAAAACATGGACTGACCAGCACGCAGTTCGATGTCCTGCTGTATCTTTCCCGGGAGACCGGCAGAGAAAATACGCTCTCGGATATCGCCTCTCACTTCGATGTCAAACACACCAGCGTCATTCATGTGCTGAAACTTTTAGAGCAGAAAGGCTTTATTCGCAAGAGCACGGCTGCAGGGACGCGCTCAAAGCCCATTCTGCTGACAGACAGCGGCAAACAGCTTGGTGAACAGCTTATTTTAGAAATAGAACAAAAGAGTCCTTTATTGGACGAGATCATGTTTGCCGGTCTATCAGAAGACGACAAACAGGTTTTAAAAAAAATGCTCCACCAGATTTATCAGAACCTGAAATCCGACGCATTCAAAAACTTTTAGATTGTTGGATTTTGGGAATAAAAAACAGGAAAGGAAGAATTTATTATGAAAGATAAAACAACAGAAATATTCCGGGATGCCCCGGTACCGAAAGCCGTTATCAGCAATGTCGTACCGTCTATCATCAGTATGATCATGGTACTGATCTATAATCTGGCTGATACTTTCTTCATAGGACAGACCAAAAACGCCTACATGGTCGCTGCCATTTCCGTAGCAACTCCGGCATTCCTTTTATTTATGGCTGTTGGGATGCTCTTTGGCATCGGCGGAACTTCTCTGATATCAAGGTCCCTCGGCGAAGGCAAAACAGAAAAGGCCAAAAATGCCTCTGCCTTCTGCTTCTGGACCGGGCTTGGCATCGGCATCATTGCGATGATCATTATCTTTATCTTCGCCGAGCCGGTCAGCCGTGCCATCGGTGCAAGCGATGACACCGCAGGCTATGCTTCCCAATATCTGCGCATCGTTTCCACCGCGATTCCGTTTTTGATCATCAGCAACAGCTTCAGCAATATCATCCGTGCCGAAGGTAAGGCCAATATCGCCATGATGGGAATGCTGATCGGAAATATGATGAACATCGTGCTGGACCCTGTCATGATCCTCGGTTTTGGCTGGGATGTCGCCGGTGCGGCCATCGCGACCGTTCTCGGCAATATTTTCGCGGCCGGTTTTTATATCTGGCATCTGCTCTCCAAAAATGCGATGCTGTCCATACACCCCAAATACTATCAGGCAAGTAAGGGCATTGCCATCGGTGTCCTTGCCATTGGCGTCCCGGCATCGCTAAACAGCATTCTGATGAGCCTTTCGAACATCATTGTCAATAATATCATGACCCACTACGGTGATATGGCAGTTGCGGGGCTTGGCGTGGCAATGAAGGTCAATATGATCGTGGTAATGCTCCTGATCGGACTTGGTACCGGCATCCAGCCGCTCCTGGGCTATTGCTTCGGCGCCGGAAACCGGAAGCGTTATATAGCAGTCCTGAAATTCTCGCTGCTCCTCGCCTTTTGTTTAAGCGCAGTAATGACCGTCATCTGCTACTGCGGCGCCAGCCCGCTGGTACATGCGTTTTTGGAAGACCCGGACGCCTTTTCATACGGTATGTCCTTTGCCCGCATTTATATTTATTCCGGACCGGTAATGGGCCTGCTGTTCGTATTTATCAACGCCATCCAGTCTACCGGTGCGGCTCTGCCGGCCCTGATCCTTTCCATCAGCCGTCAGGGAATCATTTATCTGCCGGTGCTGTTTCTGTTTCGGAGCATCTTTGACTCCGCAACGATGCTCGCGGCGGCACAGCCAATCACGGATTATCTGTCCACCACGCTTGCGATCGTGTTATTTATATTTACTTACCGGAAATATTTTCCGAAAGGAAATGATTTGCAGACTGATTAAGGCAGAGCAGGCGGCGGCTCGCGTTTAAAACCGCACTTTGGAGCCGCCCCCATATTCATCCGCATTGGGCAGACATCAATTCAACTTGAATTTTGCCATTTCTTGTTCCAGTTCACTTGAAATCATGGTAAGGCTTTGTACACTGCTCCGGATATCTTTCAACTCCCCATCCAATGAACCTGCCGCATCCCCTGACAGTTCTTCCGTGTTCTGGGAAATATCCCGAATACTCTGTGCTGCCTCCACAATGGAACGGTCAATCTCATACATTTCCTCAATTAACTCATCAATGACCGTTACCGAGCCGCTTGTCTGCTTAGCGAGCGCTTTAAAATCATGAAAGATTTTCTTCACTTTCTGTGTTGCCTGTATCTGTGCGGCCATGGCTTTCTTCACTTCTTCAATATTGGAAACGGTATCGCCGATATTGCTGTAAAGTTCCTCAATGATTCTTTCGATATTTTCCGTTGCAGAAGTAGATTCAGCCGCCAGTTTACCGATGGATTCTGCCACAATCGCAAAACCCCGTCCATGCTCTCCCGCTCTTGCGGCTTCAATGCTTGCATTCAAAGACAGAAGCCCGGTTTCCTCTGAAATACTGTTAATGGTACCAACGATATCAGAAATTTTAGCGGAATGCGTTTCAAGGGTCTTGATTTTTTCATAGGAAAGGCTGACATTTTTCTCCACATAACTGTTCTGCTCTTCCAATTGATGAATGCTTGCGGAACCTTCTTCACCGGAAGTAATCGTATGTTCCGCTTCATCAAGGAGATTTCCGCTTTTGCCTTTTAACTCCCTGAACTTATCCTCCATCTCGCCCATACGCGTTACGACATTATTGACATCGGCGGTCTGTTTCACCGTACCATTGGATATTTCATTCAGCGCACTGCTCAAAGTAACTACATTTGCCTCTATATCCTGTAATCTGCCGGAACATTGAAGAAGTTCTTTCGTGGAATCCTTCATCCGGACAAGAACGCCGGAAATCTTATCAGCCATGACATTAAAACTCTGTGCCAGCTGTCCGACCTCGTTCCGGCTGCTTACATCCGCTTTCATGGAAAAGTTCCCGTCGGATGCCTCTTTCATCAATTCTGTCATGGAAACGACCGGTATCGTCAGCTTCCGGGCAAGATAAATCACAACAAAAATCGCGGCTGTAATGGCAACAAGAGAAATGATGACCGCAATCATGAGCAGATTGCTGAGCATTGACATAGCAGTACTTTTTTTATGCAGCGTGATCATAGACCAGGAATCCGATTCGCCCTTCAGCGGAATGGCCGTATAGCTGGCATAATACGCCGCCCCATCATAAGATATCTTCGTACTGCCGCTGTTCCCTGCCATTACCTGTGCAATGACCCGTTTGAAATCTTCTGAAACTTCTAATGGATATTCCTCCGTAACAATATTCCCATCCGCATCCATAACGGAATTTCCTGCATCATCCTTTACAGAAACCGTCTTCTTCAGATCTCTGTAATTATATGATTCCTCAATCTGTGTAATATCGGGATGAGCAACGACCGTTCCCTCACCATCAATTACAAAAGATATTTTCCCATCGTCTTCATTTGAATATTCACCGATCAGGTTCTGCAGAAAATCAAGCTTTAAATCAGCCGCATAGACACCGATCATTTCACCATCCTGATACATCGGAAAAAAGATAGAAGTGCAGGTCGCGCCTGTTGCAACAGAATAATAGGATTTCGATATAAAAGGGACTTTGTCCGCCATTGTCTGTGTAAACCACCATCGTGTAGAACGATCTGAAAGTTCTCCTGATGAACGTCCGGTCTGCATACCATCCGTTCCCTGAATATAAATTAAATCCAAATAAGGATTATTGGCCACACACTGCGCTAAGATCGGTGTCTGGACATCCGTATCCATTGTCAGAACGCTTGGATTTTCGGAAAGTGCCTGATTGACGCTGTAGGCCCCGTCCATAAACGATGATATCTGTTCTGCTAAAAGATTGGAGATATCCTGATTCCTGAAATAAATATCCTTTTCATACGATGTTGTAAAAATCAGCAGAATGACCACGACCAATGCCGCCGCAAGCGTACAGATGATTGCCATCATCGGAATCAATAGCTGCTTAAAAATACTTTTTCCTTTCATTTGTATCTTCCCCCATTCATATTGCAATTTTTTCGAAAACTTCACAAATTAATCATACTATTTCCACATTCATTTGTAAAATTTGCATATGATATATGAGGTATATCACAATGATATTGCAGCTTTCCCTTCCATCTGCAAATAGGAATGTTTCCACAAATACATCCTGCTACCGCTGGACTTGTACCCGAAAATTATATATAATATACATATTATATCAAAATAATATAGCAATGACGGGAGAACCCCATGTCAGTATCTTACGAACACTACAAGGTATTTTATTATGTAGGAAAATATAAGAGTTTCAGCAGAGCCGCAAAAGCACTGCATAACAGTCAGCCCAACATTACAAGAACCATGAATAATCTCGAAACGGTATTAGGGTGCCGATTATTCATCCGTTCCAACAAAGGTATTTCATTGACCCCAGAGGGAGAGAAACTTTTCCTCCATATTCGGGCTGCGCACGAACAGATCAAAATGGGAGAGGCCGAACTTAATTTCTCTAAAAATCTGCATCCGCAGCGTATTTCCATTGGTTTTTCCATCGGTATAACGGAAATCCTACTGCATGACAAAATTCTTCCCATTCTTCATGACTATCATCTTCTATATCCCGGAACCCATATTCAGATTGTCAATAATTCCACGCCCAGTCTTGTTTCCGACGTATCAGAAGGACTGATCGACATGGCCGTTGTTACTTCCTTTTCTAATTCAAACTTAAATCTGCATGAAACAATTTTAAATTCTTTTCAGGATATATTAATCGCCGGTCCGTCCTTCGCCCATCTGAAGAATGAAGTCCATACATTTGCCGACTTAATTCAATATCCGATCATTAATTTATGGAAAGGAACCGAAACCTATGAATTTTATAATAAAATATTTAATTCCCGCGGTCTTTTGTTCGAACCGGAGATCGAGACTGCTACTACCGACCAGGTGCTTTCCTTTGTTTCAAATGATATGGGAATTGGATTTATTTCACCGGAATATGCCCGGGCTTCTCTTCAAAAAGGCGACGTTTTTCAGATAAATCTCACGGAAAACATTCCCACGCGGAATATCAGCCTCATTTATGATATCGGAAGACCGGACAACATTGCTGCAAATCTTCTTAGAGAGATGATATCTACTGCGAAAGCATATACCACTTGATCAGTAACAGGCATATCGCTCTGGTTTACATTACCACACGCAGAAAGTCCCAATACAGAAGTAGTAGTAAATCGGAGAAGCAATTACTAACATTTCACATTCCCTCATAATCGGGTAGATTTCCTGCATATCGTCTTCCTGAACGCAGTTTCCGTTTAATGTGGCACGACAGGCGTCACAATTTTTACAGCCACGAATATCTCTGTTTCCAATCTGAAAGACAGATACATGATGACCGGCTTTCTGTGCTTCATCAGCAAAAATGCCATATGTTCCTCCTTTTTTGAAAATAGGACACCCCCGGTCGGGTATCAGCGGTAAGATTTTTCAAAAACTCCGGCGCAGTCTTCGTCAGTCATTTCACATGGGTTAAATTCAAACAATCCACCCTGCATGGAACGTGCGCCCTT
Source organism: uncultured Lachnospiraceae bacterium (assembly GCA_947178125.1). GTDB lineage: Bacteria > Bacillota > Clostridia > Lachnospirales > Lachnospiraceae > UBA3282. Next base: position 2,035 of record CAMWXB010000033.1, on the reverse strand, counting down.
TGCAAGCGTCAAGGCTTCATCAGCAGAGAAACCGAAATCGCTCATTTTCAGTTCAGCTACGCCGCAGTCTTCCTGTAACCTGACAAGCGCAGTAATAAAATCTTCCGGTTTGTCAGCATTTGCAATTCCCATAGCCTTTGCCATTTTGATAAACTGTTCATCGCAGGCATGGCGCTCAATGAAAAATTCCGCAAAGGCTTTGGAAATCATTATCAACCCTGCTCCGTGCGGGAGATTGTGATGATACGCGCTCATGGAATGTTCCATGCTGTGCTGTGCAATCGTTGAAGTAAGCTGCATGGTAACGCCTGCAATCGTGCTTCCGTAGGCGATGTGTTCCCTTGCTTCAATATCTTTTCCGTCCTTTACCGCACGAGGCAGGTATTTTGTGATATTTTCAATCGCGGACAAGGCGATTGCTTCACTCAAAACATTAACGCCTTTTGACATCATTACTTCGGTATTGTGAAATAGAGCGTCAAATCCCTGATATGCCGTATATTTTGCAGGAACGGTCGTCATAAGTTCCGGGTCAACAACTGCCAGTACAGGGGTAAGCCCCGGATTGCCAAAACCGATTTTTTCCTTTGTTTCCAAATTGGAGATAACCCCGAAACCGTTCATTTCCGAACCTGTACCGGAAGTAGTCGCAACCGCAACAATCGGAAGCCCTTTCTTTTCAAGCAGCCTGCATTTACCAGTGCCGCCAAAGACATAATCCCAAAGGTCGCCCTCATTAGTTGCCATTGCTGCAATCGCTGCCGAAGCGTCAATAACAGCCCCGCCGCCAAGCGCAACGATAAAGTCACATTGGTTTTCCCTTGCAAACGCAGCTCCCTCCATGATTACGTCCTTAATCGGGTTTTCCATGATCTTGTCAAACAAGACTGTTTCAACGCCTGCTTTTTTAAGCTGCTCTAACGTGCGGTCAAGATAGCCGTTCTCCCTCGTGGACTTACCGTTAGAAATCAATACCAGCGCTTTCTTTCCAGGCATAGACAGATTTCCCAGTTCGTTCAGCGAACCTCTTCCGAAAATAAGATTTGTTGGATTGTTAAAATTAAAATTCATGTTCATCATACGTTTCCCTCTCTTTGTTTTTTGTTTGGTATAAAACTTTTGTTGACAACCTTGTTCTACAGGTGTAGTGTTATTATAGAAGCTAAAGTCAGGTTTAGGTCAAGAGATATTTTTATAAATTTATAGGAGAAAATATTATGTATTATTCAATTGGAGAGGTTGCTAATGCTACCGGAATTGCCATATCCACTTTGCGCTATTATGACCGTGAGGGTATGTTTCCAAATATGGAACGGAGCAATGGAGGTATCCGCGTTTTTTCCGATACGGAAATCAACACCCTTAAAGTGATTGAATGTCTAAAATCTTCAGGAATGTCTATCAAGTCGATCAAAGAATTTTTAGTCTGGTGCGGGGAGGGCGATACCTCTTTAGGGAAACGCCGGGAAATGTTTCATGCCCGGTTGGAAGAGGTGGAAAAGCAGATAGAAGCGCTGCAGGCGACAAAGAACAGGCTGAAATATAAATGTTGGTATTACGATACGGCGATTGCCGCCGGAAGCGAAGAAGCTGTAAAGAATTTACCTGTCGATGAAATTCCGGAAGATGTAAGGGATTATAAAATATAGCCGAATTGCAATCATTCTGTTTCACTCAATCCCAACTTCTCCAATCCAATTCTGAACGCTTTCTCTTGAAACCCCTGCTTCAAATCTCTTTCCGTCCATCCACTCTACTGACTCTGAACAAAGAACATGAAGATTGCTTGCGCTGGAACCAATCCCGCTGCTATGGGAAGTGCAGAACGGTATGATTGTTTTCCCGGAAAAATCATAACTTTCTAAAAACGTACTGATAATACGAGGGGCTTGCCCATGCCAAATGGGATACCCAAGAATTATGGTATCGTATGTGTCCATATTCTCCACGCCCCCGGAAATCGCCGGACGCGCATCAGGGTCATTCTGCTCCTGATCGGCACGACCGTTCGTATAATATGCCAAGTCTGCCTCCG
>CAMWXB010000032.1 GCA_947178125.1 uncultured Lachnospiraceae bacterium | reverse complement strand
AAAATATATCTAATGTAGTGTGAAGAGATTTTCATGATAAACTGTGCGCACAGGAGGAAGGCTTCATGCAAAGCAAAGAAACGAAAAATCTGGTCGAAAGGGCAAGGAAAAAGGAACCGGATGCTTTTACGGAACTGATGCAGCTTTATATGAAAGATATGTATAGAGTTGCTTTGGCAATTCTGATGAACGATGAAGATGCGGCGGATGCAATTCAGGATACGATACTTGTCTGCTGGGAGAAAATCGATACGTTGAAATATGTTCAATATTTTAAAACGTGGATGACAAGAATTCTGATTCATAAATGCTATAAACTGAAAAGAACGATGCAGAACACAGAACGGCTTGAAGAATATGAGGAACCGGCGGTTTATGATGAGTATAAGCTTGAATTGATGGAAGCGTTATCTTCATTAGATGAGAAATATCGTATCATAATGACTTTGTTCTACACGGAAGGTTATCATATTGATGAAATAGCAGGAATTTTGAAAATTCCAAAAAGTACGGTGCAGACAAGGCTTCAGAGAGGTCGGGCAAAGCTTGCCAGATACTATTACGGGATTGAAAGGAAGGTGTAGATCCTATGAGCAGAAAAAATGTTTTTTTATATGATATTGATGTGCCGGAAGTCGTTCAGGAAAAAGCGGAGGCTGCCTTTTCGATGATTAGAGCGGAAGGGGAAAACACGATGAAAGAACAAAGAAAAACTAATAAAAAGAGAAATACCGTTGGAGTTTTGCTGGGTGCGGCTGCCTGTGCAGCAGTCATTGGAATTGCTGTGGCCGGCCGTTTCGTATGGAAGCAGCAGGCTGTGGATATTGCAGAGAAAGAAGCAGAGGCGGAGGGAATTCCTGCCAGTGGGGAAAAGGAGGAAGGGAATCTTTTATCCACCATTGACAATATGTTCACGCTGCAGGTAAAGGCAGCAGAACTGGAAGAAGGCCAGCCGGTTGCCCTTGTTGACAGTGCTCAGGTATCTGACAACGATTCTCAGATTACCGGTGAACAGGCCAGTTCCTGGACATTTGGCGGTACGGAAGAAGGCGAACTGGATTATTGCATCCAATTTCCTATATCTTGTGCCGGAAACAATATTGAAAAGATCACATACAGTATTAATAACGGTGCTTTTCAAGTCGTTCAGCCGAAAGGAGAGAGTATCATCACAGATGGTCAGCTTTATCCGGGTGAATTAAGTACCGGACAGATTGGCGGGAGATGGGACGACGAAACCGGACTGCCGCTGCGGGATTGGGAAATCCTTCTTTATCAGTCGTTTACCGTGGATTATGAAAAACAGTCGGGAGAAGATACATGGATCAATATCTGTAATGTGCTTTCGGGAAAGCAGGAAGAGCAGCAGCTGATCTGGGGAGAAGGAAAGAGTCTGGAAGAGGTAAATCGGGGAATACAGGCAATGTTTGACGATACGGTGATTACCTGTACGGTCCACTATAAGGACGGAACGTCGCAGACGGCTGATATTTTAGTAAACAGCCGGATCATGACCTGTGCAGAAGCCGGAGCGGAAGCGAAGGGGGACCCGGACAGGGAGGAAATCTTTATTACGTTTGAACTGCGATAATAAAAAAGGGGCTGCTGCATGACTGCAACAGCTCCTTTTTGTGAGTTAGTTATAGTTGTCAATACAAGGCTGGAACATACTCTTGTTTACACCGCATAAAGGACAGCACCAGTCGTCCGGAAGATCTTCAAAAGCGGTTCCCGGAGCAATTCCGTGTTCCGGATCGCCTTTTTCCGGATCATAAGTGTATCCACAGGGATTACAAAAATATTTCTGCATGACTTTTTTCCTCCTTTGTATTATGAAATATATTTTAGCCGAAGTATCTCTTTAAGAGACCTTCAAAAGCTTTTCCGTGTCTTGCCTCATCGCGGGCCATCTCATGAACGGTATCATGAATTGCATCGAGATTAGCAGCTTTTGCGCGTTTTGCAAGGTCGAACTTGCCTGCAGTAGCACCGTTCTCAGCCTCTACTCTCATTTCGAGGTTCTTCTTTGTGGAATCCGTTACAACTTCGCCGAGTAATTCTGCAAATTTAGCAGCATGTTCAGCTTCTTCCCATGCAGCTTTCTCCCAGTACAGACCGATTTCGGGATAACCTTCTCTGTGTGCAACTCTTGCCATAGCAAGGTACATACCAACCTCTGTACACTCACCGTTAAAGTTGGCACGAAGGTCAGCCATGATATCTTCGCTTGCGCCCTGCGCAACGCCTACAACGTGCTCAGCTGCCCATTCCATAGCGCCGCTCTGTGCGGTAAATTTCTCAGCCGGTGCGCCACACTGAGGGCACTTCTCCGGTGCTGCATCTCCTTCATGAACATAACCACATACCTGACATACAAATTTCATAGCGTTGTCTCCTTTACCTTTATATATTTTATTTATCACGGCAGTTGCCGCAGATACCGTAAAAATAAGTCATATGCCCCTGAATCTCACCGTTGAAATTCATTCCGGCAATGTCTACAATATCATCGATATTATTCATTTTTAAATCTATTACCTGTCCACATTTGGAGCAGATAAAGTGATAATGACGGGAAGTATCCGCATCGAAATGGTCAACGCCGTCGCCTACCCGCAGACGGGTGATCTCGCCCATATCCGCTAACAGTGTCAGATTCCGGTATACGGTACCGAGGCTGATATTGGGGTATTCCTGTCTGACATTTGTATAGACAACGTCAGCTGTCGGGTGATCGTGTCTCGTCATTAAAAAGTCTTTGATTACCTGTCGCTGCCGACTGTGTTTGATCGCCAATTTTTCCTCCATTAAAATCAGTATTTGTCGTAGAACCATTTTTTACAAAATAGTAATGATTACTGATTTCAGTATAGCAAAGAAAAATGAAAAGTCAATAGAAAATAAAAATTTACAAATTTTTAATAAGATTATATGAGTTGTTTTATTTATATTTGCCAATTTTATGGTATATTATTATCAGGATAGATGTTTGCGAAAGAAGGTAGAATATTTGAAGTTCAGAACTCGATTGCTGGTTACGTCAGTTTTTATTGTTGTAGCGCCTTTGCTGTTGACGGCAATCGCTTTTTCAATAATCGGCATTTATATGATCAATTCAGAACGGGAATTTGGCGCTTTTGATCAGAATTATACATCCTTTGCCTATACGTTGGAAAATTATAACCAGATGACGGCGGATGTGCTTCTGGAAGTCAGGGAACAGCTCGAGGAAGACCCGTCCCGCATGGAAGATATGGATTATCTGGAAGAGATCAACGATCAGCTGACGAATAAGTCTTCTTATATTATCGTTCGAAAAGCTCAGGAAATATATTATACTGGCGATGAGAAGGCGGCGGAGCGCATTTTCATAAAACTTCCGGAATACGGAAGGGATTTTTCCAATATAGAAACGGGATATTATTACAATGATATGAGAAAACTGGTGAAGCAGCTGGATTTTCTTTTTCGTGACGGCGCCGAAGGAAGCTTTTTTATCGTAACGAGGGTGAGTACCCTGATTTCTCAGAAAATGTTGGTCGATATGGTACTGGCGTTTGTCCTGATTCTTATTTTTACCAGTATGGTACTGACGAACTGGATACAGAGGGGCGTTTTTACACCAGTCAATCAGCTGAACACGGCGATGCAGCAAATTGCGGAGGGAAATCTGGAGTACAGGCTTTCCAATGAAGAAAAAGGCGAGATAGGGGAACTGTACCGAAACTATGAGGATATGCGGTTGCGGCTGAAAGAATCGCTGGATGAGAAATTTGAGCATGAGAAACAGAATCGGGAGTTGATCAGCAATATTTCCCACGACCTGAAAACACCGATCACAGCGGTAAAAGGGTATGTGGAAGGCATTATGGACGGGGTAGCCGATACGCCTGAGAAAATGGATAAATATATTAAGACCATTTATAACAAGGCGAACGATATGGACAGGCTGATCAATGAACTGACCATTTATTCCGGTATCGATAATAACCGGATTCCCTACAATTTCCACCGTATCAATGTGGCGGAATATTTCGGAGACTGTGTGGAAGAGGTCGGATTGGACCTGGAGTCCAAGAATATCCAGCTGAATTATGAAGACCTGGTATCTCCGGAAACACAGATCATTGCCGACCCAGAGCAGTTAAAGCGGGTCATCAACAATATTATCAGTAACAGTGTCAAATATCTGGATAAGGAAAACGGTGTCATCGATATCCGGATTCTGGATGAAGTGGATTCTATCCGGGTCGAGATAGAGGATAATGGAAAAGGGATTGCGGCCAAAGACCTGCCCAACATTTTCGAACGTTTTTACCGAACGGATGCTTCCAGAAATTCCTCACAGGGTGGCAGCGGAATCGGTCTTTCGATTGTCAGGAAGATCATTGAAGACCACGGCGGTTATATTTGGGCGACGAGCAAAGAAACGGAAGGCACTTGTATGCACTTTGTCATTAGAAAATATCAGGCACCTGAACAAGAGGAGGTATAAGGGATTATGAGCAGGATTTTAATCATTGAAGATGAAGAGGCAATCGCGGATTTGGAAAAAGATTATCTGGAGTTAAGTGATTTCGAGGTAGAGATTGAAAATACGGGAGATGCGGGCTTGAAAAGAGCAATGTCGGAAGAGTTCGATCTGGTCATTCTGGATTTGATGCTGCCCGGCATGGATGGTTTTGAAGTATGCAAAAATATCCGTGAGGAAAAGAACATTCCGATCATCATGGTATCCGCCAAGAAAGACGATATCGATAAAATCAGAGGACTCGGACTCGGTGCCGACGATTATATGACGAAACCTTTCAGCCCTTCCGAACTGGTGGCCAGAGTAAAGGCGCATATGTCGCGTTATGACAGACTGGTGGGCAGTAACCAGAAGGCGAACGATATCATTGAAATCAGAGGTTTAAAAATCGATAAAACAGCGCGGCGTGTCTATCTTGACGGGGAAGAAAAGATTTTTACGACAAAAGAGTTCGACCTGTTGACGTTTTTGGCAGAAAATCCCAATCATGTCTATACGAAGGAAGAACTTTTCCGGGAAATCTGGGATATGGATTCCATCGGGGATATTGCAACGGTTACGGTACACATCAAGAAGATCAGGGAAAAAATAGAGTTTGATACGACAAAGCCGCAGTATATTGAGACGATCTGGGGCGTAGGGTATCGGTTCAAAATCTAGCAAGAGGAACTATGAACAAGGAACAGATTCTTTATGAAGATGATGATATCATCGTATGCCATAAACCTGCGGGAATTGCGACGCAGACAGCCAAAATCGGCCAGCGCGACATGGTCAGTGAAATAACGAACTACCTGGCTGCCCACAATACAGCTGATCATGTTAATACAAGCCGGGCCAATGCATGCATTGGCGGGTCTGACATTTATGTTGGAATTGTGCACCGCCTCGACCAGCCGGTAGAAGGTATCCTTGTTTTTGGCAGAAATCAGAAAGCAGCAAATGAGTTGAGCAGGCAGATCGTGGAGAACCGCATGGAAAAGTATTACTACGCGGTCGTATCCGGTAGAGAACTGTCCGTAAAGCCAGAGCAGGAAAGTGCGCGAAGAGAAACGCTGACGGATTATCTGTTAAAAGACAGTAAAAGTAATACATCCCGTGTTGTACTGCCGGAGACAAAGGGTGCGAAAAAGGCTGTGCTGGAATATGAAATTCTGGATAAAAGATTAATTAGCGCAGGAGATTTCCCAGGGAAGCTTTTTGGCGGAGAAGACTCACAGTCCATCGCACTTGTGAGGATAAAATTAGTCACAGGCAGGCACCACCAGATTCGGGTGCAGATGAGCCGTGCGGGGATGAGTCTGTTAGGCGACTATAAATATGCTGATGAACAGACGAAGAAGCTGTCCGATGCGTTACAGCAGAGTCAGGCAGCGCTATGCGCTTACAGGCTTGCATTTACACATCCAGCGTCGGGAAGGAGAATGTCTTTCCAGAGAAGTCCGGCAGGCAGCATTTTCCAGAATTTTTCAATATAGATTTATGATAAATTTCTCTAAATCTTCCATACTAAAAATAACTTAGGTCGAAAGAATTGCTATGGGTATGCGGAGAGAACAGTATGGAAGAAAAAAACAGAGTTGAGAAATTTTCAGGATTAAGAGAGAATAAACTGGTAAAGTTCGGAGTGATAACTTTATTGGTTTATCTTTTTTTTCGTTATCTTTTTCCGCTGGTGGCCCCGTTTTGTGTGGCATTTGTCTTAATTGCGCTGTTTTATCCGCTGCTGTCCCGGATTCAGAAAAAAATTCCGATGAGGAAGAAATTTTTGGCTGCCGGCGTTTTGCTGTTGTGCCTGACCTTTTTGGCCCTTATCCTGTGGATACTGGGATACAGCAGCAGTATGCAGTTGGAAAAAATCACGGCGTTTATAGAAATTGCATACCGGCGGCTTCAGATTTTTCTGCATCAGTGCTGTTACAGTCTGGATGGAAGATTTGGCTGGAACGGTTATGAAATAGAGAGTTTTGTGGTAGAAAAGATGACCGTCATTATGGAAAATGTTCAGGTGCAGGTCATTCCCCGGATGTTATCTTCATCCTATACCTGTGTGAAAGGAATCCTGGAAGTGACGGCCTTTCTTTTTATTACGCTTGTTGCGGCAATCTTGCTGGAGAAGGATTATGCAGTTTTTATGCACTGGCTGAAAACTTCGGACGATATGTCTTTTCTTTGGAAAGCGCTGGAAGGCGTATTGAATTATATCGTTACATTTCTGAAAGCGCAGGGTATTATTTTGCTGACCATCAGCGTATGGAGCAGTGCAGTTCTGTGGGCGACGGGGATATATGGCGGTGTTTTCTGGGGTGTTCTCGCGGGATGCCTTGATGTACTGCCTTTTATCGGAACGGGCGTCGTGCTCGTGCCAATGGCTTTGTGGCAGCTGCTGAACGGACACTATGTGCGGATGGCGGTCTGTCTGTTTCTCTATATTGCCTGTATTGTCATTCGGGAATTTCTGGAACCCAAACTGATCGGCAACCGGATGGGAATCGCACCGGTGTTAATGCTGTTAGCCATTTATGCGGGTATCCGCCTGTTCGGAGTGGGCGGTATTATCAAAGGACCGCTGGCGCTCATTGTTATTTATGAATTGAATAAGACGTGAGGGGGATATTTCTGAAGGGCCATTCTGCGTAGATTGCTTGTGCCGGAATATCTTTAAGTGTGGGAAAGTTTGACGAAACATAGCGCGGCGTTTTATAATGATAGACAGAAGACACCAAAAAATCTGGATATCGTATAGTGAGAAAGAACATGTTGGAAGTGCAGGAAAAAGAAAAGCGAAGCAGTATGAACGCCCGGGAAAAGCTGCAAGGAGCCGCCGCCGAAATCGGAAACAGTATTTTGACGGCTTATTTTCTTGTCATGATGCTGATTTATCCTTTTTATATGAAGAATGGATATCAGGAGATTGGGGACGTAAAATATTTCTTTTTTCGCAAGATCAGCTTTGTAACGGTTTTTCTGATGCTGTGTGTATCGGCGGTCATTTTTTTATTAAGAAGGAAGAATCTGTCGATTATGGCATTTTATAAGCGGTTATCGATAACAGACTGGTTTGTGTATGGATATCTGCTCGTGTTATTGCTTTCCTATGTATGCACACCTTTCAGGGAAGAGGCTTTTTTAGGTGCGGAAGGCTGGTATATGGGGCTGGTAAGCCAGTTGTTGTTCGTCAGTATTTATTTCCTTTTTTCCAGATATTTTAAATGGAATGAAAAAATGCTGTATGCTATGTTGATTGGTTCCGGTCTTGTGTTCGGGCTCGGTATTTTGAACCGGTACTCGGTCTATCCGATTGGACCGGACGGGCAGATGGATGGAAGGATGACGATTTTTATTTCCACGCTTGGAAATATTAACTGGTTCTGCGGATATTGGGCGGTCTTTTGTTCGTTGGGGGCGGCATTTTACTGGACGAGCAGGCGGGGATGGCAGCGGGCGGCAGCAGGCATCTATGTGATAACGGCATTTTGGACCGGGGTCGTACAGGGCAGCAGCAGTGCATACCTTGCGCTTGCCGGAATCTTTCTTTTTCTGTTTTGCCTTTCTTTTCGGGATAATCAGGCAATGTATCGCTTTCTGGAGATTGGCGTTCTGTTCATGATTTCCTGTCAGGCGGCAAGAGCGCTGCGGTATGTGCCGGGTTTTGAAATAAATTATGAGAGTGCGCCGGGACTTGTGTTGACGGATACGAATCTGACGCTTTATCTGGGGATTGTCATCGGGGCTTTTTATTTGTTATTCTATTATATGACGAAACAAAAAAATATGCAGATTGTGCACTATAAGAAAATTCGCCGGGCGGTAATCCTTTTATCGTCGATGGCAGTGGCGGGATTTGTTATTTTGCTGATTCTGAATACTTGCCTGCCTGAGGGGTTTCCGGGTTTTTCGGATGTGCCGTTTTTCATTTTTAATGATAGTTGGGCCAACTACAGGGGCGCTACCTGGACAGACGGTGTGCTGGTCTATCTGCATATGACGCCTTTACAGAAGTTGATTGGAGCCGGGCCGGATTGTTTTGCCGGATATCTGTATGCGACGCCGGAGCTTGCGGAACGTGCCTGTGAGCAGTTTGGAAGTTCCAGGCTGACGAATGCGCATAACGAGTGGCTTACGATACTTGTCAATCAGGGAATTTTGGGCCTGATCTGTTACATAGGGATTTTTTTATCGGCATTCCTGAGCTTTCTTAAAAAATCGGATAAACAGCCAGTATTGTATTTGTGCGCCGCAGTAATTCTGGCTTATACGGTACATAACATGGTCAGTTTTCAGCAGGTGCTGAATGCACCCTTTGTTTTCATTGTGCTGGGAGTTGGGGAAGGAATCCGAAGAAACAGTTGACAAACGGTTTTTCTTTTTTTAGAATCAAAGAAATTCGAAAATTGAAAGGAGTATGGTCATAAAGATGGCAGACAAAAAATTAGTAGAAGCGATTACATCTATGGAAGAAGATTTTGCGCAGTGGTACACGGATGTAGTGAAGAAAGCAGAGTTGATCGATTACACGAGCGTAAAGGGATGTATGGTGCTGCGGCCGGCGGGCTACGCAATCTGGGAATTGATTCAACAGCAGCTGGATGCGATGTTCAAGGCAACGGGCGTACAGAATGTATATTTGCCGATGTTCATTCCAGAAAGCCTGTTAAATAAAGAAAAAGACCATGTAGAAGGATTTGCGCCTGAAGTGGCATGGGTAACACACGGCGGACAGCAGCCTTTGCAGGAAAGACTCTGTGTCAGACCCACTTCGGAAACGCTTTTCTGTGATTATTATAAAAACACGATTCATTCTTACCGCGATCTGCCGCAGTTATGTAACCAGTGGTGTTCGGTAGTGCGCTGGGAGAAGGAGACAAGACCTTTTCTGCGCAGCCGTGAGTTCCTGTGGCAGGAAGGACACACGGCACATGCGACGGCGGAAGAAGCGGAAGAAAGAACGATTCAGATGTTGAATGTCTATGCGGATTTTTGTGAGCAGGTGCTGGCGATTCCCGTTGTAAAGGGCCGTAAGACCGATAAGGAAAAATTTGCGGGCGCGGTAGCGACCTATGCGATAGAAGCGTTGATGCACGACGGCAAAGCATTGCAGTCGGGAACGAGCCATAACTTCGGAGACGGTTTTGCGAAGGCTTTCGGCGTTCAGTTTACGGACAAAGATAATACGCTGAAACATGTACATCAGACATCATGGGGCATGACAACGAGGCTGATCGGTGCGGTCATCATGGTGCACGGTGATAATTCCGGGCTTGTTCTGCCGCCGAGAGTAGCGCCTACGCAGATTATGATCATACCGATTCAGCAGAAAAAAGAAGGCGTGTTGGAGAAAGCATTTGAATTAAAAGAAAAACTGGGAAGCTTCCGCGTTAAAGTGGATGATGCGGACAAGAGTCCGGGCTGGAAATTCTCAGAGCAGGAAATGCGCGGGATTCCGATTCGTGTGGAAATCGGGCCGAAAGATATTGAAGCAGGAAAATGCGTTATCTGCCGCCGCGATACGGGAGAAAAAACAGAAGTATCGCTTGATGAGCTGGAAGCAAAGGCAGGAGAAATCCTGGACAAGATGCAGGTGGAAATGCTGGAGCGGGCCAGAGCGCATAGAGAAGAACACACCTATATTGCAAAAGATATGGAGGAATTTAGAAAGCTTTTCGATGAAAAATCCGGTTTTGTGAAAGCGATGTGGTGCGGCGATCAGGGATGTGAGGAGAAGATTAAAGAAGAACTGGCGGTAACGAGCCGTTGTATTCCTTTTGAGCAGGAGCAGATAGCGGATGTGTGCGTATGCTGTGGGAAACCTGCGAAGAAAATGGTTTATTGGGGAAGGGCGTATTAAGAACGGCAAATAGGAATTTACTTCATAAATTTTTGAAGCGCAAGCGGTAAGGCTTGCGCTTTTTATTGTACTTAATTGACAACCGCATATAACTCAGCCGGATTGACAAGTCCATTGTTGATTGCTTTCTCCCGAAGTGCGATATAAAGTCCCGCATTAGTATGATGCTGATAAGGCGCGACATAGACGACTTCCAGAATCATACAGGTGAAAAGACTGAGAAAATGCCAGCCGATAAAAGACAGATCCAATACGAAAGTGTTCCATTTTTCACCGTCCATCATGGAAGCGCTGAGGCTGAGAGCGCGCTGATAGTCCATTTCCGGATTTTCCGCGAGCAAATAAGGTACCATGCGGTACTGATAGGTTTTATAGATGCCGGGGATAACGAAAAGCAAAGACCATAACCAGATAAAAAGCTTCATTAAGAACATGGTCTTGCATACGTTGCCGTAACGCCCTTTCTTGAAACCGAATCCGACAAGGTCAACGCCGGAAGGCCTTATCCTGGATGACAGGAAAAAGTGTGCGGCGCCGACGGTCAGCAGGTTAGCCAAAAAAATCTGAATTAGAATGGTAATGAGAGAGGCCAGACTCATCGAAAACCAGATTGCGAAAAGCTGGGCAAGCGTAAATCTGCTAAAGTTTACATTGTTGATTTTGATAGAAAAATTTCCAATACTGTTAATGGCAACAAGCACCAGACCGGCCAGTATGGAATTGCCAAAGCAGTTATTAAGCGTTATTTTTGCGTCATTTTTTAATGCTTCTCTGGACCACATAAAATCTCTCCTATGATGAAATAAAAGTTTTCTATTGAAAAATTATTTTTAGTATAGCACAAAGGGTCTTTCCATACAACATTTGTTGATGTAAAATAAATAATGTTTTATCCATAGAAAAATAGAAAGTTGTGTGATTGAGGAGGTCTGTTTATGGCGAGAAGGTGCAGGAAAAAGAAAAAAGGCATGGGAACGGTCGTCTTTTTGAGTCTGGTCATCGTATTATGTCTGGTGGTCATTTTTGCCCTTGGAAAAGGATATATCATGGATGCGGTAAAGGATAAGGTGACGGAAAAAGTGACCGAGCAGGTAGCACAGCAGGTCATTGAAAGAGCGCTTGAGAACGCGGGAGAGCCGCAGGCGGCCGAAAAGGCGAAAGAAATCGTGGCGAATATGGAGGAAGAGGATAAGGAGCAGGCGCAGGAGATCATCAGCAAGTATGCAGACAGTCAGACGATTGCCGACTGCATGGAGATTGTGGGAGATGGTATTAATGCCGATTCCATTGAAGAGGTACAGCAGTATCTGGAGCAGAGCGTATCGGAAGAGGATATGAGTAAACTTCAGGAACTGTATGAAAAGTACGGAGAGGAACTGCAGCAGTAGATTTTGGCAGGAAAAGGCAGATTCTGCAGCGCGATGATTTATAATACGACCGTAAAGATACTGCCGCCGCCGTCAGCGTTCGTTACCTGAATGCTGCCGTTATGCGCTTTCACAATTTCATAAGCGATAGAAAGTCCCAACCCGAAGTGATCTTTTGTGCTTCGGGATTTTTCTACCCGGTAAAAACGGTCAAAAATCTTTTTTTTGTCTTCATCGGAAATGCCGATGCCATTATCTTTGACGGATAGATAGAAATGCTCTTTTTTGTAGGCGAGGGACAGTTCTATTTTCCCATGTTCCGGGGTATAGCTGATCGCGTTGTGCAGTAAAATGGAGATGACCTGACTGATGCGCTCCGGATCTGCAGAACATGTCGGGAGCGCTTTTTCGGGGAGATTTATGGAAAGTGCAATAGACTTATCCCTCGCCAACGGGTCAAAGGCTTCGTAGGAGTTCATCAGGAGCGTGTCGAGTTCGACCTCTTTGGGCTGTATGGAGAAACGCTGGTTGTCGGAGCCGGACAACGTGAGCATATCGCTTACAAGAGCGGACATACGAAGTCCTTCCTGACTGATCGTCTTTAAAAAGCCTTCCTGTTTTTCTAAAGGAGCGGTCTTACAGCATTCGGCGGCCGATAAAATAACGGCAAGAGGCGTGCGGAGTTCATGGGAAGCGGATGCTACGAATTGCATCTGTTTCTTTTGATTCTCTATAATAGGCCGCAAAAGCAGGCCGGTAAAAATCCAGGAAAAAACAGTCAGTAAAAAAACAGCGGCCAGGTCAATTAAAATAAAACGAAAACGCTGTTCCAGAAGCTGTTCTTCCAACGATTGCAAGGAAGAAAGGATGATGATTTCCAACGAAGAAGCATATTTTCCCAGATTGATGACGCTTCCGAAGTATTTGGCGTTAGTGGATTCGGAAAAAAATTCAAATTCGGAATGATAAGAGATATAGGAAGAATTTGAACTTGTCATCTCAAAAGAAGATACTGTGTCTGCATTTCGGCAGGCATTTTTACATTCTTCCAGAAGAAGGCTCCGGGTAGAATTTTCATCTGCGTTATTCAGCTGGTTATAGAGAAAAGGAACGCCGCTGTCCAGAACATAAAAGAGGTAATTGCCCTGTGCTTCCATTTTGGAGAGCCATTCCATGGAAATGACGGATTGCTGTTCCAGATTGGTCGTGATGGTATTGATATCGTTTTGAAAAGACTGAAACTGATTTCTATATAGTCCGTTTTCTGAAACATACAGATAACAAAGGGACATAACGATCATAATGACGGCCGTAATACCCGCACACAGCAGAGTGAGCCGTATGTGTACTTTTTTGAACATGAATTATTTCTCCTGAAGGCTGTATCCGATGCCGCGTATTGTTTTAATCTGTAAGCTGCTTCCGGTTATCTGCAGGCGTCTCCGTAAAAAGTGAATGTAATTGTCGAGGTTTCCATCTTCCACATCGCTGTCCGGTCCCCACACTTTTAAAAGGAGCGTCTGGCGTTGCAAAGTCTGCCCTTTGGAGCGCAGGAAAGTTTCCATCAGGGCGGCCTCCCTTTTCGAAAGGGTGCAGCTTCCGGACGGTCCTGTCAGTATGCCTTCCGACGCCTGCCAGCTTACATCCGATACGGTAAGGATGTCGGAATTAGTCAGAGCACGGGGCCTTCTGGCAACACAGCGGATTCTTGCAAGGAGTTCCTCAAATGCAAACGGCTTGACCAGATAATCGTCGGCGCCCAGGTCCAGACCGGTTACTTTGTCGGATAGAGTACCCAATGCCGTGATCAGGATGATGGGTGTCACGATTCCTTTTTTCCGTAAAGAGGTCAGTATGTCTGTACCCTCGATATGAGGAAGCATTCTGTCTAACAGGATGATATCATAAATATTTTGTTCCCCATAGAAGAGGGCTTCTTCTCCGTCCAGACAGGAATCTACAATAAAGCCCTCCGTCTCTAACTGATAAGTCAGTGTATCGTTCAGTTGTTTGTCATCTTCTGCAAGTAGTATCCGCATGATTTTCCTATATCCTTTTTTATGATC
The DNA here is from genome assembly GCA_947178125.1 of uncultured Lachnospiraceae bacterium. GTDB lineage: Bacteria > Bacillota > Clostridia > Lachnospirales > Lachnospiraceae > UBA3282. The sequence continues at coordinate 31,544 of CAMWXB010000032.1, read as the reverse complement.
AGATGTGACTCCCATTGAAGACACTTCTATTATTATATCATTTTATTTTAGCATGGGAATCTTTAATTATTCTCTAAGAAAGATTATTTTTAAGTTTAAAAATTGAAAAAGTGATAATTATCAATTGATTTAATCGTAGAAACATGATAAGATACGGGCATAAAACGCAGAGTTAATGTATTTTGTGAGGATTGTTTAAATGCAGATTCAGGAATTAAAAAGTGTGCTTTTAATAGGCGAAACAATAGGTGTTGAATTTAAAAAATGCAGTAATGGGATTGAATCAGATACTTATGAAACCGTATGTTCCTTTTTGAATCGTTATGGTGGTGATATCTATTTGGGCATTACAGACAAAGGAATTGTTTCCGGAATTTCTGAGAAAGCAGCAGCGGATATGATAAAAAATTTTATCAAGATGATAAGTAATCCCAATGTTTTTATGCCTACTGTTTATCTTTTACCGGAATTGATTCATTATGAAGAAAAATTAATTATAAAAATACATGTTCCGTGATGACCGGAAAACTATTAAAACAAATTTAATTGAGAGTTTTGAGTTGCTTATGCAGTTTGCTAAAAAGCATTTATGGGACAAATTTTATTTGGAAGGTGATATGAATATTAGTCTGCGCGATAAGATTTCTCGTGAAATGCTTGTAAATATGTTGATTCATAGGGAAATGACAAGTTCTTATGTCGCAAAATTTATCATTGAAGAAGATAAAATGTATACTGAGAATGCAAATAGAGCAATTAAATGTGGTATGATAACGCCTGAAACTTTAGAACCAAATCCCAAAAATCCTGTTATTGCATCATTTTTTAATCAGATTGGTTATGCGGATGAACTCGGATCGGGGACAAGAAATCTGTATAAATATGTAAGCCGTTATTCGGGAAAAGAACCAAGAATTATTGAAGATGATATTTTTAAAATCATTATTCCATTGAATAATAAGTATTCATTTGATGTAAAGGTTAGCTATGTAAGCGAATCAAAAAATGTTTATGGCAGGACTTTAGATTCAAATGAGACTTTAAATGAGACTTTAAAATTGACAGAAAATGAAAAAGCGATATTGCGGGTGGTGGTGCGGAATGAAGAGGTTACTCAGAAAGATATCAGCCGGGAAACCAATCTGGCAGTTGGTACAGTGAAACGTCTCATGGGAAATCTTCAGGAAAAAGGCGTTTTGATGAGAAATGGTTCTAAACGAACCGGAACGTGGCATATCAAGATAAATTATTAAATCAGGAATAGTATAACCGGGAGAAAAATGCGGCAGTTTTTCTTCCGGTTATTTTTTAGAGGTATTTTAGAGACTGGCCTGCTATGCTGTTACCGTCAAAATGATACGAAAGAAGGGAGAATTTATGAGACAAAAAAGAATGACGGCATATTTGTGTATGGCAGTATTGCTGACGGTAACAGGCTGCGGAAATACGGATTCGGGACAATCTGCGAAGACTGTGGATGTGGCAGGAGAGAATGTGCAGACAGATGAAAATGTGAGTGCGGGTCCTAATCATCAGCAGGATGTATCGGAAGAAAACGACAGCAATTCCGAGAGCGGCACTTCGGATATCGTGTCGGAGGAACCTGTGGACAAACAGGCAGATACTTCTTTAGATGGAATTGTGGTCAGTGTTGGAGATAACAGCGTGGTGGTCAGCGAAATGGTCACGGAATCCACAGGGGATACGGAGGCAGTGTTGGTGGCGGAGGCTTCAGAAGGTGAAAGCGTTACGGTATATTTTTCCGAGAATACACAATTTGAGCATAAGACTGTGAAAAACAACGGGGTAAACGGTGATGAGGATGTTGAGACGAGAGAAGGAAGCCTTGCGGATATCAGTGAAGGTACGGTGCTGAATATGACAGGAAGTTACCAGGGGGATGATTTTTATGCAGAGCAGGCAGTCATATACAAATTTGTATAAATTTTCTAAAAGGCTTTAGAGATTTCTTAGAGATTGACCTGATAAAATAAAATGTAAAATCAGAGATTTTTTGATCGCGAATTTGAGTGTCCCAAAGGAGTATGGAAAATATGGCAGTAAAAAGAAATAATGCTGGAAAAAGAAATAGAATAATGGCAGTTATCGTATCTTTTTCCATGCTTATGATAACGCTTGCCGGATGTGGAAACGGTGGAACTTCCATGAATGACAATATGGGAAATGCGTCTCTGCATATGAATGAATCCGGGCAGAGCGGAACACAATCGGCGGATAGTACGGCGATGGGGCGGTATGTGGAGGAAATTATCGACTTGTCGGACAGAATCGGTTATGCCAGTCATATTTATCAAATGGATGACGGGAATCTGCTCATATCGGATAATTTTAACGCTTTTCTGGTATCCGCGGATAAAGGTGCGACATGGGAAGCGGAGACGGAAGAAAGAAGCTGGAAAACACCTCTTATCGAGTGGGACGGTATTGATAGTATTGCGGTCGGAGCAGATAATACGGTAGCGGTCGTTTACTATGAGAATCAGGGCGATCCGTTGGATGAGGATTATAATCCGTTCGATGCGAAGCCGGAATTGATGATCGTACAACCTGACGGCACAGAGACGAGGGTCGAGGTTCCTTTGACGGAGGAAGATGAGGCTTTCAGGTCAGTATGGATTTCCGATACAGGAAGAATTTTTGCCAGTACATACGGAACGAATCTATATGAAATAAAAGAAGACGGCAGCGGGGAAGTATTTCTAACGCTGGAAATGTCACCGATGCTGTTGCAGTTTCAGAACAATCTGATGATCATAGACGGCTGGTACTATGAGGAACTGCTGATTTATGATATGGAAAAACAGGAATATATCGAAGATGAAGTCCTGGGCGATTTTGTAAGGGAAAACTATAAAGACCGGTCCAATAACGGCGGCAGCTTTTATGATCTGTATTTCTTTATGGGAGAAGAAAATATTCTGTATCTGGCAGGAAAGAAAGGACTGTACCGCCATGTGATCGGCGGCAGTGCCATTGAGCAGGTAATTGACGGAAATCTTAGTATTTTTAATAATCCTTCGTATACGCTCCGTGGGATGCTGGCGCTTGACAACAGCGAGTTCGTCGCATTGTTCGGCGGCGGGAAAGTGGTAAGATTTACATATGATCCGGATATCCCGACGGTTCCGAGCATAACGCTGAAAGTATACAGTCTGGAAGAAAATAGAACGGTCAGGCAGGCAGCTGATTTGTATCAGAGGGCTTATCCGGAGGTTTATGTCGAATATGAAATCGGCATAGAGGAAGGCAGTTCCGTTACAAGAGAGGATGCGTTGAAAATCCTGAATACGAAAATGATGGCGGATAACGGGCCGGATGTCCTGATACTGGACGGTATGCCGGTAGATTCTTATATGGAAAAAGGGCTGCTGCTCGATTTAAGTCCCATGATTGACAGTCTGGGCGGAGAGACTGCGTTGTTTGACAATCTCGTGGATGCTTTCCGCGTGGAGGATAAAATTTATATGATGCCGGTGGAAGTGCAGTTACCGCTTGTTTTTGGAAAAGAAGCTTATACTTCCAGGACGGCGGAACTTTCGGATATTGCGGATGCAATAGAAAAACTGCGGGAAGATGTTCCGGAGAAGAACCTGTTTGGAGATTGTTCGGCGAGCGGCATTATGAGACTGTTTTCCATGATTTCCGTTCCATTTTGGAAAACGGAACAGGGAGAACTCGACGAAGAAGCGCTCGAAGATTATCTGATACAGGTCAAGAGGATTTATGATGCGCAGATGAACGGACTTTCGGAAGAAGCGCTTGCACAGTACAATGAATTAAATGATATGCTGACGGAGTTATACGGTTATGATGTGCGTGAGTCATCCGAGATGGTCCGAGTGGATATGAACTATATGGATTATCTGATGGGAATACGCCAGATGATCTGCGCGACAGAAAGCGGCGAATACGGATATGCTGCATTATGCTCTATACAACGGATGGAGAAGTATGAAGACAGTAAGGTGGTGCCTATGGGGGATAAAATTTTTTATCCGCAGACACTTGCAGGTATTCATGCGGTTTCCGCTAACATAGAGCAGGCGGAGGCTTTTCTGGAGGTACTTCTTGGTGTGGAAAATCAGAGTTCTCTATACAACGGATTTGCGGTCAACCGGGAGGCATTTTATAAAATCCTGCAGGAAATACAGGATGATATCGATGATGATGGGGTATACAGCAGTATTACGATGATGGATGAGGATGAACAGATTTTTCGTTTGACAATCTACTGGCCGAGTGAAGCACAGATTACGGAATTACAGAATTGGATAGAAGCGGTAAAGATTCCGTATATTGAAGATACTGTGCTGGAAGAGGCGGTATATGAAGCAGGAGTCGCATACTTACAGGGTACGCAGAGCCTTGAGGATACTTTGGCGGCCATTGAGAAGAAGGTTTCAATCTATATGGCCGAATAAAAGGGAATGAAGATTTTCTAAGGCGTCAAAGGACGCCGCCTAAGAAAATCTAAATCATTCCCGGATTAAGAAACTCTAACGATTTGCGTTGCAAATCTTCTTTGCCTGACAGAATCGCTTTAAAGCGATTCTGTCAAAATGGGAATGCCCAAAAGGGGGCATTCTTCCTGGGGTTGTGTAAGAGTGTAAATTAAGAAAGGGAATGGATATAGAAGATGAAAAAGAATAGAAGATTCAGGAAAGCGGTATCGATGTTGGTTTTGCTTTCTATGGTAGTAATGCTGCTTGGCGGGTGCGGGCAGAGTGGCGCGGATAATGATAATACGGAGCAGACAGCGAACGGAACGGATGACGCGGGTGCGGCAGATACGAAGAAAACGAATGCGGAAAATAGTGGAAACAGCAGTCAGAATGCGGGGCAGCAGCCTGTGGACAGTCAGGCGATGGGACGTTATGTGGAAGAGGTTACGGATCTGTCGGAGCAGATTTCAGGGCGCCGGAACAGGTTATTCCAGATGGGGGACGGCAGTCTGATCATCAGCAATGGAAATAAACCGTTTCTCGTTTCCAGAGATAACGGGGCAACCTGGGAAGAAGAACGACGGGCATGGCTTGACGAATTAGAGAAGAGGGACAGCTATATTGTTGATATAGCAATCGGGGCGGATTCTACAACGGCCGTCGTTTACGGCGAGATGGATGAGAATGGAGAATATGTACAGAGACTTCTTGCAATAGGATCTGACGGCGCTGAAATTCCTGTCGATTCGCAGATGTCAGGAGGCGGACTGACGCCGCAGTCAGTTGGGGTGACAGAAGATGGGAGGATTTTCGTCAGTATATCAGGCAGCGATGATCTGTATGAGATAAAAGAGGACGGAAGCAGTGAACTTTATCTGACACTGCCGGGAAGCGCGCCAGATCTTATGCAGTTTCATGACAATCTGCTCATTATGGATGGCTCTTCTTATGATACGCTTCTGATTTATGATATGGAAAAGGAAGAATACATAACAGATGATGAAATTTTAAAAGATTTTGTCAAAGAGTATTATAACGGCGGAAATAAATTTAATATGGATGACGGCTTCGAGATGTATTTCTTCGTGGGAAATGAGAATGTATTTTATCTGGCAGGCGAAAAGGGTCTGCACAGGCATGTGCTGGGCGGCAGCGCAATGGAGCAGGTCATCGACGGCGGTCTTTGTACGCTCAGCAATCCATCCTATAGGATTGAAGGAATGGTAATGCTGGATAATAACGAATTTCTGGCATTATTTACGGGCGCGAGGCTGGTACGTTTCGTCTATGACCCGGATATCCCTACCGTACCGGATGAATTGGTGAAGGTATACAGTCTGAAAGATAATGTGACGATACGACAGGCGGTTTCCCTGTATCAGACGGCGAATCCGGGGGTTCTGATACAATATGAAGTGGGAATTGCAGAAGGCAGTTCCGTAACACGGGAAGATGCCCTGAAAAGCCTGAATACGAAAATTATGGCGGGAGAAGGACCAGATGTCCTGATTCTGGATGATATGCCTCTGGATTCTTATATCGAAAAAGGGCTATTACTTGATATGAGCGCATTGATAAGCGGTTTGAGCGGTGATGAAGCATTGTTCGACAATATTGCCAATGCCATGAAGATAGGTGATAAACTCTATGCAATGCCCTGTGAAATTTATCTTCCGGCCATAGCGGGAGAAGAGAAATATATTGCACAGATGAAGGATTTGGAAGGAATTGCCGACGGGATGGAAGAATTGCGGCGGGATAATCCGGAGAAAGACCTCTTAATGATTTCTACGACCAAGGGAATCATGCGTTTGTTTTCCATGACTTGTGTTCCCGCGTGGATAACGGAAAACGGCGAAATCGACAAAGAAGCGATTGGGGAATTTCTGGTACAGACGAAGCGTATCTATGATGCACAGCTGGATGGACTTCCGCAGGCAAATATCGATAGGTATAATCAGGCCAATGAAAACTGGATGGCAGAATTTGGGGAGACAAGAGATAATTCCAAATATCTGCGGACCGGAGCCGGATCGATGTTTTATACATCAGAATATACGCAGATACACTGTGGAGCGCTGAGCAGCTTTAATTCCTATGCGGAGATGTGCTCCATCAATAAGGTGAACGGTTATGAAAATACCGTATGGTCTGTCATGAACGGGCAGAGCAGTAATGTGTTCTGCGCCAACACATTGCTTGGAATCAGCGCCGCATCGAAACATCCCGAACAGGCGGAGGATTTTATACGGCTGTGTCTTGGAAAAGAGAACCAGGCGGCAATCTGGACCGGCCTTCCGGTAAATCGGGCGGCTTTTGAGCAGATTTTCATACCGGATGACAGAGTAGGTGAAGATGGGGCTTTCAGCTGGGAAAGCATGGGAACGCCGGAAGGAGAAACGGCCAGCTTTATATCTTATTGGCCGGATGAAGAGCAGAAAGAGGAACTCCGAAAGTGTATCGAAGCAATGGATACATCTTATATAGAGAATCGAACGCTGGAGGATGCCGTATATGAGGAAGGCGGCGGATATATCCAGGGAAAGAGAGACCTTGATGAAACTTTGACGGCCATTGAGAAGCGAATTGCTCTTTATATGGCGGAATAATCGAAAAAAGAAATGCGAAGAGAATCGTTTTACCGGCGGTTCTTTTCGTGGTATATAAAGGGGGTGCCAGAAAATGGCATTGAGAAGGAAAAGGAATGGGAAAATTGCAAAGATACTGTCGCTTGTGATACTGACGGTTTCTCTTGGCGGCTGTGGCACTGCAGGAAACGGCGGGGGTGGGTCCGGTTCTGCAGGTAATAGCAACGGACAGGGCGGGGAACTTTCCCCGGAAGCGATGGGGCGTTATGTAGAGGAAGTTTCGGATTTATCCGCTAAAATTTCCGGGGATGGGAGCGGAATCTACCCGTTGGATAATGGAAATCTGATTGTGACCGACCGGTATATGGAATTTATCAAAACGGATAATAACGGAGCCATCTGGATGACAGACCATCGGAGATGGCGCACAAAAATGCTGGAAAAAGGCACTTATATCATGAGCATGGCGGTCGGGCCGGATAATACGGTCGCCCTTATTTATCAGGGTGATGCGGAAGAGGTCAATCGTGTTGAAGGTGAAGCAGAGAGCGGAGAAGAGGCCGAAAGCAGCGCAGGAACAGACAGCGCCGAAGAGGGAACGGGAGCAGAAGACCTGCCGTTGGAGTTGAATCCCAGGTTGTTGCTCATTAAGCCCGACAATACGGAAATCCCGATTGATATTGCACTGACAGAGGACGACCAGTATCTGGACCGGGTCTATATTTCGGATGCAGGAAGGATTTTTGTCACGACCAGAGGAAATTCTAATCTCTATGAAGTCAAAGAAGATGGCAGCAGCGAACTGTTCCTGATGGTGGAGGCCGGACACCCGAATCTCATACAGTTTCAGGGTAATCTGATGGTCATGGACGGATACGCTTATGATAGTCTGGCTATCTATGATCTGGACAAAAAGGAGTATATCGAGGACGATGTCCTGGCAGAGTTCATGGAAACAAACTATCGGGACAGAACGGGCAGCAGCATAGATTCCTATGGTCTGTATTTCTTTTTTGGAGAAGAAGGCATTATTTATCTGGCGGGTGAGGAAGGGCTGTACCGCCATGTGATAGGCGGCAGCGCGATGGAACAGCTGATTGATGGGAAACTCTGCAGTCTCGGAAATCCGGCTTATAACATACAGTCGATGATCGCGCTTGAAAACAACGAATTTCTGGCGCTGTTTGAGGGAAGCAGGATGATACATTATGTTTATGACCCCGATATTCCGACGAAGCCGAGCGAAAAACTCGTCGTTTACGGTCTGGAAGATAATGAGACGATCAGACAGGCAATTAATTTATATCAGACGCAGAATCCGGAAGTCTATATTGAATTTGAATGCGGTATGAGTGGAGATAATTCCGTTACGAGAGAGGATGCGTTAAAGAGCCTGAATACAAAGATTATGGCAGGAGAGGGGCCTGACATATTGCTGTTAGATAATATGCCGCTGTCCTCTTATATCGACAAAGGGATGCTTCTTGACCTCAGTTCGTTTTTGAGTCAGTTGAGCGGAGAAGAAGTGCTGCTCGAGAATATTCTGGATGCTGTAAAGACGGACGAACAGATTTTTATGGTTCCCTGTGAAATAAAACTGCCCGTCATGATGGCGGAAAAGCAATATCTTTCACAGGCAGACAGTCTGGAAGGCATCGCCGACATGATGGAAAAACTAAGAGAAGAAGAGCCGGAACAGGACCTGTTCGGTTATTGTTCCGAAAAAGGTATTCTGCGGCTGTTTTCCATAACCTGTGCTCCCGCATGGATGACGGAGAACGGCGATATGAATAAAGAGGCGGTTCGGGAATTTCTGCAGCAGACCAAAAGAATTTATGATGCGCAGATGGACGGTATTTCGGACAGGGCAGTCGAACGGTATCAGGAAACGGCACAGGCGTATGAGATGTATAACGGGGTTCCTTCCTTTGAAGATTCGGATTATGTCAGAGTGTCGGGCATAAATAAGATGAATTATATCGGGGGCTATTATCGGGCGTTATTCGGCAATTTTTCCTGTATCGATCTGGTTTCCATACAGAAGATTGAAGGCTTTGAAAATGTAGAATGGGTTCCCATGAAAGGGCAGGGCGGAAATGTATTCTGCGCGGAGACGCTTCTTAGTATTAATGCGGCATCGGAAAATATCGAACTGGCGGAGGATTTCCTGAAAGTGTGCCTCGGAAGAGAGAATCAGTCTTATCTGTATGACAGCCTTGCGGTAAATGAGACCGCTTATGAGGAAAGCTTTCTGCTGCCGGATGAAGCCGGAAGCGACGGAAGATGGGGCTCTGTCGTTACGGACGGAGAAGATGGCGAACGCATCGTATTGATATATTATTGGCCGTTGGAAGAGGAAGCCAGCCGGTATAAAGCATATATAGAAGAACTTGATACGGCGTATATCGAAAATGATATGGTGGAGAATGTCGTGTATGAAGAAGGCACCGCGTATCTGCGGGGAACGAAGAACCTTGAGGAAACGGTAGATGCCATCGAAAAAAAGGTTTCGATTTATCTTTCAGAATAAAGGTGCGAAGAGAGAGAAAAACGGGAGGTATGTTAGAGCGATGATAAAGGAGTACAAAAAGAAAATCGCAGTCTTTTTGGCAATGGCGGCTGTGGTAGTATCCGTAGGCGGCTGCGGCGGGGCAGAAAACGATAATAACAAAGCTGCGTCGGCAGACAACGGCGGAACGGGAGGCTCTTCGTCGTCCGCTATGGGACGTTATGTGGAGGAAGTAACGGACTTATCGGACAAAATTTCCGGAAGAGGTAACGGACTCTATCAATTATCCGACGGAAATCTGCTCATCTCCGATAAAAGCGGAGAATTTATGAAAGCAGAAGATAACGGAACTGCCTGGATAACGGATACGAGAAGCTGGTGGTCAGAGATGTTAGAGGAGGGCGTCTATGTTATGAGCATGGCGGTCGGGCCGGACAATACGGTTGCGATGATACGTCAGGCAGATGCAGATACACTGGCAGACGAGACGATGAGCAAAGATGCGGATACACCGGTAGATGAGACGGCGGGCAAAGATACGGATACATTACAAGATGAAATGACCGGGGAAGAAGAGAGTTCACTGGATGATTTTTCTTCTTTTGAATTGAATCCGCAGGCATTCATCATCAAGCCGGACAATACGGAAATCCCGGTGGATATTCAGATTACGGAAAGCGAAGCCTATCTGTACCAGATTTATATAGCGGATAACGGCAGGATTTTTGTCAGCACAATGGGCGGTTCTGATTTATATGAGGTCAAGGAGGATGGAAGCAGTGAACCGTTTCTTGCGCTGGATGGCGGCAGGCCGGAATTAATACGGTTTCGGGGGAATCTGATGCTGATAGACGGTCACGACTATGATGGCCCCGTTTTGTATGATATGGAGAAAGAAGAATATATAGAAGATGAGATTTTGACAGAATTTGTCAGTACAAATTACGGGGACAGGAACAATCATTACGATAACGAAGATACTTATGAACTGTTTTACTTTTTCGGCGGAGATGACATCCTTTATCTGGCAGGAGAAAAAGGGCTGTATCGTCATGTGATAGGCGGAAGCGTTATGGAGCAGATCATAGACGGAGAGTTATGCAGTCTCGGAAATCCGTCGTACAGGCTTCAGGGAATGCTGCCGCTTGAAAATAATGAGTTTCTGGCATTATTTGAAGGCGCGAAAATGGTACATTATGTATATGATCCCGATGTCCCGGCAAAACCAAATGAACAATTGACACTGTATGCGTTAGAAGATAATGAAACCATCAGGCAGGCAATCAATTTATATCAGGTCAGAAATCCCGAGGTCTATATTGAATTTGAGCTTGGGATGGATGGCAGCAGCTCCGTTACAAGGGAAGATGCTATTAAGAGCCTGAATACGAAAATCATGGCTGGAGAAGGGCCGGATATCTTACTGCTCGACAATATGCCTTTGGATTCTTATATAGAAAAAGGACTACTGCTCGACCTGTGTCCGCTTTTGGAGGAAATCGAACAGGAGGAGCCGTTGTTTTCCAACATAACGGAGGCCGTAAAAGAAGACGGGAAAGTTTATGCGATGCCGTGTGAGGTGCGGATTCCGGTCATAATGGCGGATAAAAAATATCTTTCAGGGGTTCAGGACATTGAAGATATTGCGGATATGGTCGAGGCGCTCCGGGCGGATAATCCGGAAAAAGACCTGCTGGGCTTTTGCTCGGAAAAAGGGATTATGCGGTTGTTTTCCATGGCCTGTGCGCCTGCATGGATAACGGACAGCGGTGAGTTGAACCGGGATGCGGTCGAACAGTTTTTAGAACAGACGAAGCGGATTTATGATGCGCAGATGGATGGTATTCCGGAGAATATCGTGGAAGATTATGAGGCCATGAACGAGTATTATGCGCAGTATGTAGGTGTGCCGTCTTATGATGATACCGATGATATCAGAACGGGAACCGATGCGATGAGTTATCTGGGCGGTATGACGCAGATGGTGAACGGTGTATTTTCCGTATTCGACAGTTTTAACGGATATAATATGTTCACTTCGATACAGCGGGTAGAAGGTTTTGAAAATACCGGATGGATGACGATGAAGGGACAGTGTGATAACGTATTCTGGGCGGAAACGCTGCTCGGTATCAGCACGGCATCAAATCATCAGGAGCGGGCAGAAGATTTTGTCAAAACCTGTTTTGGCAAAGAGAACCAGACCAGCCTGTATTATGGATTGCCGGTCAATACGGCGGCTTTTGAGGAATATACCACACCCAAAGATTTAGTCGATGACAGCGGGGTGTGCGGTTCCTATATCCTGAGCAATGACGAGGGGCTTTATGTGCATCTGGAAGTTTACTGGCCGGATGAGACATTGCTCGCAGAATTCAGAAAATGTATAGAAGGAGCCGATACGGCATATCTCAAAAATGACTTGATAGAGTACGCGGTCTATGAAGAAGGTATCGCTTATATACAGGGAACGAAGAGCCTTGATGAAGCAGTGGAAGACATCGGGAAAAAGATTTCGCTTTATATGGCAGAATAAAAATGTGAGAAGAATTTCTTACATCAAAGAATCGCAGGGCGATTCTCTAATGAAATCTGGAAATATGAAAGGGAGATTGGATTTGAAAATACAAAAGTTTCGATGGAAAAAGAACAGACTGCGGAGAGCTTTTTTCTTATTTCTGGCACCCAGTTTTATCGGTGTGCTGGTATTTGTACTGGTCCCGTTTCTGGATGTGTTCAAGCGTTCTTTTACGACGGCGGTAACGGGGCAGTTCAACGGGATTCAGAACTATAAGACAATTTTTACCAATCAGGCTTTTCAGCTGGCGGTAAAGAATACGTTCCGTTTTACATTTGTCTGCATTCCAATTCTGGTCGTGGTGGGACTGATCATCGCGTTTCCGCTCAGTAAGCTGAAAAGCGCAGGACTGATCAAGTCGCTTTATCTGTTTCCGCTTGCAATGCCTACGGCAACAATCGTTATCGTCTGGAAGATGTTTTTTTATAAGCAGGGTTTTCTGAACCTGTTTCTGACGCGGCTTGGAGAATGGAGCGGGCTGTGGGGCGAAATACATAAAGATTATCTGGGAAGCAGTGCGGCTTTCTGGGTGCTGGTTTTTAGCTATGTCTGGAAAAATACGGGCTATACGATAGTTTTGTGGCTTGCCGGAATTTTAGGAATTTCCGGGGAAATGCTGGAAGCGGCCAGAGTGGATGGCGCTTCGGAGCTGCAGAGCTTTTTCCGGGTGGTGCTTCCGAATCTGAAGGGAAGTCTTTATACAATTGTAATTCTTTCTTTTTTGAATTCTTTTAAGATATACAGAGAAGCCTATCTGGTAGCGGGTTCTTATCCGGAACAGGATATTTATCTGTTGCAGCATCTGTTCAATAACTGGTTCGTCAATCTGGATTTCGATAAAATGGCGGCGGCGGCCGTCTGTGTGGGCGGATTTCTGTTTGTGGTCATTATGATTCTGCAGCGTTTGTGGGATAAGAGCGAATAGGGAGGTTAGTATGAAGAAAAAAATAAAGGGTATAAAACAGGAGATTACGACGGTCCTGCTTCTGCTTCCGGCGGTGCTGGTCTGTCTGCCGGTGCTGCTTCTCATAACGGGTTCCGTGATGGGAAACGGCGAACTGAGGGAATGTCTGTCACCGATTTTTGCAGAAGACCTTGCGTTTGTTACATGGAAACTGGTGCCGGATTATCCTACCTTTGAAAACTATGGGAAGCTGCTTTTTCTGACGCCGCAGTTTTTTGTCTTATTTTGGAATTCCATCAAAATCGTCGGCTGTATTCTGGTGGGACAACTTCTGGCAGGCGTGCCTGCGGCCTGGGCATTTGCCGTATATAAGGTGAAAGGGAGCCGGGCGCTTTTTGCATTGTATGTCGTACTCATGCTGCTGCCTTTTCAGGTCACGATGCTGTCAAGTTATCTGGTACTGAACAGGCTGGGGATGCTCGATACGCATCAGGCGCTCATCCTTCCGGCGGTATTTTCCACTTTTCCGGTCTTTCTTGTATATGGCGGATTCCGCGGCATACCGATGCAGCTGTTTGAGGCGGCCCGCATCGATGGAGCAGGGGAGTTTACCATTTTTCGGAAGATAGGGCTTCCGCTCGGAAAGAGCGGATTACTGTCGGCAATGGTGCTGGGTTTTTTGGAATACTGGAATATGATGGAACAGCCGATGGCTTTTTTGGAAGAAAAGGCGTTGTGGCCGCTTTCCCTGTATTTACCGGAAATCACATGGGCACAGGCCGGATATGCTTTCGGGGCATCCATAATTACGCTCATTCCGGCGGTGTTCGTATTTGTGTGGGGACAGGATTATCTGGAACAGGGGATTATTTTTTCAGGTTTAAAAGAATAGGGTGAGAAGAAAATCTAACACTCGCGCCAGTGGGCGCTTCGTGAAGATTTTCTACGGTTCCGCAGGGCGGAACCTTTCTCACCCGAAAGAATGCCCCCAATACGGGCATTCTTCCTGATAAGTTGTTTGGTTGAAGGGTGAGCGTTTGTGAAAGCAGATGTATGATGAGATAAATGATAAGAAAAAAGGAGTGAGAAAATGCTGGAGGAGAAGAAAGCAGGAGAAATCAGGAAAAAGAAGATCATTGGGGGATTTATCATTTTTCTTGCGCTTATGTGGCTGTGTACCATTATATCGAAAAGCATTTATGCGTCGCGGCTTCCCGTTGTTACGACGACGCAGGCTGAGCAGAAATATGTGGAGCACATTGTGGAAGTAGAAGGTATTGTCGTTGCAGGTGACAAAAACCCGATTACAGCGCTGAGCGGTCTGAGGATTGAAAAGGTGATGGTGCAGGTAGGTGACAGGGTGGAGGAAGGCGATGTGCTGTTTGCGATTGATATGGAGGATTTGGAGACGATCATGGATGAGAAGCAGACGCAGATTTCCAAATTACAGCTTCAGATCAATACCATTCTGCAGAACGAAGAGCTGGCAAGGCAGAAAAAAGCTTTGGAAGAAGAACGCGCCAGAGCGGATTATGACGCGCAGGCAAGATATCAGGATACTCTGGTTGGCAGAGCAGCGGAAGAAATCAATCAGGCGGAGACCGATATAGAGGAACAGGCGGGCGATGAAGAAGCATTAAAGGATGCTTTGCAGTCGGCGGCCTATGCGGAAGCGGATGCCAAGTGGCAGAGGGAAAATACGATGAAGGATGCCGGAAGAAGAGTGGAGGATATCCTTTTGCCGGAAGAGGAGGATTCTACTTTAGAGTCCAGTCAGATAGAACTTGCCAATATGCAGGCGGATTTGGCACAGTATCAGGCAGTCAAAGATGTAAACGGGCAGATTACGGCGCAGAACGGTGGTATGGTCACGGATATTTTTATCAGTGTAGGAGGGCGGATTCCCGATTCGGCGGTTATGCTCCTTGCTGATGATACGGTACCATGCCAGTTCAAGGCGATGCTCGATAAGGAACAGAAAAAATATGTGAGCCTGAATGATAAAGTGGGCCTGAAGTTAGACGGGAGCAGTAAAGAGTCGGACGCTTCCGTAGATTATCTGGCCGAAAATGAGGCGATGCCCGGAAACTATGATATTTATATTAATCTTCCGGAAGGGACGGGCATGCCGGGATTATCCGGTGTCATGAAGCACACGGAAACGGGAGAGAAATATCCGTACTGCCTTCCACCGGCAGCTATCCACACAGAGAGTACAAGGAGTTATGTCTATGTGGTAAAAGAGCGGGAAGGCATTCTCGGCATGGAATATTATGTGGAAGAAGTCAGCGTAAAAGTTTTGGATGAAAACGAGAACTGGGTCGCGGTAGAGGGTGCGCTGGACAGTGAAAGCGAGGTCATTCTTTCTGCGACGAAGGAAGTGCAGAATGGGACGATTGTACGGTATTAGGAAATGAAAAGCGGTTGCTGTTTTGATATTATTTGAGTATACTGTTTATGAAGTATAAGTGTGGAAGAAAAACGCTTTCAACTATTGAATTTGTGTGTTACGAAGCCCCGCCGCTTTGGGAAGACATCCGTATTGAATATGCTTGGGGCGTACTATGGGAAAAAATATCCATCGGAAGCAATATTTGACAACCTGAATATCAGCAGAAGTAAGAATTATAAGGTACATTTGAACAAATACAATATTATTAATATAAGTATGAACTGTCTGCCTGATCTGCTGGCGGTTACAGGAGATGAGTTCATTTTTATGATTGATGAGTGGGATTATATTTTCAGTCATGACCTGTACAGGGAGAATCAGGGAGATTTTCTTGAATTTTTAAGATATTTATTAAAAGACAGGCCATATGTAGCACTTGCTTATATGACAGGAGTTCTGCCGGTAAAAAAATATAGCACAGGTTCTGCCCTGAATATGTTTGATGAATATACCATGTTGAATGATTCCTTATTTGATGAGTATTTCGGATTTACAGAAAAAGAAGTTGAAGCGCTTTACAGCAGACAGTCGAAATTGTCATTGGAAGAAATCGCAGAATGGTATAACGGATATCATACGGACGATGGTAGAAAAATATATAACCCGCGTTCGGTCGTATTGGCGCTGCTAAATGGGAAATGTCGTAGTTATTGGACAAGATCCGGTAAAATGGATGAGGTTCTTTTTTTTCTGAAATATAATATCGGGGAGGTAAGAGATGACGTTGTAAAAATGGTCAATCATATGCCTGTCAGGATGGAGATAATAGAAGAATATACGGCTGGACAGGAAAACCCCGCTAATCGGGAAGAAATCTACGCTGCCATGATCATATATGGTCTTTTATCCTATCATGACGGAGAACTTGGTATTCCAAATAAGGAACTAATGCTGGAGTTCCAGAAGGCCTTAAAAGATGATATTTTTTATCCAAGAAAAAGTAATCTGCCGGGAATTGTTGTAGAGTTAAATGCTGGCGGAACACCGGAAGCGGCCATTGAACAGATAAGGGATAAAGAATATTTCGAAAAACTGAAAAAAGAAAATATTGAAAAGATTCTTTTGGTAGGAATAAATTACAGTGCGGATAAAAAAGAGCATCAGTGCAGGATTGAGGAGTTTTGATACCCAGAAGCCTGATTTTATAGCTTGACGAACAAATCAGACAGATGTAAAATATGTTTAATTTATTATTAGGCAAATGTAGAAAAAGAAATATACGAAAGGTATGGATGCAGGAATGAAAAGATTACCGGAATCGGAACTGGAAATTATGATGATCATATGGCGGCACGACGGGCCGGTCAACCGCATGGAGATAGAAGAACATTTGAAAAAAGATGTGGCGGCGCCTACGATTTTATCTTTTCTGAACCGGCTGGAAGCGAAGGGGTTCGTCAGCGTGGAGAAGATTGGGAAGGTGAACTGGTATACGCCGTTGGTGAAGGAAGAAGAATATCTACAGAAGGAAAGTAAGAATATCTTGCAGAAAATGTATCGTAACTCCCTGAAAAATTTCGTGACGGCGTTATATGACGGCGACGGACTGTCGGCGCAGGATATGGAGGAGTTAAAGGAATTTTTGGAAGAAAAGAGTAAGAAGAAATGAGAGCAAAATGGAGAAAAGCAATATGGGCAATTCTGGCGGTGCAGCTGTTTCTGCTGCATCTGCTTTTTATAGAATATTTTCTGAGAAATGCCTATCAATTAAATTATCTGATAAGGCGGGCCGTTGATCATTTTGGACTGCCTTATGTGCTATATAGCAGATGGAAACAGCTTGTGGTGTTGTCGTGGCTTGCATCGGCTGTTTTTGTGATGCTGATTCATTATCTGAATTATGTGCGGTTTCGGAGAAGCTGCATCGGTCAGGTCAATATCATATCGGATGAATCTGTAAAGCAGAGTCTGAAAGAGGCCGTTTGGGAGACCGGATTGCAGAGGAAAGAAGATGAAGGGGCAGAAAGGTCTTTTCTCTATGGAAGCAGGGCAGTCCGAGAGCCTTTTATCATCGGTTTCAGAAAACCGGTTTTGATCTTACCGGAAAAAGAATACAGCGAGCGGGTGCTGCATTTCATCTTTCTGCATGAATGTTATCATATACGGCATAAAGACACGCTCTATAAATTATTCATGCTTTTGGTGCAGTCGCTGCTCTGGTTCCAGCCGTTTATTTATCTGCTGAAGGCGGTCAGTTACCGGGATGTGGAAGTGGCCTGCGACGAGGCGGTCGTGGAAGGCCGGGATATGGAGGAAAGAAAAGAGTACGGGTATGCGCTGCTCGAATGTATGGAGCAGGAGCGGACGGAAGGACAGGCGTATTCTGCTTATTTTTATCACGGGAAGCGGATGATGAAAGCGAGAATTTCCGCCATTATGAAGGAGGATAAAAGGCTGGATTCTTTAGCTTATGCCGCAATCATTATTTTGCTGGCGGATGTTGTGTTCAGCTTTTATCGTATCGGTGACAGTTTGTACGATAACTACCGGGCGAAGCAGGCGCAGTTACAGGCGGAGAGCTTCGGTTATGATGAAAATGGGGAACCAAGAACTTCTTTTTACGATGGGTATGAGATTCCGGAAAGTTTTTCACAGGCGGCGGTCGATGCTATGGTGAAACTGGAGCCGGTTTCCGAAAATGCCTATTTTGAAGAATGGCAGAGAGAAAATGTTTATGAGGAAAAAGAATATGAGGAACTTCCCTATGCGGCAAAAGGACCGTGGCAGATTCGTTTGAAAGATGCGGACAGATACAGAGAGGCCGTGCCGTTGCTGCTTCAGCGGTATCTGTTTTATTATGTGGACCAGGAACGAATGGGGCAGTGGGATCCGGAAAAATATGCGTATACCAGTCTGGAAACCATTTCCAGCCGGCTGCTGGCAGGGGATAAGCAGGAGGCGGTCTTTGCGGTAATTTTCCGGTACCATATCGGTTATAAGGAGGAGGAACTTTCGCAGTTTTCGCAGGAACTCCGCAGCCATGCCCGAATTGCACAGGAAAAATCCGGCTATTATGCGTATTTTAACTGGACGGTGCATATCTGCATGGTGCAGGATTATGTTTTTGAACTGGAAGGAATCGCGGAAACGGAGGTCGTGCTGGAAGCCTATGACATACAGGCCGTGCAACAGCAGGTGCAGCAATCCGGACAGGAGATACCGGTTCAGGAACAGCCGTCATCCAATCTGCTCGGCGATGTTCCGTCATGCGATTTGCTCTATGGGATAGACGATGAAGAAAAGAACGGTTCTCAGGCAGATGACATCGCGGAAAATGCTTATCAGGTCGATACGGGAGAGGACGTTTTGAAGGTCAGCGGCGAGGACGGTGAATGGATGGAAGTGCCGATCACGCTGGAAGAACTTTACGGACGGGGAGACGAAATGGACGGAAAGCTGACTTCATTGCAGGAGGGCAGCTATCAGGTGGATGAAAATAAAATCGTATTCGCTTATGGCGGAAGCAATTCGGTTCCTTTTTCTGTCATTTTCTACGAAGAGGAGAGTCGGAGTTTTAAGAAGTCCGTTGTGACGTATGATTATTTTGGCGGCCGGAAAATTTATGTGAATTTTCCGGAGAACGGACAGGAAGGCTTTTTGATTTTTACGGGAGAGCGCGTTGTCTGGCAGGAATCGACGATTCTTTTTCATACGACGGATGGAGGGAAGTCATGGCAGCTCGTCGGAAATGCGGGGCCGGATATGGTAACGGAGAGCCATTCCCTGACGACGGGAGCGGTATTCATCAATAACAGAGTCGGCTTCGTGACAATCAGGGATTCGGTAACGCCGGATATCTGGCGGACGGAAGACGGCGGGATGACCTGGGAAAAACAGAAAATTCCGGAGGTCCCGGAACGTTATTGTATGGCATACGCGCCGGAAGAGAAGGACGGCATTCTGTGTCTGTATATAGGGATGGAGGACTATTCGGAGTATGGAGGGACCAAAGCCAAATACGAGTCAACCAACGAGGGAAAAACATGGGAATACAGAGAAATTGTCATCCGTAAATAGCAAAGCTTCACTTTTCCTGAAAACGGCATATCATGTGCTGACAAATCCGGCCAATCTGGCCGTTTATGGAATCACATGGTTTTACCTGTGTTCCCTGTGCCGGTTCGGCAGGCTTTTCAGAAACATACCGATTTTGTCCGGCTGTCTGCTGTGGTGGATTGGCGCGGTTGGTTACGGAGTCTGGTTATGGTCAGCCTACGACAGGCATAAAATTCTGGCAGTCTTCCGGCAGTTAAAGGCGGCCGGAAATATGCTGACGGTAACGGCAGCGACGACAGCGACGGGGGAGAAAGAGCCGGGCGAAAAATTTTTTGCAGGGGAAGACGTGAAATGGTATATCATGCGGAAGGGCTATTGTCAGATTTTTCTGCGCGATAAGACTGTGCTTGTGCTGGCGCTGCAGGAAATCGGGCAGGAGGAAAGGGCTTTTCTGGAACTGAAATTATCAACGGTCAGCATGCGGAATAAAAGAGGATTCAAAGCGGCAGCAGGTCTTTTTCTGGCGGCTGTCACCTTATATGGAAGTTTTCTCGTGGTCAGAAGCGCAATTCCCTATCAGGGGGAGCTGTCCTGGTATTTGAAAGATTTACGGGACAAAAGGAGTGTTGTACTGCGCCATGATAATGTGTATGAGACAGGGATAGAGGGCATTCTGGAAGACATTCGGAAAGAGGTAGACCTTCCGGAAAAGTTGTGCGTGACGACCAGTTTTAACCTGCATTTTGCGCCGGACGGGAAAGTCCTGTCATTGGATACCATGTTATGTGGTTTTGATGAAAACGGCGATTTTATTGACAGCTATCTGATCAGTTATTCATTAGGTCGTTCCCGCAAGATCAGCATTTGGCTGCACGGTGCGGTAACGGTTGACACATATGATGCCAATAAAGATTTACAGCCGCTTATCGAAGCGGTTTCCGCGATACCGTTAGAAGAGACGGTTGCAGAATGGAGCGGGGAATCCTGTTATGGGATTTTGTATTACGGAATCCGTGAGTGGAGCAGTCAGGAAGGAATCCGCTATTTGAACCGTATGGGAGAGTACAGGCTGCCGGCCGCCGATGAGTATTCTTTTTCCGGTTACAGCATTTCTGTATTCTGCCCGGATAATGATGCGGTGACGCCCGTTCGTTATCTGTATATGGGATATCAGCTTTTTGCGGAAGAAGAACCGGAATATACGGCGGATTATTATCCGGAAGAAGAACCGGGATATTGGGCAGATTATTATCCGAAAGAGGAACCCGCATACAGTGCGGGGCATTATCCGGAAAAAGATGTGTACCGGACCGATGATGATTCGGAAGCAGCGGACGATTTGACCGGACAGGATTCGGATAGTCTGCCATATCATGTCCACTCAACAGGCAATATCTGGCGTACCTGCGGGGACTATCCGTCAGCGGAATACGGGAGAATAAGCGAGACGGGAGAACGGTACTATGCGGATAAGAACGGGGAGAAAATCTATCACTATAATTACCGGAATTTCTATTTGAAGGATACGCTGCCCGGCGCAGATCAGGTGAACCGCTTTCTGGAAGAGAAGGAACGCGAGACGACAAAAACATGGCAGGAACGGGGACAATGGCATTGCGAGAACGAAACGCTGGAAGAGGATTATGATAAAAATGTGTATGGCGATAATCATCCATCCGATGTCATGGAGTTTCAATGTCTGACTTATCTGGAAGGAAATTATTGCAGCCTTGTTTTCTTTGCGCAGCATCATACGGGCGGCGTCAGCGCGTTCCCGTCGCTGTGTGCTTATACGGTCGATGTAAATACGGGTCAGGAAGCGCAGTTACAGCAGATTGCTCCGCATATGACCAAAGAAGAATGGAGCGCACTGATCGATCAGGCTTTTGAAGAAGAGCAGGGCTTTAAGATACTTTTTCCGGGTACGGAGTACGAAGAGACAGCGGGAGAATGCTGGTATCGCTCCTATGAAGAAGGCGGATGGGGATCCGGTTTTTATCTGACGAAACAGGGAATTGCCTTTTATTATGGCTTTGGCCAGATTGCCTGGGATGGCGAAGGACTGATTGAAGTGCTTGTTCCGTGGGAAAAACTATCTCAACGCGCAGTAGAGTTGGGGTGAGGATTTCAAATATTCGGTTATTGCCGGAGAAGATGACCAGGTGATATTCTGGAAAAAGAAACGGTAAATTCATATGAAAATGCAGTAATCGGAGGGAACCCCATATGCTGGATAACAGGAAAATTGCGGATTTTATTGTGGGAAAAAGAAAAGAAGCGGGCATGACACAGGCGGAAGTGGCGGAGCGTTTACAGGTATCATTTCAGGCGGTATCTAAGTGGGAGAACGGGACGCTGCCCAACGTGGAAATGCTGGTGGAACTGGCAAAACTCCTGCATGTAACGGTGGATGAAATTCTGGCCGGACAGGAGAAAAGCGGTGAAAACTTTTCCTATCGGAAAGCGGGCGTTGATATTTCCTATACGGATGCCATGAAAAAAGAAATGGCGGTATACTTAAAAACAGAGGATACGCGGGTGATGAACGGATTCGGCCCGTTTGCATCGTTGTACGATATTCATTTTCCGGAGATAGCCGAACCGGTGCTTGTGTTGAAGGCTGAAGAGCCGGGTTCCAAACAAAAACTGGCGATGGAATATGGTTACGGCGAATCAGTCTGCCACGATATGATCAATCATCTCGTGAACGACATTGCGGTGATGGGCGCAAGGCCGCTGGCGGTTCTGGATACGATCGTCTGCGGAAATGCGGAGAAAGAAACAATCAAATCTTTTGTCCGGGGAATTTCGGAGGCCTGTAAAGAAAACGAGTGTGCACTCGTGGGCGGAGAAACTTCCATCCAACCGCAGGTCGTGGAAAAGGGCGTTTATATTCTGACATCAAGTGTTGCGGGAATTTTGTCGAAGAGGGATATTATCGATGGTTCTGCGATTAAGGAGGGTGATGCGGTTCTTGCGGTCGCTTCCAACGGTCTGCATACGAACGGGTATTCGCTTGTCAGAATGCTGATGGACAAGATGCCGCAGATGAAACTGGATAAGGTGGCGGGAGAGACTTTTATCGAGCAGATCATGAAGGTTCATACGCCTTATTATAAAGTGATAAAAAACATTAGCGGCAAGGTGCACGGAATGGCTCATATTACGGGCGGCGGCATCGAGGGGAATCTGTGCCGCATCATCCCGGACGGATTGTGTGCAGAAATTGATCTGGCGAAAATCAGGGTGCTGCCTGTTTTTGGTTATATCCAAAGGATGGGAAATATCGAGGAAGAAGAAATGCTTGCTACTTTTAACTGTGGCGTCGGGCTTGTGATCGTCGTTTCGCAGGAGAAGAAAGAGGCGGTCATGGAGAGTGTGAGGAAGTGCTATGACTGTTATGAGATAGGGAGCATCGTGCCCGGACAAAAGAGGGTGGCGTTTGGCGGGCGGCTGCAGATAGCATAAAGTGTGAAGAGAAGTTCTAAAGCTTGCAGCAAAGGCTGCTTCGCTAAGAACTTCTACGGTTCGCGTTGCGAACCTTCTTCACACTGCAGAATGCCCTGACGGTCATTCTGCATAGATTGTTTGTGCCGACTGTGTCGGCATGACTGGAAGTGTGAAGAGAAGGCGGATGATTTCCGTCTTTTTTCTTGACAAATTGGTCTATCTGGGATAGACTGAAAATATAGTCTATTATAAATAGACCAAACAACCGTACAGAAGGGAGAGGATATTTATGAGGGAATACAAATTAGCAGAGGGAGAAGCGCGGTTCGCAGAGCTGATATGGCAGAAAGAACCGATTGCATCGCCGGAACTCGTAAAATTATGCGAAAAAGAATTTCAGTGGAAGAAATCGACGACTTATACGGTGTTGAAGAAGCTGTGTGAAAGAGGTATTTTTCAGAATGAAAAAGCAATTGTCACTTCTCTGATATCCAAAGAGGAATTTTACAGTTACAAGAGCAGGAAATTCGTAGAAGAATCTTTCGGCGGTTCGATTCCCAGATTTTTGACCGCTTTTATGGGCGGGAAGAAACTGACGAAGGAACAGGCGGCGGAAATCCGGGAATTGATAGACAGTTTTGAAGAGTTCGAAGGAGAGGAAAAATGAGCCAGATATTTTTGACAGTATTGAATATGAGCCTTACGGCAGGTTATTGCATCGCGGCGGTCATCGTGCTCAGGTTCTTTTTGAAGAAGCAGCCGAAAATCTTTTCCTATCTGTTGTGGAGCGTGGTGCTGTTCCGCCTGCTCTGTCCTTTTTCGATATCCAGCAGTTATAGTCTGCTGCGGGTGAATACCGATTTGCTCTCCAATGATATCATACGCGTATCGAATGCGGATGAAAGCGGAGAGAAAGTGCAGGATACCGCAATCGCCGCAGCGGTACAGGAAACGGAAAACGGAACGGATATATCGGCGCATTCAAATGATAATACGGAAAGTGTGTGGGGAACATGGCGGAAAGTCATTGCTGTCGGCGCCTGGGTATGGCTTGCGGGAATACTTGCGCTTGTTCTGTATAGTATCGGAACGGTACTGCGTTTACACCGTTCGCTGGCAAATGCCGTTTTAACAGAGGAAAATCAGTATGAGGCGGAGGGAATTGCAACGCCGTTCGTTATGGGAATCTTCAGGCCGCGGATTTACCTGCCGGCACATTTACAGGAAGAAGAGAAGCGGTATGTCCTTACCCATGAGAAAATTCATATTGCGAGAAAGGACTATCTTGTAAAGATAGCGTTCTATGCGGCGGTCTGCATTCACTGGTTCAATCCTCTTGTATGGCTTGCTTTTGTTTTGATGGAAAACGATATGGAGATGTCCTGCGATGAGACCGTTTTAAAGAAACTAGGGCCGGGCGTCAAGAAAGAGTATTCCAGATCATTGCTTTCATTATCTACCGGGGAAAGCAGGTCTTGGAGCAGTCCACTGGCTTTCGGAGAGGGTAATGTCGAAAGGAGAGTCCGCAATATTTTGGCTTATCGGAAAAGAACGGTGTTTGCGATTGTGGCTGCTGCTTTGGCGCTCATCATTGTCGGAGCCGGACTGCTGTTAAACCCGGTGCAGGACAGGGAGGCGGATGTGGAAGAAGAAACACAGAGGCTTGCAGCATTTGTGGAAGATTATGCGGAAGCTTTCTGCAGTAGGAACGGAGAGCGAATTGTGGATTTCTTTATGGATGAAGAGATTGCGTTGGGGAGTGTGTATATGTTAGAAAAAGAAGATGATATGTATACGCTCGGCTTGTCCAGTCCATGGCCGCTCGAATTTCGGTATCAGCTCATTCCCGAGGAGGGCAGAGCATATATTTATTATTACGCATGGACACCTGACCCGCATATTTATGTCTGGAGGGAGAACATTCAATGTCTCCTGATGGATGGAGAGTATTTGGTGGCGGAAGATTTCTATTGGATATCGGATAGTATTACATCCAAAGAGGAATTTGACAGGGCTTATCTGATTGAGGATGTGTACCAGTTTGTGGATTATCAGGAAAACGGTTTTGTTGACGCCATTAATTATCAGAGAGAAGATGGTACATCTTCTGTGGATAATACAGTCTACGCGGAACCAATCAGGGCGGCGGAGCATATTTTGAATTTATCAGGAGGAACGGGCCGGCTGGATGGTCAGAGCGTGTATCAGGCTACGGTATGGTATACTTTTGCGGATGGAAGTGAGGTCATGATACCGATGTACCAGGCAAATTATGATACAGTGACAGAAACATCCACAGGCGAGCCGCTTTGGATTGTGGATACTGCGGTCTGGAGTGCGGGAGCGCCGTAACAGGGCAGGGTCGTATGGGCGGTTTATCGGAGATTTGTAAAGGGCGTCTTTTGCATTTTGCAGGAGCCGCCCTTTTTTATCCATATTTTATCTTTATTGGAAATAAATTTTATACGGGATAGAAAATAGAAGGTTGACACATGTATACCATCATGATATAGTATGGTATACGAAAGTATACCATATGTACGAAGGTAATCATGTATGCGGAAATATACCATATGTACGAGGGTATACCATGTATATGAGAGCATATCACATATACGGTAATGTATTTCTATCATACATAAGGGTGTGAAAATAAATCGGAGCGGGAGGACTGATATGACGAATGTAAATTTATCAGATGGGGAGTGGAAGATCATGAATGTGTTATGGGAGCGGGAATCGGCGACCATAACGGAACTGACGGCGGTTCTGCAGGGGGAGACCGGATGGGATAAGCATATCATCATTACCATGCTGAACAGAATGCTGAAAAAAGGAGCGGTCTTATATCGAGTGGCGGGACGTGCGAAACAGTTCTATCCCGTTGTTTCCAGAAATGAAGTTTCCATTCGGGAAACGAAGGGATTTCTGGATAAAGTATACCGGGGGAGTATCGGCATGATGGTCAATGCCATGGTGGCGGATAAGGCATTGACGAAAGAGGATATCGCCGAGTTATATGAGATACTGGAACAGGCCGAAAAAGTTGAAAAAGAGGGGAAGAAGGGGAGTTCATCATGAAGGAGGCAATCATTACATCTTCCATATTGATCATGTGCATTGTACTGCTCAGGCAGTTGTGCAGGAGAAGGATCAGTGCAAAGATGCAGTATATGCTCTGGCTGGTCGTGGCTGTCAGGCTGCTCATGCCGGGGATTACCGTGCTCTGGCCGAATTTGATGCCGGAAAGCGGTTACAGTATTTTGAATGTGACGGATAAGGTGGAAAGAGCAGCGCTGGATTATATACAGCCACAGGAGCGGATTGTGACGGAAAGCCTGCCATCGGAAGGACTGCCTTTTTTGACGGAAGAGACTGCAGATGGCAATATTGTTACTTATTTTATGGACAAGGCGATGTGGCAGGAGATTTTGCGGAAAATATGGTATCTGGGCATGATAGCGGTCGGTGTATGGATGACGGCCGTCAATGTGCGGTTCATGCACAGGCTTTATAACAGCCGCCGCAGATACGAAAAGGAAGACTGTAAGCTGCCCGTTTATACGGCGAAAGAGCTGCCTTCGCCCTGTTTATATGGGCTGCCGGGGAAGCTGGCCGTATATCTGCCGGAAGATGTGATTGACGATGAGGAAAGAATCAGGCATATTCTGGCGCATGAGTATTGTCATTATAAGCATAAAGATGTTTTCTGGTCTGTGCTTCGCTGCGTACTGTTGACGGTTTACTGGTTTCATCCGCTCGTATGGCTCGCCGCGGTCCTGTCGAAACAGGATTGTGAACTTGCCTGTGATGAGGCAGCAGTCCGGCTGCTCGGGGAAGAAGAACGGATTGCTTATGGCAAGACCCTTGTTTCCCTGATCATCAGGAAAACGAGAGCAGCAGATATTGTATGTGCGGCAACGACAATGACAGCCGGTGCGGAAAGCGTGAAAGAGAGGATACGCAGAATCGTAGAATCACCCCGCAGACTGGCATTTATCATCGTTCCGGTACTCATGGCAGTAGCGGTTGTCGTTGCTTTTACTTTTACAAAAGCAAAAGAGTATCCGGAGGGCACTTATCTGCTGGAAGGGGAAAACTCGCTGACCGTGACGACGAGTTGTTTTCAGGTGACATTTCCGGAAGATTTTGCAAAGAAAGCCTATTACTGTGGGGCAAACGGGACGGATATCATTGTCTATCATAAAGATTCCAATTTTGAGGTCGGTCGTTTCTGCATGCTGTTCTATGAAGAGGCGGTACAGCTTGCAGAGGAAAAAGAGATTATACTGGTCGGGGATTATGGTTCGAATAGTGCATTGAACAGTTATATGAGCCGGGGAACGAACGAAAGCGCAGATCATGTTTTTCAGGGAAACGAGGCCGGAGCAGCGAGAGTGCCGGGGACGGACAGCAACAGCGAAACAACTTATCATTATTATTATCAGGATGACAGCGAAGATACGGCGGTGGGAACCAGCGGAGGCGTAGGACCGATACCGGCGCCCGAAGAGGTAGAGGCAGATATGATAGACTTGCCCTTTCAGGAAGATGAAAATTATAACGCGGTCGATGTTGAGGATGAAACGACTTCCATGATGGAAGATGAACCTGCCGAAGAAGAAACCCATGATTTTCTGCCAAATGAACAGATGATCACCGGGGAAGAAGCAGATTATTATTTGCCGGCTGAAGAAATTATTATCACAGAAGGAAATACTGTTTATCTGCCGAATGAACAGATTACGGAGATTTATTTACCTAGCGAGCAGCCGTGTTATCTGTATATACCGGCCGATTATACGGAGGCG
Organism: uncultured Lachnospiraceae bacterium; assembly: GCA_947178125.1. Classification (GTDB taxonomy): domain Bacteria; phylum Bacillota; class Clostridia; order Lachnospirales; family Lachnospiraceae; genus UBA3282. Next base: position 3,793 of record CAMWXB010000032.1, on the reverse strand, counting down.
GAGCCGGAGATACGGACGGAACTGCTCGAAATGAATCAGTCGCTGGTAGAATTGACAAATTCCGTCGTCGTATTATATGTGAGCCGGGAGGCGATGGAAGCGGCATTGAATACGCTTGTAGCGAATCGGACTGCATATGTGGGCGATAATGTCCGCGTATCCCATATCGTCGGAGCACTTCCGGCCGCTTCAGGGCTGAGCTATCAGTTTCTGGAACTGGGAACGACGACGGAACCCTATGAGGCAACGATTCATTACCGCCGTCAGTCGGATGACCGGATTGATTCAGATATTTCGTTTCTGGACGCGGTTCTGATGTTCGCCACAATTGAGAATCTTGAGATATGCAATATACAGATACAGACATATGTAGAGCAGGTTAATGATGGAGTTTCTTCCGATGTGCAGGAACTGCCTAATGAAGAGATCAGTTACAAAAGAAGCGATATGGAAAAGATTTTCGGGACATTGTATCCCTGCTCGGAAACGGAAGAAGCGCTGACGGGATTGTATAATCGAGTGTTGGAATACCTGCATGGTGAAACTATTTCTGATGAAAAATAAAATTTTAAGAAAATTTTAAGAATTTGTTGAAACATTTTTTAAGGTTTCTGCCTCTAATATATAGAAGATAAAAGATTAGAATGGCTGTATTTTAGAGATTTTTTAAAGATAAGCCTGTTAAGATGTTAGCGTGAGAAGAACTTCTAGAGCTCACAGCAAAGGCTGTTTCGCTAAGAAGTTCTAAGTCTCACGCAGGAGAATGCCTAAAAAGCGGCATTCTCCCGACCGATTTGAGATTCCGCAAAGCGGAATCATGGCGGTTAGTGTATCAGGCAGTAGTTCACAGAGGTGGGGAATATCGTGCAGGGGAACGTACAGAAGAAAAGAACGGAAATTGCATTATGGGAGATGGACCAGCCGGAAAGCAAAAGACCCAGGAAAAACGGAAGAAAAAGACAGGGCGATGTAGATATCATTGATTTATACCCGGGTAGAGAGATACATCCTGTCAGAACGAGGCGGCCAGAGCAGCCTTCCCGGATAAATCGGCCGGCGGGAACAGCCGGACGAAGCCGGATGGCAGAAGTGGATAGAAGGAGCAGAACTGTTGAGCCGATATGGCAGGGCGGAGCGGCAGAACCGGTCAGACGAAGGAGACCGGCAGAACCAGTCAGGCGAAATCGCGAAGCAGCAGAACCGGCCAGACGGAACCGTAGAGTAGATAGGGCGGCGGAACCAGTCAGACGCAGGAGACAGGTCGAAGAGGATTGGGATGTAGAACTGATCGGGCAGGACCGGATGGCGCAGCCGCGGAGAAGGAAACAGGCCGTACAGTCAAGACAGCAAAGGAAAGTCAAAAAACGGCGCGCTTATCTGTACCGGACTGTAGCGGTCTGCACGATTGTATTATGCCTTATGATCGCTTTTATGGCTGTAGATTTGGTATATGATTATACAAAAAGGGAAACTGCCAAAAAAACGGTTCCTGTAACGAAAGAGATTGTTCCGGAAGAGGAGGAATTGCAGGGGATAAAGGCGCCGGCTATTACAGAGGACTTTCTGGAAGTGAACGACTATTCCAGACCGGGGACAGAACTGCCGGCTGTAAATAGCGTTTTCGTGCACTATACAGCGAATCCGGGAACAAGTGCACGTCAGAACAGAAGTTATTTTGCTAATCTGGCGGAGACACATGAGAGGTCTGCCAGTGCACATTTTATCATTGGTTATGAGGGTGAGATTGTTCAGTGCATTCCATTGGATGAGCAGGCTTATGCAGTCATGTCAAGAAACGAAGACTCCATTTCCATAGAATGCTGCTATCTGGAAGCGGACGGACAGTTTACACAGGAGACTTATGATTCTTTAGTGCATTTGCTGGCGTGGCTGGAACAGGAGTATCATTTGGGAAGTGATGATATTTTGCGGCACTATGACTGCGGCGGGAAAAAGTGTCCAATCTATTATGTAGAGCATGAGGACGCCTGGGAAAAGCTGTTGTCCGATGTGGATACATACAGAAGAGAGCATGAAGCTTAAATGTCTCCAGAGGGGGCTGTCGGGTAATGACATTTTTTTAATCCGATCTCCCCAAAAAACATCTCCCGCAGAATTCCGTGCTTTTTGGCATGGACTCTTCTGTGGGAGATATCTTTTTTCTTATTGGTCACCTTATTTTAGGGCGCAAAAAACCCTTGCTGCCGATTTTTGAAGCGCTCCTTTTCCTATGCAGCTTTCTCGTCCGTTTTCCCTTCGAATCTATGTATTTTATCATGCAGGAAACGGTGGTATTTATTGATATTCCGGCCGATCGCATACAGCATAAATTCTTTGTATACCTTTTCGGCAGAACGGTAATTAAACCGCCGGAATTTTTCGTTTTCCTTTATGTCCCCAAAGTGCCCCTCTGTCTGTATCGAGCGGATCTGGCGGTTCAGGATCCCTTTTTCGCTCTGAATGTTGGAATGGGATCCTTCCTTTAGTTCCTCCCAGCTCTCATTCACTTTCATGACCTTGTTTTTCTCCGCATCTTTTTCGGCATCATATTTATATAAACATCTCGCTTTATGCTCACATCCACTGCAGTCTGCACACCCATACACCTCATACGTTTGTGTGTATCCGTCCTGTTCCCTTGTTTCTGTCCGGATATGCCTTAATTCCCGGCCGTCATGGCATACATAGTAATGTTCGTCTTCAAAGACCTCGTTCTTCATGTTGTAGTACTTCCCGATATCCTCTTTATAGGCGCGGGTTTTCCGCTGCTCATGCTCCTGAAGCTTGATATAACTGGCAACCTCATTTTCCTTCAGATACAGAAGATTTTTCTCACTGCAGTAACCGCTGTCAGCAGTTACCTCTTCCAGGATATCCCCGAATGCTTTCCGGTGTTTTTCAAGAACCGGGATCAGTGTATTATAATCGGTACGGTCGTTACTCACATATCCGTGGATGATAAAATAATTTTCCACCGCGATCTGGACATTATAAGCGGGTTTTAACTGCCCGTTGAGCATATGGTCTTCTTTCATCCGCATAAATGTAGCTTCCAGGTCTGTCTTCGAATAACTGTTTCTGTCTTTCCCCATAATCTCAAAACAGCTTTTATATTCCATCAGCCGGCTGCCGCATTTTTCCAGTTCCTCATAGAGCTGCTGGATCTCCGGCTTTTTCTGCCCTTTCCCGTTTACAAATGCAATCCCCTCTCCTGCCGCGATCAGCAGCAGGTTCTGCTGGAGTTTCAGGATCTCAAGTGGAGAACAGTTGTCGATCTCAATGAGCGTATTATTCGAAATTTTTTTATGCTTTGTCAGCTTACGTTTCCTGTTTTCTTCGATCACTTTCCGGACTTTGTCCATACCTTCAATGATAAACATCTGTGCATTTCCAAGATCATACTTTGCTCCGTACTGATACTCGGACAGGAGAGTGTTGTATCTCTGGTAAAGGGCATCTGTCGTATCCAGCAGGCAGGCAAGATGGTAATTGAGCGTCCCCCGCCAGACGAAAGTATAACGGTTCGCATTGGCTTCTATTTTCGTACCGTCTATATAAAGCTGTTTGAGGGTAATGAGCCCTTCTTTTTCCAATCGGCGCAGGAACTGATGATTCAGTTCATCCAATACTTCGCCTTTCAGCTTTTTCCCTTTAAATTCATAGAAAGCATCCCTCTTTGGCTGCTGTCCTTTCGTCAACAGGATAAAAGCAAGGTCCCTTCTGCATAGATCCACGATACGGTCAACCGCACGCACTCCGCGCATGTTTGCGTAAGTAACAACAGCATACATCA
>CAMWXB010000031.1 GCA_947178125.1 uncultured Lachnospiraceae bacterium | reverse complement strand
GTATCGATACTCTGCATTTCCCGGCTCCAATTCCACCGCTTTCCGGATTTCTTCCAGCGCTTCTTCATGATTCCCCGCCTCTCTTAACGCATTTTCGTACAGAAAATGCCACTCTGCCATCTCCGGATTCATCTCTATCGCTTCCCGCATTTTCTTCACTGCTTTATCATAATGTTTCATCCTGTACAATGTCAATCCGTAGGAAAACTGACAATCAGCATTCCCCGGTTCCAGTTCCGCCGCTTTCTTCATTTCTTCTGACGATTCTTCATAGCGCTCCATTTTAAACAGGTTTATCCCATAGCAATAATGATAACTGACATTATCCGTATTTTTCTCTATCAGCTGCTTAAAAATCCGGGCAGCCTCTTCACATTTTCCATCATTATCCAATAGTAAAGCTTCTCTGAATAATCGCTGCTGCTCCGACTGATCTGTGATCTGGCAGACCGCCTGATTGACTTCCTGTGCTTCCTCTCCGCAGTCATTTTCGTCAGAAGCCGCTTCCTTTCTGTCAATTGACGCTTTCGTATAGGCATTGATCGAATCGGTGAGCATCTGAAATCGTCGTTCAGCGTCAGATAAGAAAGTTTCTTTGGTGGGCAGCTTATACTCAAATGCAGCGCCCAGCATACAGAAAACGTCATCAAATCCATTGTGCCTGATCAGATATCCATTTGTTTCGTCCAGAAAAGTCTGCACCTTTTCGCTCATCTCATCCGTTCTATACAACATCCAATAGGGGAGCGCCCAGTCTTTTTTCAGATACTTTTCCCGATTTTCAATCAGAAAATCCATAAGGCTGTTGTCATTCCCGGCATATCCGATAAAGACCGGATGATACTCCGAAAAAACAATATCCAACGCCTTTTTCCAATTATCATGCAGTTCATTCACTTCTGCCGCTCTATTCCTGGGATCCAGAAGAAGGTCTCGATGAATTTTGATGATCATCGGCCTGTTGATCTGCTTCGTCACATAATGCGCCAGACTTTCATGTCCAATGACCAAAGGTATCGTATCTTCATAATAATTTACCGTATCTTCTACCAAATGATCAAAATTTGTCGTAATCACAACATGATGCTTCGTATGTGTCAGGATATAACAAAGCATGATATAGCCGATGCTTGGCTTTGCAGACTCCATCAATTTTTCCAGATAATTATAGCCATCCTCCGGCTGCCGGAATCGTCTTTCATAATACTGGCTGTAAAATTCATATTTATTTTTATCATTTATATTTAATGCTTCTTTCCATTTCAGATACGCCTCTTTATTCCTTTCACGCAGTTCCCTGTCCCATATGTTCACAAGTTCCTGTCCGGATTTTATGCCGGACGCCTTTGATGCTCCCGCTCCGAGCACAAAGCAGAATTTCCTCGGATGCGCTCCGTCCGAAACCTCTTTCATTTCTTTGACAAAACTACTTAAAGAAAGTTCTTCATAGCCCATTTGTATCTTCTCCCTTCATCCGGTATCTGCTTTCATTATAGACTAATTCTGTTAGAAGATAATTTTTCTTGCAAAAATAGCGTGAAATCTGTCAAAATTTGCATCGTTTTTTTCACCCCAATTTTACCCTTTTCTTTTAAAATATATCTACCCCATCCAAATCTCCATCAATCTTGAGAAATTCCCCCCTCTATGATATGCTGTAAAGGAAGAAACAGGCAGTAAAGGAGGCCGTCCGCGTGAAATCCAATTTTGCATTTTTGAATGATACTTTTCCTGTTCTCGGAAAATTCGGAGAACTGGCTGAAAAATACCTGTACAGCGATTCCAACTCCTGCCTGATGAAAGCCATATTAGCCCGCGCATTTCGCGGCGAACTTGGTACAAATGATCCTGAGGAAGAAAGCGCAGAGGCGCTTCTTAGACAAATACTTTAATATGTCCACGTTTCAGCATAGAAACCTTAAAACAACTCTGCCCGCCCAAGCAAAAAATCTATTAAATTGCAGTGAAAGATGCCTTTGTCGTCATAAAAATGATGTGGCACGTCCATACGAATAACTACTTTTTTGAAAAAATCCTTTGTGAGCATTAACGAAGCGAGTTCCGACGACTCTTTCTTTTCCGTATCCATTTGGAATGCCGACTGGATGTAAATTTTTTTATCCGCATCATTGACAACAAAGTCAATCTCTTTCTGTGCATTGGCACCGCCTGTTCGATCGGTTACAACTCCCACATCCACAGAATATCCCCGCCTTACCAATTCATTATAAATGATGTTCTCCATAATATGACCGGAATCGTACTGTCTGTAATTTAATCTTGCATTACGCAAGCCAATGTCCGTATAATAATACTTATTCGGATACTTAAAATAAGTTTTCCCTTTCACATCATATCGTCTGGCCTTCTCTATTAAAAAAGAATCCATCATATACTGAATATAATTTAATACTAAGGTCGGATTGACCTTTTCTTTTTTCATACTCGCTATAGCATTTGCGATATTGGTAGGATTTGTCAGCGAACTTATTTGAGAAGCAAGAAAATCCAGAATATCATTAAGGATATCCTCACGCTCTATGCCATTTCTCTCAACAATATCCTTCATGTACAGCTCACTGTATAAAGATGACAAGTAATCCTTTTTATCTTTTGCATCCTCTAAAGCAGGGACTCTCGGCATACCACCATAAAGCATATAACTATCCAGATTCTTTCTTTCATCTCCCCCAAGACAAAAATGATACTCTTCAAAAGAAAGGGGATACACATGAATCTGTGTTGCTCTTCCCCTGAACTCCGTCGCAATGTCCTTAGACAGCCCTTTAGAGTTACTGCCCGTAACATAAACGTCAAGATTTCCATATGCTTTGAGTTCATTCAACATATCGTAAACAGTAACCTCTATACCGCCATTTACTTCATCAACAATCTTCGCGGTAAGCTGAACCTCATCAATAAAAAGAAAAAAACGTCTGTCCTTGTTATTTTGAACAATGGACTCCACATATTCACAAAGAATGATTGGATTTCTATATTTATAATATCTTCTTTGATCAAGTTCGATTTTAATGATTTCTTCTTCCCGAACTCCCTGTTCGCGCAAATGATTATAAAACAATTCAAAAAGCAGCACTGATTTTCCGCATCTGCGTATACCGGTTATAACCTTAATCTCACCATTCCACATATGATGAGTCAGCCTCTTTAAGTAGAAATCTCTTCTGATCAAAACACTTCACCTCGTACTTGCGACGTTTTTGTCATTACTTTTATATATATTATGCTACTTTCTTTAAAAAAAATCAAGGAATCTGAAAATTCCCTGATTTTTAAAAACAACTCCAGCAAAATAATTTATTTTAGGAATCCAGCTACCCCTATTCCTGATTCAAAATCCCCGCAATCTTCTCTATCATTTCATCTTCCTTCAAACGGAATTTAATCTCTACCCTTCTGGAAGCCGTCATATCCACTTCCGACGTCAGATTACCGAACGCATCCTTTTTATAAACCGGATTGCTCCAGGATTTTCCGTTGACGGTAAGAAGTTTCTGGAGCTGCTCGATTTCCTCCTCACTGAGTCCGTTTCTTTTATCCAGACAGAACTCCGCCACCGCATTCGCGCGCGCATAGGACAGTTCCATATTGCTCTGATAACTTCCATCCGTATCCGTGTGTCCTTCGATAATGATTTCTGCGATATAACCGCGGAATTCATCATCGAGCAGCACGTCCAGATACATTGGAATAATATCTTTTAATGTCTCCTTACTGTCCGCTGTAAGAGCGGAACTATTATAGCGGAAAAGCACATCCGAAGAAAATGTGATGGAGCCTGTCTGGGCATCCACTTTCATGCTGGAATTACTGAAAGCAGACTGCAGCGCCCCGATGATATCTGTACGGATTCCGACAATATCCTGCAGTTCCTGCTTTGTCGTCGTCAACTCTGCTCTGGCGTTTTCTATCTCCAAATACGCGTTGTTCAATTCTTCCTGCGTCAAAGCTGCCTGTTCGTATGCCTGCTGTAATTCCGCCAGAGAAGAGGCAAGTTCCCCGTTGGATTGTTCCAACTCTGCCTTGGATTGTTCCAAATCTTCTATCGTCGCATCCAGCTGACTCTGTGCTTCGCTGAGTTCCAGCCTTGTTTTATCCAAATCATTCGTTTTTTCCCTGTATATCGTAAGGGTGATTGCTATCATCAAAATAAAGATCAGCAAAAGCGCCGCCATCATATCCGAATAGGACTGCCAATAGCTGTGTTCCGCAAAAGCTTCTCTGTTCCTTCGTCTATTCATCATACAAATTCCTCATCTGTCCAAATGTGTACAACTGGCTGCTGATCTCATCGCTCATATTACTGCATGTATCCGCCAGCATTTTCTCCTGCTCCTCAAGCTGTCTCGCGAACAGTTCCTGCCTTTCCATGACATTTGCAAGAGCCTCCTGCACATTACGGTTTACCTCCACTAACGCCGTAACCGCCTCCACCATCTCTGCAGCATTTGCTGCACTGACAGCCTGCGCCTCTCCGACATTCTTTAAGGTATTTCCGAGTTTCTTAAAGTCCGTATTCAAAGAAGTCTGCATCTGCTCGGTAAATTTATCTACAATACGCTCCACGCCTGCCGTCTGTTCCGTCGTATTGCCCTTCATCATTTCGAGCATCTGCTTTAGGGAATTTGCCATTCCCGCCTGATAGACAAGCATCGCCGCTGTGCTTTCTTCGTCCTTCGCCGCAGGCGGCTGTGCAGTCTGACGAAACACACACAGAAACTCTTCCAATGTCTCATAAGCATCCGACATAATGCTTCTGTATACAAAATTGAACACCAGCGAAAAAAGGATACCATATACTGAAGTGTGAAATGCCACTTTCATACCCGAAAGCAAGGCGCCGACATTATCGGAAATCGTAAAAATATCGTCCCCGCTGAATGCACCCAGTCCCATAGACAGCCCCAGGAACGTCCCTAAAATCCCCAGACCCGTAAGCGTCCCGGAAACCCCAGAATTAAAGAAATTCATGCTTACCCTGTCCAGAAGGTCCTCATTGATATATTCCTCCAGATCACAGGAAGAAACCGCTCCCCGTTTCTTTTTGCTACCTTTTACCCGAAGACGGTACTTGTTAAATGCGTCCTGCAGTTCTTCATCTTCAAAGACCTTGTCATTATCCCTGTAATTTCCCCAGAGATTCTTTCCGTTCGCCTCTTTATATTCCTTCTGCAGACGGAACGCAACATCTTCCAACTCATAAGTAACCTGATTAAGCCTGCCGAAACTGATCGTAGATATCACAAAAAGGATTCCAATGATGACCAGGAATCCAATATTGATCGACAGGTTTACGACCGAAATCTCTTCCCCTGTAAACACCCCATTCAAATAAAAAACAAAAGCCAAAACAATAGCATATAAAAAATACAGTACATAATACAGCTTACTCCTCATCCGTACTTCCCCTCCTTTTCTTCCGTGGATACAATTATTGTTACAATCAGCCGGAAAATTATTCTTACGGTTCACACCATAAAACTACCACATTTTTACATGAATCTCAATAATATTAAGAATATCTTAAACAAATCGCGGCAGTTCCTTTCCTTTGGTCAGATAAATCCTGTCGAAACGCAGGCCCGGAGATAACGGACATAATAACAGTTCATGGAGCCCTGCCTCGATTTCTGCCTTTAACAGGGGAACCCATCTGTAAATCTGTTCCGATTCATACCGCCACAGGCTTCCCTTTCTGTATAGAGCATCCCTGTCCCAAAATGCACCGTCCAGCGCCACACCGAATCCTGCCCCTTCTCCAACATTGAACTTAGCCAGAAGCCACAAAATGTAACTGCCGCCGCTGCACCGGATTCTGTAATGCAAAGCCGGAGCCTCCTCCTGGCACCACTTCGCCTCCGGCTGTCTGACATACATGGCGAGTCCGCTCCCTGCATATGATTCCGAAGCACAATGTCTCCATCCCTTTCCGGATGTATAATGAAATTCACTCTGTGCCAGAACACAGGCTGCATCAATACAGACAGCGCCGTCTTTTTCTATAAGAACACTGCTTCCCTGACGTATATACGCTGCAGGCTCCATTGTCTTTGCGCTGCTTTCTTCATAACATATTTTGTCCGTCAATCCCAAATCATCTGTCTCGTTATCCGGGCAGGCATAAAAGACCGGTCTCGGCGCAAGAGAAATATTTCCGTAAAAATCTCCAAGCAGCTTTTCCGTATCCCAAATCTCCGGCAGGCGCTGATCCCCTTCAATGCCAATATAGTTATTGGCCTTCCTCTCTTTTGTATAGATCACAAAACGACTGAATGCAAAATAACGGTCTATCGGATAAAATGTAATCGTATGACTTCCCGGTTTTAAATCCGGAAGCTGCATATAGAGTCTGTCCACGTTATCGAGCACATTCTTCTTCCAGTTTCCCCGCCACTCATCGGAAGCAGCGGATTCCAAAATCTGTTTTTCCCCCGCATCCACAGATACGCCAATTCTGATACGCCCTGTAGAATCAAGAGAAGGGAAGCGGTGAAGCTCTAACAGACAATCCCCGCCTGCCAACAGATAAAAAGGATAAGTCAGCGGCGTTTCCTCTCTTTCCCGCTCTTTCTGTCCTAAGGCTTCTACAAGATTACCTGTTCCCCGTCCCAGCCTTTTTACAAGAGCAAAACCTGTTCCATCCAGAGAAACGGACGCAGCTTCCACTGCCACTATTCCATCGTCTTCGATATTGGGGCAGTCCGTATCGACAGCCAATACTTCTATCTCAATAACCTTTTCCACATCATCCGTAAGGTTCCGGACTTTGAGCACACCTTTGCGGTTCTCGGATACATCCTGTATCCTTACCAGTATCCGCTCCTCTGTCCTCACTTCTCCCTGCCGCTTCGAAAGTTCCGCCCAGTCAGGCGCTTCGATGGAAAATGCGAACTGTCCCACGCCGCCATTTCCGACTTCTATCCATTTCGTACCCGGTTTTACAAAGGTAAGTTTATCCTCTTCATTCCAGATATGCACCAGCATGCTTCTCTCCCCTGTTTCCAGAGATGGCGTACAGATTGGCAGCATCGCCGTCCTCGGCGGCGGAAATCCTTCGGGATTCACGATTCCATTCCATTTGCCGCCGGCCATGACCCTGTTGTAATACCAAATAAGCTTTCTGCGGGCGTCGTCGAACTCCCTCGACTTCTTCGTATAGAAATCCGCTGCCTGCATCTGTCCCCTGTCATACATCAGCGTGCTCCTGTCGCCATAATAAAACTGCAGATTCGTAAAATACGCCGCATGAATACGGAACAGAACCAACTGAAAAAAGGCATCCTGCTCTTTTTCCGGCAGCATTCCGTAAATGGAATTTCCTTTTTCGAACAGTCTCTCATATTCATGAATCCGTACCGCCGCTTCATCTCCATAGGCCGTCTGCGAAAAAACATCGCTATCCATATTTTCAATCTTTCTTACATTGGTGAGCTGTGAAAAATCATTTAAGAGTTTTGCACACTCCTTTCCGATATTTCCCGAAAAAGTTCGGTCGAGCCAATCCTCTACATACCCGTCCACATCGCCGCTGATCACATTTTCTTTCCCAATCTCCCATGCCAGTCTCAGGAAAAAACCAATTTCCATTTCCAATGGTTTCATCGCTCCGACATTCAGGACCCATAGCTTTCGAATCCCTTCCTGATATGCTTTACGCAGTTCATTTCGCGTATGGGACAGCGGAATGGAACATAAAAATACATAGGACATACTCGGCGGCGCCCAATAGGAATTATGGTAATAGATTCCATTGCCGCCTTTTCTGTTTTTTTCTTTATCGGAAGGATAACGGCGGATATAACCATAATTATCGTTCGCCCAGACAAGCGTCAGTTCCTCAGGCACCTCTAGCCCGCTGTCGTAAAGTTCGAGCACTTCCTTATAAGGAATGAATGTCATCATCGTATCATGCCCTAAAGTTTCCTTCAAGATTTCCTGCTGGTCATGAATCACGGTAGAGAGCAGTTCTACCTTGGCCTTTCTCTTCTCCTCCCCTGTCTGCCCCTGTAAAGTACTGGTTTCAAAACCGGAATCATGGATTCCTCGCATCCCGAGCGTATAGCACACTTCAAAATCCCGGTTCTGTTCTACGCTTTCCCTCCAGTATTCCTTCAAAATCTCCCGGTTCTTTCCCGGAATGGAATAATCATATTTTGCATCCCGATATCCTTTCTTTTCAATCCATGGCTTCCATTCCCTGTTGTTCGAACGCATGAGCATATCACAATGAGAAGTACCGACTACAATACCCATGCGCTCCGCAAGCGCCCCGTTTTCCGACACCATATTAAAAGAATTAACGTGCATGGCGGGCCAGATATAATTCCCTTTTAAACGCAGCAGCAGTTCGAATACTTTCTCATATGTCTTGACACCGATGGTCTTTTCATCCATATAATTTCTGACCCATGCTTCCAGTTCTTCCTCATCATTTATAAAAATACCCCGATATGCTATCGACGGGAAATCTACCTTTTCATAATCCGCGGCAAAAAACAGTTCGTCGCGCACTTTCACCGGTACATCGGCCCAAAAGTAAAAAGGCGATACCCCAAGATGCTCACACAGCTCGTAGATCCCATAAATTGTTCCCCGCCTGTCACTTCCGGCAATGACGAGACTGCCGTTTTTGATACAATGCAGATATGCCTCCTTACGCAGAATGCCCTTTTCATCCCGCATTTTCGCGCTGTCTATCATGCGGTCAAATTCTTCGGATATGCCCAAAGTGCCAATGAAAACGTTCGCTTTGCCACGGTCTGTCTCCACTGATACACCCATCGTTTTCCATAAGTCTGTTTTTAAATTCCCCGCCGCAGTCTTTACGGCTTCCGACTCTCTATAATCCATATGAATCGAACACGTTTCTCCATTTTTTAACCAAAAATCCATTTTTATGACCATACCCTTTCTTATCGTCTTTATAAACTATGATACCATGTTTAAACGATCCAGGATAGTCGGTAAGCCTCCTTTCCTTCTTTTTCAGTCCCGCGGCAGCCTTGAATAAATGGCAGGTATGATCCCTTGAATCCTGTATGCTTTCGTGGTATCATATTATCGCTATATATCTAAAATAAAGGGGGATAACAATGAGCAGATACGAATTTACAAAAGATTTGGAAACCGGAAATGCAATCATCGACAAGGAGCATCGGGAGCTGATTCAGGCAGTGAATAGACTGCTGGACGCCTGCAGTGAGGGCAAAGGTCGGGCTTCCATGGATGAGACCATCAAGTTCCTGAACAATTATGTAAACCAGCACTTTTCACATGAAGAGCAGCTCCAGAAGCAGAGCAGCTATCCAGGGTTTGCAGCCCACAGAGTATTCCATGAAAAATATAAGCAGACTCTTAAAGAGATTACATCCCAGATATCGGTAGCCGGCCCGACAATTGTAGAATTGGGAAAACTGAACAAACATATCAGTGTCCTGATGTCGCATATCAGCATGGAAGATAAGAAGCTTGGTGCGTTTTTAAATCAGTCATAAGACTGCTGAAGAGTTTATGTTTCAATTATTGTCTCTATAATACAAACAAGGGCAGAACCAAAAATCTGGCTCTGCCCATTTATCTGCTCCACTTATAACGGCCTTTTCTTTTTTGGCGCGTATCCTACGATAATGTTCTCTTTCTACAAGAATACTCCTATAAATAGAATCTTTCATTTGCAAAATATCTTCCATTTGTTACAGAAAGCATCTCTATATCCAATAAATGCCCAATTATTTCATATACCTCATCTCGTTGCGGTTCGTCATAACCATATAATGTCATATGCAACTTTATTATTTCTAATAAGTTCTCATCTGTTAAAACTTTCCTCTTTGTTTCAGCATAAATAATAGAATAAAAAAGCAGTTCCTTTTTGTTAATATCTATCGTTAATTGTTTTAATAAACTCAATAAAAACGACATAATGATAATCGGTCGAAACTCATTAGCAACTATATCAAGTAAGCCATCAAGAAAAAATGTCGGAAAAATCCGAATGTTTTTGACAGAAATATAAACACCTGCACCGTTTTTTCTTCTTATAACAGTTCTTTGACATCTTTCGTTCTCCTTAGCCGCCTCTACATCCACCTCTACTGCCTTATTTATAAATCTGCGAATTTCCTCCTTTTTCGCATCTACATGAATATTATAAGGCGCACACCTTTTTTGTACATCCCGTATCATATTATTAATACTTATATTTAACAGTTCAACCTTATCATCCGTATATATCATATTTTTTATCTCCTTCCTTTATCCAAAATAACAAACAAAAGCCGCCCAGTAGCGCCAGTTTTCAAATGGTTTATACTCATAATATCCCGCTTGATTATCCGGTTTAAAATCAATATTTATTTTTTTGAACATGTTAAGCAATACACTATCTTCCAATATTTCCCTAACCTTTAGATCTTTTAGCTGCTGTTTCGCAAATTGTAAAGCTTGTCCTACTGGCATCTTACATAAATTCCGATACAAGAATATCATCAAAATAGCAGTTGGCAAATCATCAACTTCCCATAAAGCAGTGATACTACTCTGGGCTCCCGCAATTCCTATGGTCCATCTTAATCCGTGTAATGATTGCATTCCTCTCACCAGTCCTATCCCTGACGCACAAGCAGAAAGTACTACCAATTTTGTATCAGATAAATCGATAAATATAAAATCATCTGCAGTTATTAACCCATTCCCATATTTTTTAATCATTCTATTATCAGCCCAGTCTTCAAAACCTGCCAAAATCAGATATGAATTTGCAAATAAAAACCGCTCATGTGCCATTACATCATAATCTTCCACAATCAAATCTCCATGAGTGGAAATATGTAAAATATCCGCCTTATATCTTTCTCTGAAAATCTGTTGCCTTGCTTCTTCTCTTAAAAAGGCAGTCGTTCCCATAATACTTGCAATTTCCATACATTCAATTTCTGAAAAAACCAACGCATTCGCTTGTTGTTCATACATATCGTTAATATTATACTGGGGATTTCCTATAACAAGAGCATCCGTATTTTCTATATCTATTAAAATATCTTCGTGTATATCTCTTATTGAATCCACATAAATATTATTTTTCAAATCAATCATTGACTTCCCATTATTATTTAAAATCTCAATCGGAATCATCTGCAAAAGGAAATCCAATGCCCAATACACTACTTCAAATGGTTCAATGTATTTCCATATTGGCGCTAGAATATTTTCATTTAGATTATCTTTTATTCTAGTACACTGTACTATGTCCATTTCTTCTGGCATTTCTTCAAATAAGTCAAAAAAATCATCCATATAAAGTTCTGAATCAGCAATATCCAAATAGAATTGAACCGTCGGTGTTTTATTACATTTAGAAATTCCAACAACAGCATATTTAAAGTAGGCAGAATCCTCCTTCAGACAATCATAAAAAGGATTCTCCAAATTTAAATCGTAATAAGCAAAAAACTCTACACAAACTGCATTGTCAGGGAGTGCAATATCTTTCATCTTAAATTTAGGAATTAATTTCTTAAAATCTACTTCGCTCCATAATTTATTTTCTAATCCTTCCAATTTAAGATAATACTTTTCTATTTTTCTCTCTATCCCATTAATTTCCTCCTCATTTAAATACTTTTCATTCATTAATTGCCTTTTTACTTTTAACGCTGCTATTTTTCTATGAACTTGCTGAAGTTCATAGAAATCAAAGGAAGTTTCCTTATCATCGCTTTCATATTTTCCAATAATTTTTAATATTTCCTTTTCAATAGTTTTGCATTCCACAATTTTTACATACAAATCGTCTAAACAATAGGGAATTTTTTCTTTTATCTTTATATATATACTTAGTATCAATCTCATATACAGCAATTGCTGCTGAATATCTCCAAATCCACTATCCATAATCTGATCATATAATTTCTCAAGTACTTCTCGAATATATGCAATCGCCTCAGTATAACGTTTATTAAGGCATAATATCTGTATATGACATATCAACACGTCTCTATAAGAAAATAAATATAAATCTTCTCCTATATCATTGATCAGTTTTTCGGATTCGGATATGACTTCCACACCATTCCCATTATTCCACTTATGTAAAATCAAAATAAAATTAAATAGACATTCTTGCTCCTTATCCATACCCTTTGACAAATATATAACATTCAGTTCCTCTAAAAGTTTCCTGATTTTTTCGTTTACCTTTTCATTCTTTTGAACTTTACCAAATAAATACAATAAATTTGTACGTAACTGGCCTTTTTTATCTTTGCTTTCTTCCATGGCTCTAATTGTTTCTCTATATAAAACATTTACGCTCCCGTCCAAATTTGTCTCTTCATCAAGCTGTTCCATTACATATCTACCATACTTTAAAAGACTTTTGCATAGCAAAATGAGCTCTTCATCCTTTATCTCACTCAAAATTTCAAAATATCTCTTTCCATCAGCTATTCTTCCCTCTTTTAAAGCAACAAGACCTAAATTATATGTATAATTAATATAGTTGATATTTTCTCTTCCAAAATGATGTTCAATATACTCTATACTTGTCCCCCATATTTTTCCAGCCTCTTTATATAAATCATCCGCTAAACACTTTAGTCCTCTGAAATTATAAAGAGAATAATATAATTCCGTATCAGTTATTTTTGCTTCTATACACAGTTCTATTCCAAATTCAGCCATCTGTGCCATTTCAGTATATTCGCAGATGCGATGATACTGAACGGCTGCCATTAAATAAACATATCCATAAAAGGGGCTGAAAAAAACATTTTTCTCAGAACGAATATACGAGTATACAGCGTTTCTCAATATTTCTGCCGCCTCTGCATTTTGAGATTGCATCTCCAAGTCTTTAGCTTTAAGATATTCTACTTTAACCTTATGATAAAAATATAACCTACTATTTTTACAATTTTCAACCATATCCTCATAACGTTTAAAAAAATCCGCATACCTTTTGTCTTTTCCTGAAAGGAGCTGATATATAAATGCATAGAAACACTCAAGGTAGTAATCATACTGAACTAAATATCTATCAAAATAAGCGATATTTTCATAAAATATATCACAAAATTCTTCTTCGTTTTGGAAACAAATCACTTCGCCCAGTATATGAATCCACATTTCTGCAAACTGAAAGCTATTTTTCCCATACCTCTCCTCAAAACTTCTTAATAAAGCATAAACATATTCCTTTCCCTTTTTATTTTCCTGATAATATTCTTGAAGATATGTAATATGCACACCTATCGCTTCAACTGGATACATCCTATTACTTTTTTTATAGTATTCATCTGCCTTTTTGCAATTTTCCTTACATTGTATATCATCATTTTCCAAATATACAGCCACTATTTCATAATAAAATCCCTTAAAAAAAGCTTCATCATAAAATCCCATCAAAGATTCTAACATATCATTTAAAATATCCCATTGTTCTTTTATTTCTTTTTTTCTCAAAAAATAAAAGCGCGTATTTACAATTACATATATAACTGCTATCTGATAAAAACAAGCCAGAAAATTATTTTGAGTTCTAATAAAATAGTCTCTTAATTCACTATAGTTAAGATACAAATCTTCGTCTTTTGTTTTCATAAAACTTCCTCTCTATTTTGTAGTCCTCTTGTTTGGGCTATCCTCCTATTAATCATATAAGAAATCTGATTTGCATTCTCCAAATATTTGAATCTATATATTTCTTTCTCATCAAACATTACCAAATATAAAATTCCCCGCGCTGCGAGAGCCCTGTCAATATAAGCAATACCTCTTGAAATATTTTCCATTTTTTTATTGTAATTGCTTTCTGCCCTTCCAACGATAGCTTTTTCATATATATCAATGTATATTTCCAATCTTTTCTTACAAATAATCCCCCATATAATCATTGCACCAAGTGATAACATAAATAGAAAAAAATAAATAAACGCTATTTTTACCCATAACACGAACATAATAGCTGCTAATAATCCAAGTATACTTATCACAATAAACATAATCTTTTTATTTGGAGCAAAATGTCCTAATAATTCCCCCCTGTTCTCCAGTTGATCATCTGCAATCAACATGGCCGCTAATTGATCAAACAATTCACTACTCCTCTCACTAGACCTGTCTCTATCCAGTTCCTCTTCCATATCATCTAAATAACTTGTTTGCTGATCAGACATAATCTTCACCAACCCATCAATTAACTATTATGTGAACCTCCACAAATAAACTCTTATTTACTAAAGATTACTCTTCAAATTCCTATCTTTGGATTTGCATTATAAAAATATATATGTACCACCTGTTACAATAACACCCGAAAAAAGAAGCATCTTATGGCTGTAAACAACTACACCAAATATAACAAAATTTTAAAGGCACTTGTATTCCTCCATTAAAACGGAAATCAAGCACTATCCATAAGTTCAAGTTTCATCCCCATTAAAATTCATGCATGGTTCCTGCTATCAACAGAATCATCTATTATATTTATATTATACTACTCACCATTCTCCTTTATCATGTCATTTTTACTGAAATTTCTACATATTTTACTCCCCTTTAAGATGGGATATATAATCTTTCTGTTCTGTCTTACCAGTGTAATAATCTCCGAATGCCGGTCAATCAAATCATACATAAAAACATCCCCTCCAGAATATTCAATGTTCTATACATTGGATTTCTGTGGGGATGCTCTCATTTTGAATTCATTTTTTACGCTTCCCGCAATGCGTTCAGACCACTTGTTTGTATTTCATGATTACTGACAATATTCCGTCTTATCGTATTCATTGACTCATCCCTCTTCTGCTTCAACTGCTTTTTCGCAGACTAAATGGATATGTTTTTTATATTTGGTATTACTTCTGTACCCGACTTTTACGTCCTCGCCAATGCCTCAAACGTTCCGCTGATGTTCAGTTTGCCATAGCCCCACCTCTCATCCGGATAAGCAACATTACTCTCCCGCACCGCGCCCCGGATAAGGAGGCTCTTAATACTCTGGCTTCCGCCATATGGTGCGTATCCCTCTACGATAGACCACTCCATAAACTGGGCAACGCAGCCTGCCGTAAGCGCCGCCGCCATACTTGCCCCAGTGCGGCTGCCCAAAATGGTCGATACCTGTACGCCAGGTGCCGCAAAATCCGGCTTTATCAGGCTGTCCGCCGTAAATCCTCTGCCTGATTCCGAAAACCAGCTTCCGGTGATGCCGTTATAAGTCGATACTGTAATGACATTTTGTGAATTGGATGGTTCCGTCAGCGTAACATTTGGGTCTGGCTCCAAAAAATAGACACCGCCATCGACAAAGTCCGTAATCGGCAGCCAGATATGAAAACGGCCGGAACCGCGGACACGCTCCTGTCCTGATGGATTCACGATAATCGTCCAGATGCCCGGTGTCGGATTCTGAAACTGGAAGAATATCAGTTCGTTTCCAGACCGCTGCTCAATCAGCGAGAGCCTTGTATAGATCAGCGTCCTGTCAAAAAGAAAGTCATAACTGCGGCCAGTCCCATTGCGAAAATCAATGACTGGAGTCACCTCTCCTCCGGGCGCCCGCAGCGCCACGCTGTAAATATCAATTCGATTGCCCCACAATTCCATACAGAAACCTTTGGTATTTTCTTCCACGCGCATCTCGACTTCTTTCGGCATCACAGCACTGTAATGGTGCTCCTTATCTCCCTCGTTACCCCCGCAGACCACCACTGCCCTGCTTTTCTTCAAGGCAATTTTACCGAGATAAGAAGCCAGTGGAGAACTTCCCATATGATCGCCCATATTGGTGCCGATTCCCAGTACGATCACGACCGGCCTTTGAAATACGTCTGCCATGCGCTCCAGATATTTTACTGCCTCCATGATATCGTTTTCCTGATAGGCAGCCGCATTATCCGCGATCATATAATACTCCCGCAGATATTGTTTTGCACCTTTTAATTTCACCACAGCAATTTCCGACTCAGGCGCGGCCCCCCGGAAAGTCAGCCCCTGATTCAAAATACTCCCTGCTGCAGTCGATGCCATTGCCGTTCCGTGTCCGTTCTCATCGGTGGTCGGAACGACATCGAGAGGATTTTGACTCTGCAGTGCCTGGTCAATATCCTCTCGCGTATATTCCGTTCCATATAAAAAACCTTCCGGCGGTTCGCCGGTCTGTATTGTCTGATCCCAGATAGAAAGAATTCTGCTTCCGCCCGACTCATTTCTGAAAACATCCAGTTGATAGCGGATTCCGGTATCGATAAATCCAATAATGACCCCTCTTCCTTTCAGGGAAAGCGGCGGCCCCTGTATTTGCAGATTGCCAGTCTCTACCAGATTATCCACCTGAAAAGTCTGCATCAGCCCATACAGCTTCGGAATCGACGTATAAGTATATGCTCCTGCGGAAATAGACGGCAGCTCCCGCCTCGCAAGAAATGCGACTCCAAATTCATCATCAATATTCGAAAAGCAATGATCATATCCCAGTTCTGTCAGCGCACTTTCGGGCGGGGCATAATCCAGAATAATATCCGCGTAATCATTTGACAGGATTCTTTCTTTACAATTCATATCATACCAGCACTTTCACTGTACTTTGCTTACTATATGATATGCCGTTTCCCCTCTTGTGACTCTTGTTTTTCTGTCAGTCCTGCATCCATGCTTATTCGCCTTCCGCGCTGACCACACGAAGTCCGTCAGGATTTTCGAGGCTTCCGCTCCTGATATCGATAATCGGTCCGCCGGTACCCTCCACATATTCCCGCGTGATCGTAATCCTTCCGATATTATCGTCTTTCGGAATTTCATACATAATATCCAGCATAAACTCTTCTATGATGGCGCGCAGCGCCCTTGCTCCGGTATCCTTTTCCATCGCTTTTTCCGCGATCGCTTCTAACGCTCCGGTATCAAATTCCAGTTTTACTTCATCCAGCGCGAGCAGTTTCTGGTACTGTTTTAAAATGGCATTCCGCGGCTCACTCAGAATCTTGACCATCATTTCTTTGCTCAGACCTTCCAGCGTGAAAATGATTGGCAGACGGCCGATAAATTCCGGTATCATGCCGAACTTCTTAATATCCTCCACCGTAACCCGGCTTAAAATATTCTTCTCCTTATCATATTTATCACGCAGTTCCGCATTATAGCCAATAGAAGTCTTTTTGTTCAAACGCTGCTTAATGATATCATCCAGGTCCGGAAACGCACCGCCGCAGATAAAAAGGATATTTCTGGTATTCACGGTAGCAAGGGGAACCATTGCGTTTTTGGAATTAGCTCCCACCGGCACTTCGACCTCTGCTCCCTCTAAAAGTTTCAACATCCCCTGCTGCACGGATTCCCCGCTCACGTCTCTGGAATTTGTATTCTTTTTCTTGGCGATCTTATCAATTTCGTCAATAAAAATAATGCCCTGCTCCGCCCGTTCCACATCATTATCGGCGGCTGCGAGCAGCTTGGAAACGACGCTTTCGATATCGTCTCCGATATAGCCGGCCTCTGTCAGAGATGTTGCATCCGTAATGGCAAGCGGCACATCCAGCAGACGCGCCAGCGTTTTGACAAGATAGGTCTTACCGCATCCCGTCGGCCCGATCATCAGCATATTGGATTTCTCTATCTCGATTTCATCCATCGTTCCGGTAGCGACTCTTTTATAATGGTTATAAACGGCTACCGACATCACCTTCTTAGCGTGCTCCTGTCCGACTACATAATCATCCAGCTTCGCTTTAATCTGATGCGGCGGCATAATATTTTTAATATCAATGACCGGAGCGTTTTCCTGCGCCTTTTTCTTTTTCTTGATTTTCTGCTTATTCGGAATACCGCCGTCTCCCTGCAGGTCCGCCAGATTAACAAAGCTGATGTTCGGGAATCCTTTGCCGTTATTGAAATCATTCATATTACCATTCGGATTTCCCGGATAATTCAGCATCCCCTGATAGTCGAACTGACTGACGGTATCCATCGTCTTGTGCATACAATCATTGCAGACGCAGATATGATTGGGCAGCTTAAACATTTTACCCGCCTTACTCTCCGGCCTCCTGCAAATGAAGCAGACTTCCTCATAATCATCTTTCTGCTCATCCTCCGAACTATCGCTTTCCTTTTTCTGATTCAGCAGTTCTTTCTTCTGTTCCTCAACATCGCTCAACTCCCTGAAATCCCAGGGGCCTTCATCCTTTTTATTTTCATCGATTCTTTCATCATCGCTCATATCTGCACCCATACCCTTCCTCTCCTCATCCGAAGAACTTACTTCTGAAAAAATGCCCGACAGGGCATTCTTTCGAGAATAACATAAATCGTCCCTTTTATCATAGTATAAATCCCCATTTCCCACAAGTGAACTTTTTCTAAAGAAAATCTTCCATAAAAAATCCCGTAAAGTCCTGAACCACTTCAAAACTTTACGGAATTTCTATTTTACTTTACAACTTTACATTTCTTTATTACTCTACTCTATTTCCAAGCGTAATATCCACTGTTTTGCTGCGATAGCCGCCGCTTCCAATGGTCATAACAGTAATTTCCACCGTATCGCCCTTGGCATAATATTCCAACTGCCTTTGCAATTCATCCATAGAAGTAATCTTAATACCATCAAATTCGGTAATGATATCGCCTTTTACCAGTCCAGCTGCCTCAGCTGCCGTATTCTCATATACCTGTGCAATGTAAACGCCTTCCGGCATGCCATAAGTGGATGATACCTCATTTGTAACACTGATTCCGGAAATGCCGAGGAAACCTCTCTCTTCTTCCGCCACTTTATTCTTTGTCTCTCTTAACATCAAATCTGCAATAATCGGACTGGCCGCAGAAATCGGAATTGCATATCCCATTCCTTCAATAGCGCTTCCGCCGATTTTATTGGAATTAATGCCGATTACCTCTCCCTTCATATTCAAAAGTGCACCGCCTGAGTTACCCGGATTGATTGCCGCATCCGTCTGAATAAAAGTACCCGTACTGCCATCGGAAAGCTCCATATCCCTGTCGAGCGCACTGATGACACCTGTTGTTACGGACTGTCCATAACCAAGTGAATTACCGATTGCGATTGCCGGTTCACCAACTTTCAGAGAATCCGAATCCCCCAGGGTAGCAATTGCGATCTGGTTCAATGTAGAAGTAAGAATATCTTCAAGAGGCACCGCGATCACCGCCAAATCCATATCCGCATCCGTTCCTTTTACAGAAGCTTCTGCTTCGCTGCCTTCCACGAACTGAATCATTAATTTATCCGCATCAGCGATAACATGATAATTCGTTACGATCAGAAGTTCGGAATCATTTTCGCCAACAATAATGCCAGAACCGCTCGCTTCCGCTTCATTCGTCATCGACTGGCCAAAATATGACAGGGTTTCCGTATAAGTATTACTGATGGATACGACTGATGGCATCACAGCGGTTACAACTCCTGAAACATCCTGCACGGCTGATATCTGCGGCGCCGCATCCAACGTCATTTTAATATCGGTTTCCTGAGAGGAACCGGCCACAGAATCAGATGTAACTGTTTCGGCTTCTTCCGCACCTGTTTCTTCGCCGATTGTCTGATCGATGACCGCCTCGGCTTCCACTTCCGTTTTACCCTTATCTAACATCCCTGTCGAAGCCTCTACCGCGTACATCCCGATACCGGCACAGACCCCGAAGAACAATCCGAGCGAAACGCTTATAAGCGCTTTTTTGAGATAACTGCTTCCTGCGCCTTTCTCCTTTTTCTTCTCGTTTCCGGTATTTCCATAATCATTGGGATATGAGTTTCCATACTGATAACTTCCAGTATTCTGTCCGACATTCGAACTCTGGTAAGCTCCGGCTGTATTGTATCCGTAATGACTCTGCCCGCCGCCATAATAACTGTTCTCACGACTGCCGTTTCTATAAGTATCCTGTGAAGTCTGTGCGGACTGCGCCGTCTGTGAAGACTGGGCACTCTGTGTAGTCTGAGAACTGAAAATTCCACCTGTGACCTTCAAATCCGTATTCTGTTCCATGTTCATGCCATTGTCATGATTTTCATTTGGAAAATTATTTTCATACATCTTAAAGACCCCTTTCTTCCCTGCTAAAGTAACACTCCAATCGCCAAGCGGAACGGAGAGCTTCGCTTAGTGGCTGAACCGTTACTTCTTACTTGACTATGAACACAGTATAATCCGTAATTGTGTACAAATTGTGATAAAATTTTTTTAATTTTGTGTTTTTAATATTATTCTACAGTGACCGATTTTGCCAGATTACGCGGTTTATCTACATCACAGCCTTTTCCGACCGCCACATAGTAGCCAAACAACTGCAAGGGAATGATTGCAAGAGAATTGGCAAAATATGGATTGGTCTCCGGAATGTAGATCACATAGTCAGCTGCTTTTTCGATTTCCTTATTTCCCTCACATGTGACCGCCAGCACAAATGCGCCTCTCGCCTTGACTTCCACCATGTTACTGATCGTTTTGGCATATAAATCGGGCTGCGTAGAGACTGCCGCCACCAGAGTTCCTTCCTCGATCAGGGAAATCGTTCCGTGTTTCAGTTCTCCGGCCGCATAGGCCTCGGAATGAATATAGGAAATCTCTTTCAATTTCAGGGACCCTTCTAATGAAATCGCATAATCGATTCCGCGTCCGATGAAAAAGATATCTTTGGCGCCGATATAGCGATTGGCAAATTTCTGAATCCGCAGTTTATTATTCAATAAAAGTTCGATCTGATCCGGCAGACGGCGTAAGTCGGTCAATAGAGATGCAAACAGTTTATCGGATATTTTCCCCCGCGCCTTTCCGAGCTTCATCGCCAACAGATACAATGCGATCAACTGTGCACTGTATGCTTTTGTCGTGGCTACCGCAATTTCCGGTCCGGCCCATGTATACATGACATTGTCCGCTTCTCTGGCGATAGAACTGCCTACAACATTGACAATGCCAAGTACCCGGAACCCCCTTGACTTTGCTTCCCTGAGCGCCGCCAGCGTATCGGCAGTCTCACCGGACTGGCTGATAACAATGACCATAGCCCCCTCTTCCAGAATCGGGTCACGGTAACGAAACTCAGAAGCGAGGTCTACCTCTACCGGAATCCTTGCCAGGCCTTCCAGTACATATTTCCCTGTCATGCCTGCATGATAAGCGGAACCGCAGGCCACAATATGAAGCTTTTTGATTTCCCGCAGTTCATCATCCGTCATATTCAGTTCTTCAATCACAACATCTTTTCCTTTGACTCTAGGAGTCAATGTATCGGAAATCGTTTTGGGCTGTTCATACATCTCCTTTAACATGAAATGCTCATAACCGGCCTTTTCCGCTGCGTTGGCATCCCAGTCAATCGTAACAGCCTCTTTCTCGATTTCTTCCTCATCCACCGTATAAAAGTGCATATGGTCGGCGCGGAGTCTGACCACTTCATGATTATCCACATAATATACTTTTCTCGTATATTTCAGAATCGCCGGCACATCGGAAGCGATAAAGCACCCGTCTTCATTTTCTCCAACAATCAACGGACTGTCTTTTCTTGCTGCAAAAATCTGATCCGGACAGTCTGCAAACATAATACCGAGCGCGTAAGAACCTTCCACACGGTGGAGTACCTTCGTTACCGTCTCCAACGGATTTCCTCTGTAATAGTAATCCAGCAGATGCGCCAGGACTTCCGTATCCGTCTCGGAAACAAATTGATAACCTTTCCCGGTCAGTTTTTTGCGAAGCTGCAGATAATTCTCGATAATACCGTTATGTACGACCGCGATTGTCTCCGCCTTATTAAAATGAGGATGCGCATTGGCATCGCTGGGTGCGCCGTGGGTCGCCCATCTCGTATGTCCAATACCGCATACACCCGGCATACTCTCACCGCCGCGTGTCAAATTCTCTAAGATTTTCAGACGTCCCGCTGACTTCTGGATATCAATCTTCTTTCCGTCAAAAACTGCCATCCCGGCAGAATCATATCCCCTGTATTCCAACCTTGACAAACCGTCCAGAATAATCGGCGCAGCCTGCTTCGTTCCAATATACCCTACAATTCCACACATATACAATCCTCCATTTATATTCACCATTTATCTTCACCATATCATAATGCTTCTGGTTTTATCCACTGGAAGAATGGCCCCGCCATTCTTTCGGGAATAACATAGCTTTTCTTAGGCGGCGTCCTCCGACGCCTTAGAAAAGCTTTATTCCCTATTCCCTATCCCTTATTCCAGTATTCCCTATTCGATTTCGACGAACACTTCACGACGAACTTTCTGGGCATTTTTTTATAATTCTTACCGAGGAGATATCCCATATACTTACAACCGCTTTTTATGATAAATCCTGGAATCTGCAGCCACAATTTCTGTTCTTTCAAATGCGCGAGCGTCAGTTTCACAAGCCTGATACCTTCCGACTCGGAAGAGACAGCCGCAAAAATTTCCGGATGGTCCGCCTGCGAAACACCCAGATCGAAATTCCTGTGGAACTGTTCACTGCAGGTATAATCATGGGAATGATATACTTTCGCGCCCGGCTGATAGGCAATGCCATATCCTGCCTGAATGGCGCCCGCCGCATAAATCATATCTTCATTAAATATAGTATGTCTGATAAATCCTCCCAATGCGTCAAACAACTCCCTTTTATAAGCTGCACACACATTGGAACAGAAAAAAGTCTTAATGCCGAGCCGTTCAATATCTTCTTTCGTTTTAACAGCTTCTTCCTCCGGATAGTTGAACTGCCGCGTGAACTTCTCCGTTTCCGAACAGCCGTCTTCCGCAAGCTGCCTTCCATAGGCCGCAGCCACATTTTCCTGCTGCAGACCGCGTAACAGTTCTTCAATCAGAAATTCATCCGCCGGGACGGCATCCTGCGTCATCATGACAAAGACTGGGGCATCCGAACATCGAACGCCGCTGTTCCTCGTACGCCCATGGTCAAATTCCCGTTTGGACAAATGCTTTACCACTACATTCTTATACTTCTTTGAAAAAGAAGTACCGTAGGTCAAACGGTCAAAATACTTCTGCTCCGTATTCATGATAATAATCTTCTGAATCGGAACCGTCTGATGCGCCAGTTTTTCCATTAAATCCAGAAACTTCTGATCCGGCTTATAAGTCGGGATGATAACATCCACTTTCTCCACAAATATCTTCCCCCATATAGCATGAAAGGGCCTGAAATCGGCCCCTTTGCTTTTTGTTAATTTACAGTTTTGCCTGTATCAGCTTCAATTTGTCTGCTGCATTCCTGAACCATATCGGACGGCGTATATTCATAATCATTGAACAGGAACTGGTGCAGCCATTTTACATTTTCTTCCAGATTTACCGGAATGACACAGTCACCTTTTGTACCGAGTTTCCCGGTCGTTCTGTTCTCTTCCCGCGGGAATCCTGCTGTTTCCGTAATCGTATAATTACCCACATCTGCCAGAAGTTCAATAATTTCCGTCAGGTCAAGCGAAGTATAAACTTCACTGAATACATTAGTCGCGACCTCTGCAAGCGCTGCCGGAGATGCCTGCTTCGCCTGATCCGCTACCGCGCTCAGGACGTTTCTCTGATGTTCCGCACGCGTAAAATCGCCGCCGGCGATATAACGGACACGGCAGTATCCGGTAGCCTGCAGACCATCCAGAAGCTGCCTTCCGGAAGATGTGACCGGCGTATAAGAACGCTTTAAGTCATCTGCAATACATAACTGATAATTATTCAAATGGCTGATCTCATTGTCTTTTACATCAATGTAGACACCGCCGAGTGCATCGATCGTATCCGTCAGTCCTGCAAAACCTACCGTTACAAAATCAGTGATATTCAGATCCAGATTCAGGTTCAGCATACTGATCGCCATTTCCGGCCCGCCCTTTGCATAAGCCGAGTTACATTTATTATAGGTATCATTACTCAAATTCAAATAAGTATCGCGGTATACGGAGACCAGTTTACACTCTCCGGTATCCTGATTGATGGAAGCGATCATGATCGTGTCGCTTCGGGTACCCTTCGCCAAAGAACCTGTCGTGGAATCTACGCCGAACAACGCAATATTCCGATACCCTTTCATAGTCGTTTCTTCTTTCTCTTTTACGACCTCATTGACAATAATCTTCTCCTCATTCAATTCCATCTTACCGGATTTTGACCCCTGCTGAACGACCCAGAGTGCGCCTACAAGGAGCACCAGCGCAAATATCTCCACGATGAAAAGAACAATCCTTCTCCGTTTCTTTTTGGCCTGCTCTTTCTTTTTCTTCGCGGACGACTTCTTCTTTTTAGGTGCGGAATACCGCTCTTCGTCATCATATCTGCTGCTCGATGACCTGTGAGAAGAACCGGAAGATTTTTTCACAGGTCTTCTTTCTTCGTCATAAATATCTCTGCTGCTTTTCTTTGCCATATCATATACTCCCTCAATTCCCTTTTTTTGTACTAAAAATCCGTATCACAAAAATGACAGACTCCTATCACAAAATAACACAACTTTCTTAGAAGATTATACTACATCTTGTAATAATTGCAAGAATCTTGTTCCATATTAAGGAATTATTTAGAAATCTTTAAGAATTACAATCTCCTAGTAGTATGACTTTAATAGGCATTTTTATTTATAAAACCTTTAAATATTGTCAAAAGTATGATTTTGATATCAAAGGAAAGCGTCCAGTTTTCAATATAAAAAATGTCATATTCGACCCTGCGCTTAATCGAGGTATCACCGCGATAGCCATTGATCTGCGCCCAGCCGGTAAGTCCCGGCCTGACCTGATGCTTCACCATATACCGCGGAATTTCTTCTTTAAATTTTTCCACGAACTGCGGCCTTTCAGGCCTCGGTCCCACAACGCTCATATCCCCTTTCAGAATATTGAAAAGCTGCGGAAGCTCGTCCATGCTCGTCCTTCTGAGCAGCTTTCCCACTTTGGTAACACGGGGATCGTCTTTCACCGTCCAGCCTTTCTTCTCCACCCCCGGTTTCTGCACTTCCATTGTTCGGAACTTATACATCAAAAATGGCTTATTGTGAAGACCGATGCGCTCCTGCTTGAAAATGACCGGTCCCTTGCTGCTGCATTTGATCGCAATGACAGAAGCGAGCATGATCGGAGAAAAGACTACCGCACCAAACAGAGCAACAATAATATCAATGATCCGTTTCATCACCCAGTTCAGCGTATTACTGAGCGGCACATAGCGGATGTTGACAACTGCCAGTCCCATCAGGTCTTCCGTATACGGCCTGCTCGGAAAAAGGCTGTTATAATCGGGAATGAACTTCGTGTGTACGCCTGATTTTTCGCATAAATCAACAATATATTCCAGCCGGTCATAATCATTCAACGACAGAGTGATCGCAATTTCATCCAGTTTATTCTCCGGCAGGATATAAAGAAGATTATCAATCGTTCCTACGACCTTGACTCCCTTATACAGCGTCCCTCTCGGAACAGAATCATCCAGAATGCCGCGGATAACATAGCCCCACTGAGGGTTGGCATTGATCCTGTTGATGTATTCTTCCGTCGCACGGGAATAACCGACAAGCAGAATATACTTCAGATTATAGCCTTTTTCACGAAAATACTGGAGCAGGGAACGGATAAGGGAACGGCTTATCGTTGCGAGAATAATGTTGATCACATAGAACATTCCCATCATAACACGGGAGAAGTGAATCTGCTTAATGGCATACCAGCCCGCCATCAGGATAATAATACCGACCGTATTCGCCTGAATAATATTAAAAATTTCATATTTATGGACTGTTGCCCGCTTGGGCGTATACATATTGAAATAATAATACAGAATCAGATAGCCGGGCACAATAAAATAAAGCAGTTCAAAATATATCTGCCATTGCAGTACGCCTATCTGCGGGTCATTATCCGAAAAGGGACCAACAAATTTCAAATACCAGGCCAGCGCATAAGAAAGAATGATAACAAGCGCATCGATCAGCACATGCAGCCTGTTGAAATACTTCTGGTTGTCTTTTATCATATGGACCTCCCATGTCCGCCCATTCCGCGAATTTGGGTTTTATCTTTTCTATTTTTCCCTGACTTCCTGTGTTTTATAGTACAATATTCGGGAAATAATTGCAACTGCATACTGTTCTGCGGGAGCAGAACAGAAATGCAACTGCCCGCTGCTCCGCGGGAACGGTGCCAAAACCACAGCTCTTATCCGCGGAACCGCCTTATCATATTCCACCACAGCATCCCCTGAATGCGGCAATAAGCCAGAAAGTGACAATTCTTATAAGGCACTCTGCGGCGCGCAGCTTCAGGCCTCGTACAAAAACGCAGTCCTTTCACCAGACCGCACAGGTAAGTCTTCCCAAGTCCCTTATGCAGGAAAAAGAGCGTCTTGATCCCAAAACCGAACAACAGAAACGGGAGATTTAATAACACCTGTAATACCGGCATATTCTTATAAATCAGATACACGCTGTTAATGGAGGAAAGGTCTGTTTTGAACGCATTATAGCGCGAACCGGAAGAGGCGCTTCCCGCATGATATACGCGTGCTCTCGGTGCAAATACATTGCGATAGCCATAAATCAGCGCCCGGTATCCCAGATCGATATCTTCCAAATAGGCAAAATGATTCTCGTCCAGCATTCCGATCTGCTCAAAAACATGTCTGCGGTAAATGGAAGCCGCGCCACAGGAGGCAAAGATCGGATAACTCTCCTGATAGTCCTTCTCCGGCCTGCCTTTTCCGATTGCAAAAGCCCATCCGAGCGCGCAGTATAAATCTCCGGCATCATCGATCACATGCTTCTCCTGCATGGAGATTACTTTTGCGGACGCTGAAAAAATTCTTCTATCCTGTTCCATGACCCGTTCCAGTTCTTCCACAAAGCCGGGTTCCACCACCGTATCGTTATTCAGAAAAATAACATATTTCGTTTCCGCCGCTACAATGCCTGCGTTCACCGCTCTGCAGAACCCCGTATTGACTGAAAAGGAAATAACTTCTACTTCCGGAAATTTCTCACTTATTACATCAAAAGTACCGTCCGTAGAGCCGTTATCGATCACAACGATATGAGCATTCTCCTTCTTCAAAGATTTCAGGCAGTTCTCCAGGTAATGAATGCCATTGTAGCTTGGTATGACAATTGTCGATTTCATACTTTTATTAAATCTCCATTTATTTTTTCTTATTATTTTTTTTCATTTTCAGTGTCAGCTGCGGTGTCCAGACGACCAGAAATCCCCTCTCCCGTGCTGCCCTGCCAAGCTCCATGCTCAGTTTCCGATAGCCCTCTTCGTCACAGGCAATACCGCTCACATCCGCCAGTCCCTGCTTTCCCGTTTCCCTGTATAATACACCTGTTATTTCTTCGAATACAGGACGAAGTTCACTGTTAAGCCGCATACAGCGGATATCCACTGCCGCACAGTCCTGCATGAGAACGGCAAGATGTGTGCTGCCGCCGCTGTATTCTTTGTGCAGTCCCTGATAGAGCCGTTTTCCGCCTTCATCATAAATTCCCGATGCGATTCTATGATATCCGTCCAGAATCCGGCCGCCAATGATACCGACATCACGCCGCACCGTCAAAATATCCGGTACATATCGAATCTGGTAAAAGCCAAGGTGCAGTGAATGGGATACCTGTACATTCCAGCCCTGCTTCCGGCAAAAATCTTCCAGCGCGGCTTTCCCCGCCTCATAGGCATACAGCTTACTCGCCGTATTATCCGCCGTAGACTGTTCGTGACAGCGCCAGTGATATAATACTCTGGGAATATGATGGATATGCCGTTCAAGATCCGCTCCTTTTACGGAAACCAGCAGACTACTGACCGCTCTGAGCACCAGGTCATAATCCTGTGCTCCGTCATATTCCTTCCGCAGTTTCAAGGTTTTCATCACATCGGCACGCATCACCATGAAATGGCAGACATAATTATTGGATAAAATTAAGTCCAGATTGAATTTTTTCTTCCTGTTAGGAGTTCTGTAACCCGTGTTATCTTCATATTTATCTTCATCGGAGTACAGCAAAACAGGTGTTTCGTTTTTTTGTTCCGCACGATGAAGGGTCAGCGCCATTTCGTAGAGCGCATCCGGCGCAAGAAAATCATCGTGATCCAGCAGCCCGATATAATCGCCTGCCGCCGCCTCGATGCCGGCATTGGTATTTTCCGAAATCCCGCCGTTTTCCGGCAGACGGATATAACGAAGCCGGCTTTCCTGCTCTTTTTCCCGGTATTGTGCCGCAATTTCTTCTACCCGGCTGCTCTTGCTGGCATCCGCGATGACCAGTTCCCACCTTCCATAACTCTGCCGCCTGACGGAATCGATCATTTCCCTCAGGTAGGCTTCCTTCGTCTCGTAAGCCGGTACAACAATACTGAAATGGTATGGAAAACGCTCCCACTCCGTCCTTTGGAGCGCAAGAACCGCCTCATCCGGTTCCTGATAAACATATTCCGCCTTCTTCTCCTCTTCAATGCGCTCTTTTGCCGCATAGAAAGTGTGCCTGACCCCGTTCTTCTGCAGATAATGAATTGTTTTTTTTATATTGCCGATTTTTAAAATACGATTGCCCATTTTTCCCCGATAGTATAGAATCGCCCTGAAATCCCAGGACGATTCTATCTTTCCCATTATCTTACAAATATGCTTTTAAGTCTTCTGTCAGTTTTTCCAATTTCGCCTGTGCATCATCCAGACTGGTTCCTTTGACACCCATATAGAATTTAATCTTTGGTTCCGTCCCGGACGGACGTGCACAGCACCAGGAATCATTCGTCAGGTCGAAATAGAGCACGTTCGACTTCGGCAGTCCTGTCTCGCCTTCTGCACCGGTTTCCAGATTCAACGTCTTGCCTGTCGTATAGTCTCTGAACTCTTTTACTTTCAACTCACCGAAGTTCTTCGGCGGATTGCTTCTTAATTTATTCATGAGTTCTTCAATTTCTTTTGCGCCATCAATGCCTTTCATGGTGATAGAATACTGGCTTTCCTTGAAATAACCGTATTTTTCATACAGCGTGATCATCTGATCCCATACGGTCTTACCGTTCTTCTTGCACCATGCTGCCATTTCACACAGGCACATAACTGCAACGATCGCATCCTTATCTCTCGCATGTGTACCGGCAAGACAGCCATAACTTTCTTCCAGACCAAATACATAATGATTGGAGCCTGTCTGTTCGAACAGCTTGATCTGCTCGCCTATGTATTTAAATCCTGTCAGAACTTCGATACATTTTACGTTATAATCTTCCGTGATCGCTTTGGTCATATTGGTCGTAACGATCGTGGTAACAAGCGCCGGATTCTCAGGCATCTTTCCGGTTGCCGTTCTTTCCCTCAAAATATATTCTGCGATCAGCATACCGGACATATTTCCGGTAAATGGAACATATTCCCCGCTCTTCGTATCCAACGCATAAATGCCGAGTCTGTCCGCATCCGGGTCGGTAGCCAGTACGATGTCCGCATTCTTTTCTTTGGCCAGTTCAAGCGCCAGTGTAAATGCCTTCGGGTCTTCCGGATTCGGGTAAGCAAGCGTCGTAAAATTCGGATCCGGCATTTCCTGCTCCGGTACAACATAGACATTCTTGAAACCAATCTCATCCAAAATTCTTCTGACAGGCAGATTTCCTGTTCCGTTAAAAGGAGAATATACAATCTTCATATCATCCGCAACTTCCGCAATGATTTCGGGATGAATGATCTGCTTCTTCAGTTCTGCCATATATTTATCGTCAATTTCCCGGCCGATCACCTGATAAAGACCGGCTTTTACGGCTTCCGCTTTCTCCATCGTCTTCACATCGTGATAGTCCGTTACGTTATTGACTTCTGTAATAATCTCCTGATCTTTCGGCGCCGTTACCTGCGCGCCGTCTTCCCAGTAGCATTTATAACCGTTATACTCCGGCGGATTGTGGCTCGCCGTGATCACGATACCGGAAATACAGCCGAGTTCACGAAGCGCGAAAGATAATTCCGGTGTTGGGCGAAGCGATTCGAACACATAAGCCTTGATACCATTCGCCGCCAGACAGAGCGCTGCTTCATCTGCGAACTCCGGAGACATTCTTCTGGAATCGAAAGCGATTGCCACACCCTTTTCTTCTCCGCCCTGTTTCTTAATATAGTTAGCAAGACCCTGTGTTGCCTTACGAACGGTATAAATGTTCATACGGTTCGTACCCGCGCCGATGACCCCTCTCAGTCCGCCTGTACCAAATGCCAGTTCTTTGTAAAAACGGTCTTCGATTTCTTTCTCGTCATCTTTGATCGCTTCAAGTTCCTTCTTCGTCTGTGCGTCGAAATAAGAATCTTCCAGCCAGAACTCATATTGCTCTTTGTAACCCATTCCTTTTTACCTCCATATCTTTCTTAATTTTCCACCCCAGCCTTCATGATTTCGTATGGAAAATGCCGCGTTTCAGGCATTTCTCCGGGTGCAAAAGATTTGCCACGCGAATCATGGAAGTTCTTTACGAAACCCCCTCTGGGGTGAGCATTCGAACTTCTTTTCATCCTAGTATATCATACTATACCTGAATTTTCAAAGCAAAGTCGCTTCTGTCCAGCGAAAAGTTCGGATTATAGTACGGGTCGCCGGATTCCAGTATTTTACGCCATTTTTCGCGAAAACGTTCCGACTCTTCATTGTAACGTTCTGCCCTCTCTCCTTCGGCATCCGAACCTCTGGATGCGGACTCGTAATGATACAGTTCCGCAAACGGGGTAAATACATTCAGATACCCCGCTTCCCTGATCCGCAGACAGAAATCCACATCGTTCAAAGACACTGCAAAAGATTCATCCAGGCCGCCAAGTTCATCATAAATCTTCTTTTTTATCATCAGGCAGGCGCCTGTCACCGCTGTCATATTCTGTACATAACACAGCCTTCCCATATAGCCGAGATTATTGCTGCTCACCCGGTAATGCGTGTGTCCTGCCGTCCGGTGCGCACCAAGTCCGATGACAACACCCGCATGCTGAATCGTCTTATCGGGATAATACAGCTTGGCGCCGACTGCCCCGACATCCTCTCTCTGCGCATACATCAGGAGCTCTTCCATCCAGTCAAGCGTAATGACTTCCGTATCATTATTTAATAACAACAGATATTCCCCTCTTGCTTTCGACACACCGAAATTATTGATGCGGGAATAATTAAAGTCTCCTTCATAAGTCACGATGCGAACCTGCGAATTTTTTCGCAGTTCTTCATAGTAGCGGAAAATCTCATCATCCGTGCTGTTGTTCTCCACAACGATGATCTCATAGTTATCGTAACTGCTTTTTTCTATAATAGAAGTAATGCAGCGTTTTAAATCCTCATAGTGGTCTTTATTGGGAATCACAATGGAGATGAGCGGATTCCCCTGAACCTCATACCGGATCCGGTAGATGGTGTCAAAAGCCTTCGTCGAAGTGATTTCGAAATTTTCATAACCGAGGCTCTGCAAGTGGTCGGCAACCGCTCCTTTTCCTGCCGCAATACAATATGCCTTGGCATTTAAGTCTGCGGCCACGCTTCCCTTATGGGAACGCCAATAATATAGAAGCTTCGGAATGTGCACGATATGCTTTGCCTGCGCCGTCAGACGCAGGATCATGTCATGGTCCTGACTGCCGTTGAACTGCGGTCTGAAAAGTTCCGTCCCCTCTAACAGTTTCCTGTCGAATACGCTGAAATGGCAGATATAATTGTTGGCGCGCAGGTTATCAATTGCAAAATCCGGCTTAAAATGCAGCGTGATCATATGGTCGATGCTGTTCCCGTGAAAAGTCGCTTCATCACAGTAAATATAATCCGCATCCTGCTCACAGATTGCCTTCATATATTCATATAATACCGAGGGATGCAGCACATCGTCATGGTCAAAAAGCCCGATATATTCTCCGGTCGCCAGCGAGAGGCAGAAATTCGTGTTTCCGGCGATGCCTCCGCTTCTTTCGTGCCGCTTGTAGCGAATACGGTCGTCCTTCGCCGCATACTCCCTGCACATCTGTTCCACATAAGCGTGTTCCGCATCAGAATCGTCCGTCAGGCAGAGTTCCCAGTTCTCATAGGTCTGCGCGAGTACGGAATCAATCGCATCGGTCAGGAATTTTTTCGGCGTATTATAGAGCGGCACCAGAATGCTTATCTTGATCTTCTTCGGAAAAACCGTCTCACGCTGCCGCTTTGCTTCTTCCGGCCCCGGAAAGCTTGCCGTGCCGTGGGATGCCCGCGCCTTTTTCTCGATACGTTTGGCATCCAGTTTCCGCAGAACACCCTTCACGCTTCCGTAATAGCCAAGACGCTCCTTTGTCCTCTGTACCCAATGGACTGCTGAACGGAGAGGTTTCGACAGGCGCCAGAAGATGCTCCCCTTGATGCGGCCAAGCTTCTGCTCCAAATCCGCCGCACGCCCTTGCGCATCCGCCAGTTTGGCTGCCAGCACACGGCTTTTCTGACGCTCACGCTCATATGCCTCCTTGTAATAACGCATGCTTTCTTTCGAATCACTATCCATGAGATTTTCTTCTCTTTGTTTTTCTTCCATATAGAGTTCTTTCCTCCATGCTGTCATTTTACACGCTTGACAGGTTTCTTCTTATACTGTCCGTTATTTTATTTTTTCGACACATTTTGTATAATTAAATGCAGGTTTAATTTATTGTGCCCCGAAATTATTTAAAACCAATTTAATAATTGACGCCCCGTTTTTCGTAACATCCGCAATTCAATTCCCCCTGTTTTGTGCCTGTTATACGGTCATTTTTTTGTCGGACCATGTCAAAAACTGTTGGCCGGTATTTTCATCCATTGCCAGCATTCCAATGCGCCAGACCCCGGATTGCAAGTTTTCCTTCTTTATGCGTAATGTAAAACCGGACAGGGAAATGTTGACTTGTCCAGACAAAACAGCCTCCACATCCTCTCTGTACCAGGGGTTGGGCGCTGCCCGGAAAAAACTTCCGTCTTCCCGCTGAAATACAAGGTTTTTCGTATATTTTGCATTATCCTCTCCGGGGATGTAACTCCATCCCATCAGAAACATGATATCCGGCTCATCCAAATGAATCTTACGTTGTTCTTCGGCCCGGTCGATGGTCAGCTGAAGCACTCCGCCCCTGGCCTTTGCAAGATTTCCTGCATCTGCAGAAATCAGATTTGTCGTTTTTAAGTTGTCTTCATACTCAAATTTAAAATTACACGCGTAACGTGAAGCATTGTCAATCAGGCTCTTATGATAGAAACCATCCCATTCCTGCATCCCCGGATGTCTGGCATACAGGTTTTCCTTTTCATGCAGCAGCCTTTCCCACTTCCCGTCATCCTCTTCATCCAGTCCCCTGCTCAGAGACTCATCGTGATACAGAACGGCATCGTTACGAAGCACATTACAGTATCCAGCTTCAACCAGTTTGAAACAAAAATCCACATCATTATAGGCAACCTTCATAGATTCATCAAAGCCGCCCACCTCATGATACTTCCGCCGCTCAATCAGCAAACATGCCGCAGTCACGCCGATGACATCATAAGTTACCTGATTACGCCCATAATAATAACACCTGTCATCAGGGAATGTGATCAGTTTATGCGAAGGTCCGATTGCCAGATTGGTAATACCGGCATGTTGAATGGCATCGCCCCCCGCATACCAAAGCTTCGCCCCGACGGCTCCCGTATAAGGCTGTCCTGCCTGTCCTGCCATAATGCGCAGCCAGTCTTTCTGAATGATCTCAATATCATCATTTAAGAACAACAGATACTCCCCCTGCGCCCTGGATGCTCCGAGATTACACATCGCAGAAAAATTAAATTCCATCGGCTCATATAAATAGAGAAATCCGTATTTCTCCTGCAATGCCTCCATGCAGCTTTTATTTTCCGGTGTGCTTCCGTTATCAACAACAATCCATTCATAGTTATCATACTCTGTTCTTTCACGGAACGAAGAAAGACATTTTTCCAACGCCTCAGGGTGGTCTTTTGAGGGAATGACCACCGATACCATCCCATTCTTCCCGAACGCCAGTGAGCGTCCCCTTTTGGGAACATCATAGACCACATGGTAAATATCCGGCTCCGCGCCGGCTTCCAGCTCCGCCCTGATACCTCTTCTTTGTAATGCCGCTTTCCGGACAACATGAAAGGATGCACCGCAGCCTTCCATATCCCTTCCCCGCTCCAATTCCGATTTCAGCAGATTTTCGACTGTTTCCAATACGTCCCTTCCCTGTTCCTGCGCTTCTGTAATCCTTCTCTGCCCCGCCTCATCCGGCTCATAGCAGTTATGAAAGAGCATCTCCTCTATATGGGAAATACTATACTGCCTTGCACATGCCCATTCTTCCAGGCGAAGACACAGATCATAGAAATCCGCATAAGAATCCAGCCCGCCGCGCATCTCTTCCAGAAGCTCCCGGCACAGCGTTTTTCTGATGATGATCATATGGCCCATATAACAGAAGGAGAGCATCGTATCCGGCGACCAGCACGGCTTATACCAGGGGTGCATCCGGTTCGACAGATTCTGCCAGTAATAATCTTCATCCGTATAAGCGAACAGGCAATTCTCCCGTTCACCGAACCAGGCCGCGGTCTTCTCTACCGCTCCTGCCGCCAGCATTCCACAGCCGCTCACAACAATACACAGATCCATACCCTCCGGCTCTATCAATCGACAGCCACGGATAAACTGTGTGCCGTCTTTTGGCGCATTTCCTTCCGTTTTCGCAATCCATTGCAGATATGGATGCTTCTGCCGGAACACTTCCTGCTCATAGGCACGGACGATTTCCATAAATCCTGCTTCACCACCGGCGGCCGTCCCGCCCGAACCGGCATGGGAATGCCCCTCTGGGCGAAGCAAAGCCGCCCGCCCGCTCTTCAGCGCATGATAACACTTCCGCGCAGGTGCAGATGCCTTCCAGAACACATTATTCTGAATCCGTTCGAGCTTAAAGGCCAAATCCGCCTCTTTCGCTTCCGCATCCGCTATTTTCCCCGCAAGAACAGTATTTTTCTTTTTTTCCTTCTCAAAAGCCTTTCGGTAATAGGCCTCCCAGTCATATTTTTCCCCCATATATCAAAACAATCCTCTCTTCTGCATATGCGCTACTGTCTTCTCAGGCGCTTTCGTGACCTGCATAGTGACCTGCAGTACATTCTCCTGTTTCTGCTCCCCTTCCGCCAACTGCAAGGTAATATTCGGGTCCTGTGTGGAAAAAGCATAAACATTCTCGCCTATCCTGATTCCATTCGTCAATATACTCCTGCCCTTCAACGGCACCGGTTTATCGTTCCAGCGTATCTCCTCCAGGTAAACAATGCAGAAATCGCTGCATGGATCGATGCGGAGCGCCTTTCGCTCTCCCTCGAACACGAGCCGGAATTTCCGTTCTGTCCCTGTGTACTCCACATCGGACGATTCTTCCAGAAAGAAAGACTGCTCTTCAGAAAAGCCTTCTCCCTTATCTTCATAAATCTGCACTTTCTCCTTCTGCTTCTCGGCGGGAGAAAGCCTTGGAAGCTCCGACAAGGCATAAATGGGCTGATTAATAACATCCCTTATTTCTTCCATTGACATTCTTTTTCCGGTCACATACTTCTGGAACTTCATCTCCTGCCGTCTAAAGCTTTCTGCCTCGACTTCTGTCACGCCAAGTTTCTCTAAAATATAATCAAGATTTAATTTATTTCGTTTTTCATTCTCCAATAAATAACAATAGATTGCTCTGAAAGCGATTTCTTTCGTTTCGACAGCCTTTTCAAAAGTCCATTCATAGTCAATGATATGCCACTGTCCATCCCCCACTATTAAAATATTGGAAAAAATCAAGTCATAATCAGTGATTGCCGCCTCTTCACGATAGGAAATCCTTTCCAGATATTCGTCAAATAACAGCTGAAATTTATCCATATCATCCCGTTCGAGGCACTCGTCCAGAAGTTCTTCCAATGTTATTCCTTCCAGATACTCAAAAATGACGCTCGTGTCGTTATGTGCAGAAATTGAATCCTCTTTTAATTTACATCTATTCACTTGCAGTTTTCCGCCCGAAAAACGCTCCGAAAGTTGTTCGTACGCATGACAAATCTGCCGGATATGCTCTCTGGCATCATTTGACAACGGGTGTTTTTCTATTTGTCTGACCGTCCCGCCCTCAGTCGGCCATTCTGTAAGAAGCGTTTTCATTTTAAATGCGTCAGCTCTGTCATTGGAATATTTCGCATACTTTATCCTTGGCGTCTCGCCCAAGATCATCAGATAGGAATTTGAAAAAAGAGGAAACTGTCCCTCTTTGATCAGGGTATCGAACACGAGCTTTTCATCGAACAACTGCAGTCTTTCCCTGTCAAAATTCCGCAGATTGGAAGAAAGCTCCCCAGGCTTTGGCAGACGGCTGTCCGAATAAAGACTCGTCATGAATTTATAGTCCGGATAAGGGTAATAAACAGATACATCCGAAAAGCCGCATTTCTCCGCCACCTTTACAAGGCCGTCCCTTGTAAAAGTTCTGACAACGCCACCCTCCGGATAGTCTTCCAGACTGCTGAACCATGTTCCTAAATGGTCTTCTTTACAGCCTGCCCAATATTTTAATCCCAGTTTATTCTCGATTGCAATAACAATACGGCCGTTATTTTTCCTGTGTTTTCCGATAATACGCAGGAAATCTTCGTAAGGAGTCTCCGAATCGATATAAGCCTGTCCGTACTCAAAGACGCCGATCAGACAGATATAGTCATAATCACACGGCAGGTCCGGCTCAATATCCTGAAAATTACCGACATGAATCGTGACATTCTCACAATCCATATGCCGGTACGCATTGATCAGACTCCTTTTTCTGGATAGGTCCACACAGGTCACTTCCCCGGCTTTCCGCGCAAGCGCTCCTGTAATGGCGCCGCAGCCGGAGCCTACCTCCAGCACCTTCATATCTTTATCGATCGGAAGCCATTCCACGATGTTCTCCCGCAATGCCGATAAATGATAGAGAACCGGCCAGCTTTTCCGTTCTTCAATGATACGGGGATACTCAACTTCAGCATAATTTTTCGTAATATCGAGCAGTTCGTCCTCAATCTCTCCATCACAATAATAGTCTTCACCCGGATAATGTTTCAAATCAAGCCGGACTTTTCCGATTTCTTCTATCTTTTCCTTCATAATTCCTCCATACACACACTATAAAATCTGAATCCGCGAATTCATATCATAAAATCCGACCGTATTTTTATCCGAAATGACCGTCAGGTTCAAAACATCGTATAAACGATGATAAACTGTAAAATCATCTCCTTCATAGCCTGTCACGCCAAGCGAGAGCAGATATTCTCCCCCTTGCAGATTCATCTCCTGTGTGAATACAATTTCCTTTTCATCCCCCGCCTTTACAGACTCCAGAAAAGCCTTCTCAAACA
Organism: uncultured Lachnospiraceae bacterium; assembly: GCA_947178125.1. Taxonomy (GTDB): domain Bacteria; phylum Bacillota; class Clostridia; order Lachnospirales; family Lachnospiraceae; genus UBA3282. The sequence continues at coordinate 7,925 of CAMWXB010000031.1, read as the reverse complement.
TCGTATTGGTTCCCGTAATCTCCGTTCCCTTGATATTTTTGATCGTAAATGCAAAAACAGGCGCCATGATATCCTCCATCATGTTCACCTTCATATGAATCCGAAAACTGCTCCCTTTGAGAATCGCCGAAGTCTTTGTCCCCTTTTCATCCGTTATGAAATACTCCGTAATCACGGCTTTTTTAGAACCGTATTCCAGCAAGTCCGGGTTTACGTTTCCCGCGCCGGCTGCCATGCCCTTCTTTCCTCCGGCCGCCAAGGCACGAAGCTGCTCGTCATCCAGCAGTCGTTCTTCGCCGGATTCCTCTACTGTATACTGCCCGACCAACACCTGTTTATAAGCATCTATCATTTCCTTCGGTCGTCCTTCGCCCAGCTTAACGCCCTGATTGAGCAGAACGACTCTGTCACAGTATTTGCTGATACTGCTCAGATCGTGGCTGACGAAAACGATCGTCTTTCCCATTTTTTTAAATTCTTCAAATTTATGGTAACACTTTGCCTGAAAAAAAACATCCCCTACGGAAAGCGCTTCGTCTACGATCAGTATTTCCGGCTCGATATTGATCGCTACCGCAAAAGCAAGCCTGACGAACATACCGCTGGAATAGGTCTTGACCGGCTGGTGGACATACTCCCCAATATCGGCAAATTCCAGAATATCATTCATCTTGGCATCAATTTCTTTCTCGGAAAAACCGATCATCGTACCGTTCAGATAAATATTTTCAATCCCGTTATATTCCATGTTAAAACCGGCGCCGAGTTCCAGCAGGGCCGAAATACGCCCGTTTACAGAGACTTCTCCCCTGGTCGGATTCAAAACACCGGTAATGATCTTCAAAATAGTGGATTTTCCAGAGCCATTCGTACCGATGATACCAACGGTCTCCCCCTGATGAATCGTCAGGTTGATCCCTTTCAGGGCATGATGCTCCGTATGCCTTTTCCCCCGGCCGATACCGAGCGTTTCCTTCAGTCTGTCGGAGGGCTTATCATATAATTTATAGACTTTTTCCAGGTCTTTTACCTGAATTGCAATGTTCTTTTCTTCCATACAGGCCTCTTTCTCAACAGATTGTTCCAGGCAGAAAGAATGCAATCCTTTCAGCCTAGAGTACATCCGCAAAATGTACTCTCAATTTCCTAAAGATCAATGTTGCGATACAGAACAGGCTGATCGTAAATATCCAGAAATAAGTAGAAGAATAAAAATGTTCCCAGAACCAGGTTTCTTCGTAAAGGGCGCTTCGGTATCCGTTGACAATATAGACTAACGGATTCAGCTTGAAAACGGTCTTCATGTTGTCCGACAACATGGAAATATCCCACAGAATCGGCGTTGCCCACATTCCAATCTGTAAGGCGATTGCGATGATCTGCTGCAAGTCTTTGATAAAAACAACGATCGCACAAGTCAGATAACTCATTCCAAGGACCAGAAAAAACGTGCAAAAGCTGTAATAAACAATCTGTAATGTATATAAATTCGGATAATAGCCATAGCCGATGGCTACGACTAACAGGATACATACGAAAAACAAATGAATAAATGTTGCTGCAATTGCTTTGATGATCGGCAGAATGCTGATATTAAAAACAACTTTTTTGACCAGATAATTGTATTCGATCAACGCCATTGTCCCCTGCGTGATCGCCTCCGAAAAATAGAACCACGGAACCAGACCGGCCATCAGATACAGCACATAGGGCACCTCAATGCCGCCCGCCACAAGCTGGCTTCTCGTATCAAATACTTTATCAAATACGAGCCAATACATCACGACCGTGACAACAGGCTGTGCCATCGCCCAGATAATGCCCAGGTAAGAACCTGCGTAGCGCTTTTTAAAATCATTTTTGGCAAGCTTCCAGATCAGTTTTCTGCTCTGAAAAAGCTCGATTGGGATTGTTGTCAGACCATCATAAAAAATCGTAAAAATAATACAGGTAAACAGAATCAATACACAACCGCTTACCTTTTTCATATTTTCAGTCACCTGATCCGCCAGCGGATTATGATGTAAGACCAGCACAAGTGTCAAAATTGAACCAAGCCCCCAGAAAATTGCGATTGCTGCGGGCTTTGGAAACACATATTTTTTCTCTTTTTTGTTCTTTGTCGTTACCGTATCGTTTGCGCTCATTTTCTTACGAAATCTCCGCTCCTATTTCCGATATTGCTCGGTAAATTCTTTGATACCGCCCCATTTGGTATCCTTTTCTGACTGAATCAGTTTCATACCTTCTTCAATGGGCCAGTCTATGCCGATATCAGGGTCATTCCATGCAATACCGCCTTCGTCGTTCGGATGATAAAAATCCGTACATTTATAAGCAAATTCTGCGACATCCGAAAGCACAAGGAAACCATGTGCAAAATCTTTCGGAACAAAGAACTGCTTCTTATTTTTTTCTGAAAGCAGTACGCCGTAATACTTCCCATAAGTCTTTGAACCCGGCCGCAAATCGACCGCCACATCATAAACTTCTCCTTTTAACACGCGGACAAGCTTCGCCTGCGGGTACTGAATCTGGAAATGAAGTCCCCTCAGAACACCTTTGACAGAAGCAGACTGGTTATCCTGCACGAACACCTGATCAATGCCTGCTGCCTTGAAATCCTCATAATGGTAGGTCTCCATGAAATATCCCCTTGCATCCTCATGCACTGTGGGCGTAATGACCTTTAACCCTTCTATTTCGCATGTCTCCACCGTTATTTTTCCCATTTCATTTCCTCCATATTTTCATGAAAATTTCTAGTTTTCACCCTGGCTGCCAGTCGGCACATTACCTGTGTCTCCGTTCACAATTCCCGAATAGCCGCCGGCGTCTACGGAATGATCGATCGAAGTATCGATATTCATATAACAGAGATTCAAATCGACATTCGTCGATATACCGTCGATGGAACCTTTGGAAGTATACTGCCACATATGATAATAACCGTCATAAGAAGGAATATCCGCATATTCCGCCAGCCATGTGTGATAGCCGGACAATTCTTTCATCTCCACTTTACTGTCGAGCCAGTTGGCGGAACCGTAAATGCCGGTTGCATATCCCGCGGCCGCGATCGTCTCCAAAAATGCCTTATGAATCCTTGTCCGTTCTTCTGCTTCCAGCTTATCGGCTCTTCCGTTTCCGCCAGCGCTCTCGCTGTCGAGGAACACCGGATAATCCACATCATACCGTCTGATCAGATTAATGACCATGCTGGCCTCTTCCACTGCTTCCACTTCATTGACCGCCTGTGTAAAGAAATATACGCCGACCGGAATATCCGCCGCGATTGCCCCGCGTATGTTCTCTTCGTAAGTCGGGTCGATGATCAGGGAACCGCTCAAAGAACCTCGATAACCGCACCGGATAATTGCAAATTCCACGCCGGCCTCTTTAACAGCTTCCCAATCAATTGTTTCATTCCACTTGGAAACGTCAATTCCCTTTTTCACATTGTCGCCCGATGCAGTAAAGTCCGTATTTTCCGTTCCGTCAGCATCCTGCTGTGCTTCTTTTACTTCCGTATCTTCTTTGGACGCATCGACATCGTTCTCCGTCAGCATCAGATATTCGATATCATCCAATACCCGGTATTCGATTTCCTGTTTTACCTTAATCGTCGTTACTGTATTCGGCACCCTGTAACCTTCCGCCTCATTCAGAAAAATGCTGTACTCCCCGGCACGCAGGCTGTCGATATAAATAATACCGTCCCTGTCCGTATCCGTATATTCACCGACGTCCTGAATCGTTACAACAAAAGGAAAACCTGACTCAAGCTTCCCACTGCTGTTCACGATCATGATACGCAGATCTTTCGCAACGGAACTCATGACAAGAGACACTACCCTGCCGGAATAAGTCTCAATACTCTTATAATGTGTCTCCGAGTCAAAAAATGTCTCATCCTGCATAAAGGCCTGTAAGTCATTGCCTATCTGCTTATCCTCCGCCATCGTCTCCACCGCTTCGGTATTGACCTGCGCCGGCTTATTGTCTATACCCAGCCGTTCTTCTATCAGCTCCCAGTTGGTCATAATAATAATAGAAGTTATCATTAAAAAGATCATAACGACCAGAAACAGGGTCCTTCGTAGTTTCCTAGAGTCCATTTGCAACCTCTACAAGATATTGTCCATAATTTGTTTTTAAAAGGGGTTCCGCCAGCTTCAGAAGCTGTTCCTTATTGATAAAGCCCCGCCTGTACGCGATTTCCTCGATGCAGGAAATATAAAGCCCCTGTCGTTTCTGGAAAGCTGCCACAAAATCCGCCGCATCCAACAGGGAATCGTGATTTCCTGTATCCAGCCATGCAAAACCACGGCCGAGCGTCTCCACCTTCAAAGTTCCTCTGCGTAAATATTCATTATTGATACTGGTAATTTCAATTTCACCGCGCGCAGAAGGTTTCACATTCGCCGCAATCTCTACGACATCATTATCATAAAAATACAATCCCGGCACCGCATAATTGCTCTTCGGATTCTCCGGTTTTTCTTCAATGGATAAAGCGACTCCATTCTCATCAAACTCTACAACGCCATACTCTCTTGGATTCCTGACGTAATAGCCGAAGATGGTCGCCCCCTTTTCTCTGGCCGCTACCTCTTTGAGCACTTTGGAAAAACTCTGTCCGTAAAAAATATTATCGCCGAGTATCAACGCCACACGGTCGCCTCCGATAAAATCCGCTCCGATGATAAAAGCATCTGCAAGGCCTCTCGGCTCCTCCTGAACGGCATATTCCATTTTCAGTCCAAGCTGTTCTCCGCTTCCGAACAGTTCTTTAAAGACCGGTAAGTCTCTCGGCGTAGAGATAATGAGAATCTCCTGGATTCCTGCTAGCATCAAAATAGAAAGCGGATAGTAGATCATCGGCTTATCATAGACCGGCATAATCTGCTTGGAAACCGCCTTCGTCAACGGATATAACCGTGTCCCCGAACCCCCCGCCAATATAATTCCCTTCATGCACATTCTCCTTTTTTCAAATATAATATCGCAATCCACTGGCAGAATGGCTCGCAAGAGACATTCTGCCGGGAATGACTTAGATTTTCTTAGGCGGCGTCTTCCGACGCCTTAGAAAATCTTCATTCCCTATACATTTCGGCATAATATTTCTGATAATCGCCGCTCGTCACATTTTTCATCCAGTCTTCATGCTCAAAGAACCACTGGATCGTCCGTCTGATTCCTTCCTTGAACATCGTCTCCGGCTCCCAGCCGATTTCTTCCCGAATCTTGTCCGGCGCAATAGCATATCTTCTGTCGTGTCCTTTTCTATCCTCTACATAAGTGATCAGGTCTTTGCTGACAAGCGCTTTTCTCGGGTCATCATCCGCCAGCATCTCCTGCAGTGTTTCCAGAATGATATAAATGATTTCAATATTCTGCTTTTCATTATGGCCGCCCACGTTATAAGTCTCGAACAGCCTGCCCTTTTCCTGTACCATATCGATTGCTTTCGCATGATCTTCCACATACAACCAGTCGCGGACGTTCTTACCGTCTCCATAGACCGGAAGTTTCTTTCCCTGTAACGCATTATTGATGATCAGCGGTATCAGCTTCTCCGGGAACTGATATGGGCCGTAATTGTTGGAACAGTTCGTGATATTGGCCGGGAAATGATAGGTATCCATGTAAGCCTTTACGAGCATATCCGAACTTGCCTTACTTGCCGAATAAGGGCTGTGCGGTGCATAAGGAGTCGTCTCATAGAAATAACCCCCGTCCTCCTCCAGCGAGCCGTATACCTCATCCGTAGAGACATGCAGGAATTTTTTATCTGCTTTGTAAGTGCCGTCCGGCAGTTCCCACGCCGCTTTGGCACAATTCAGCATGACCGCCGTCCCCAGCACATTCGTCTGAACGAACACTTCCGGGTTCTTAATGCTTCTGTCAACATGACTCTCCGCCGCAAAATGTACGACCCTGTCAATATCATTTTCCGCAAAAATCCGGCTGATCGCGTCTTTATCGCAGATATCCGCTTTTATAAACGTATAATTATCCCTGTTTTCAATACTCGTCAAATTTTCAAGGTTTCCCGCATAAGTCAGAGCGTCCACATTGATGATCCTTATTTCGTTGTCATATTTCTGAAACATATAATGGATATAATTGGAACCGATAAAACCGGCGCCGCCTGTCACAAGGTAAGTTCTCATTTTTCTATAGTCTCCTTTCAATCACCTGTAGAGAATGGCCCGTCAGAGACATTCTCTGGAGAATGACCTGGATTTTCCTGGACGGCGTCCATTGACGCTCTGGAAAGCCTTCATTCCCTCCACACTTATTATGCTGTATACGCACATCATTTGCAAGAAATTTTCTTATTCTTAATAATTCAGATAACTGATATTCATATCCACGCTGCCGCTGATGCCGTTTATGCTGCCTTTGGATGTATACTGCCACATATCGTACTTCGTTGCGGTATAAGTCGGCGCGCTCGCATACTGGGCAAGCCAGATTTTATAGCCCGTCAGGCTTCCCGCGTTTATTTTGGTGGTAAACCATGTTGTATTGGCATAAACGCCGGCCTTATAACCTGAATTATGTATTGTAGCACAGAAGGCCTTGCAGACCGCAGTTCTCGTTCCCACATCAATTGCATCCCCGCGTCCGTTGCTCGCTTCTACATCCAGGAAAATCGGATAATCCAGTCCATAACCGCTCACCAGATTCAGCGCCATCGAAGCCTCTTCGACCGCCTCCACCTCATTGACCGCCTGACTGAAGAAATAAACACCAACTTTCAGTCCCGCCGCCTTTGCACCTTTGATATTGCTGGCGAACTTAGGGTCTTCAATCAACGCACCCGTAGAAGAACCGCGGTAGCCGCAGCGAATGATCACATAAGACACACCTGAATTTTTGACCGCATTCCAGTCAATGGAGCCATTCCACTTCGATACATCGATGCCAAGCGTGCCGGAATTACTGGACATTCTTCCCTGACTGTCAAAGGAATACTTTGCGCCCTGAATGACCTGTTCTCCCGTCACATATTTTCCATTTTTATCGTAGAAATAAGTATAGCCGTCAATGGTCTGCCATCCGGTATAGAAACACTCCGCATTTGCTCTGCGCAGATACAGCATCTGGTCTTTGTAGTAATCGGCATAGACCGCTTCCACATACTTTCCATCGCTGTTCTTTACATAGACCTGATTACCGTCCTTGTCTTTTAATTTCGTGACCGTATCCCCGGTATAATTTTTCGTGACCTTGACCTGCCATACAGCTTTTGCATCTCCACAGGTTCCGGTAATGGCCGCAGTTCCTTCTGACACTCCTGTCATAACGCCATTTTCATCTACCGTAACTACCCCCGTGTTATCGCTTGTCCATGTAATAACACCGCCTTCCGGAGTCGTGGTCCCTTTCAGCGAACTCGTGCTTCCCATCTGAATAACGGCGCTTCCTTCTATTTTGACCGCTGTATACTGTACTGCCGTCTCTGTGACCGTAACGGTACAATTCAGCGGTACTGCTGCGCTTCCTACACGAACTGTCGCCGTGACCACTGCTGTTCCTGTTCCTGCACCCGTAACGACACCATTGCTTACGCTCGCAACAGGAGAACTGCTGCTCCACTCGACCGTATATGGCTCACTGCCTGTAACGGCTACAGAGAGCGTCGCACTTCCGCCCTTTGCAAGAGCCAGAGACTTCGTGTTCAAAACCGGATTCAACGCAGTCAGTTTCTCCGCATCCGTTGGTGCGGCCGTTGTTGGCGGCACTGTCGGCACAGCCGGCTGCTCCGGACTGGCGATGCCTCCCGTTGGCGGCGTATTCGTCGTCCCTGTGCTCGTCGGCGGCGTCTCCGTCGTTCCCGTACGCGTGGCCGGCGGGTGGGGCGGTGCGGGGGGCGGTGAGGGGGTGGCGGGGGGGGGCGGGGGGGGGGGAGG
>CAMWXB010000030.1 GCA_947178125.1 uncultured Lachnospiraceae bacterium | reverse complement strand
GACTGTATCTCGGCTTTCCACTGTTTCGGCGTTATCTTCTCGCCATTCTGTAAAAGGCTCTGCATACGCTCCTTTAATTCGGGGTACTTCGATAAGCTGTCCTTATGCTCCTTATCGTATTTCATTTTCGCAAATCCTTTGAGTGACTGGCTCTCCTTATAGGTGGCTTGGATTGGCGCATAGAGGGCATACATTTTTGACAGTTCTTTTAATCGGCTTAGTTTCTGCCCCTTTGAAAGATTCTTTCTGTGCTGTGTTGATAGTTTCTAAAAATAAAAAAGGTAACGGATTGTCTGTTAAGATAACCGCTACCTAAAGATAAACAATATTCAAATTTTATATCTATCATGTTTCTGCCTTGATTTTCCCGACAAACCTGAATTGTTGTGTAATATCAATTTTTCAAAAAATCTTTTGCAGATTTTACAATAGCAATATCAATGTCACTACGCTCTGCCGTTTCAGTAAGAAGTTCCCTATACTTATTATCACTATTTTTATCATTGCATATTCTATTAAGCATCCACACTGTATGTATTGTGGGAGAATTTTTAACAGATTGAAAGAGAATATCCTCATATCCTTGTTTATAAAATCTCTCAACAAAATGAACAATCGCCCCCGGTACACCAAAATCAGCTAATGGGTGACGCTCCATAAGTTTCAGCAATGGTTCAACAGCACTTAATCCTAAAGCTGTTCGTTCAATTTCTTCTACACATTCTTCCTGAACAATTTCAAAATCATCACTATCAATCTTATCTTCCATTTTTTTAATCAATTCCTCTAACATTTCATACCCTCCAAATGCTGATTTGTCGAACTGCTCAACATCATTATTCTACCAGAAACACACATACAATTCCATTAAATTTGCTTAAATTTATTTCGCCCTGTTCCGCTTAACCATCATCTGCCTTGCCCGTTCCCTCTGTTCTGTGCTGACCGCCCTCGGCTTGCGGTAGCTGATGTATGACTTCGGAAAGGAATATGTCTTGGACATTTTGTCCTGCCCTGTTAATCTGTATGTGTCGGGAAAGTTTCATAGTGCCATATCCCCCCTTTCCTTTGCTGTGGGTTCTGTGCTTTTTTCCCTCGGCAACTGTCGGCTGTTTTGCCTGTCTGTTTGCTTCGGATAAATAAATGATTGTGATGATATTCCCCATGCGTTTCCCTCCGCCAGTATCGCATAAATGCTATGCTGAGGCTCTTTTGTATTTATTTTGATTAAGAAGTCTTTTATAGTTTATAACTCCGTGGGCGGAACGGTAACTTCTTTCCGGCACAAATGTGGAATAAGCTTTACACCTTCCGGGGCTTTTGCTATAATACATCTATCAAAGCCAATATCATATCAACGGACAACCCATAGAAAGCAGGTAATATATATGCCAAATGGCCTTGAAACTGCTAAAGCTGCCATCGACGATTTAAAATAATTCAAAGATATATGATTTTGGCAAGAAAAGAAAATGCTGTTGAAACATATGCTGAGTTAAAAGAAGAGTATTTATCTTTAAAGGCAATCCTGAACGTAGCCGGTGTAAATCTGACAGATATTGATAAAATAAAAGAGTAATCATATTATTTTTAAAACCAAACACAAAAGCGATGATAAGAAATAGTAAGCATCTCGGATTTTCAGAGAGAAGGCGGCCGGTGCGAGCCTTTATTGAAAAGATGCCCAACCCGTCTTTGAGCTGTGAGCCGAATTTTTTCAGTAAGCTTTACCGGATTCTCCCGTTATCGAGATATGGCATCGGACACTGTCCTGTGCCGGTGAGCGCGGAGCATATCCGAATTTAGGTGGTACCACGGACTCATAACAGTTCGCCCTAAGCTGGTTCATATCGGCTTGGGGCTTTTTTATGTGGCAGGAAACTGTTGTAACCGCTGCTTACGCTTTTTATGTTTTAACATTTTGCTGCAATCAAAATACAAAACGGAGGTATTCTTTATGAAATTGGAAAAACTTGTGGGAGAACGGTTTCGGGAAAAACCGTCAGACTGTGTCATCGACAGCCATGCGCTCATGATGCGCGGCGGCTATATGAAGTATGTGGCGAACGGTATCTTTTCTTCCTATATGCCGTTAAAAAGAGTGACCAGAAAAATCGAACAGATCATCCGCGAAGAAATGGATGCGATCGACGGTCAGGAAATGCAGTTCCCTGTGGTAATGCCCGCATCTCTGTGGCAGGAATCCGGCAGATATGAGAGCATCGGCAAGGAGATGGCCCGTTTCAGCGACCGAAACGGCAGTCCGCTCGTCCTCGGCATGACGCACGAGGAAGCCGCGGTTCAACTCGTCCGCGACTACGGACAGAGTTATCTGAAATATCCTTTTATGATCTATCAGATTCAGACCAAATTCCGTGACGAAGCAAGACCGCGGGCCGGGCTTATCCGCGTCCGGGAATTTACGATGAAGGATGCCTATTCTTTTCACACGAGCCAGGCGGATCTGGAAGATTATTATGAAAAATGTCACAAGGCCTACGAACGGATTTATGCAAGAGTCGGGCTTCCGGAAGTTATTTCGGTCGCATCCGATTCCGGTATGATGGGTGGAAGTGTTTCTCACGAATTCATGCTGCTCACCCCGGTCGGTGAGGATTCCATCGCTCTCTGCACAGAATGCGATTACCGGGCCAATATGGAAGCTGCGAAATGTATTACACCGCATCAGAGAAACGATGTTTCCGATGAATTAACGATGGTGCACACGCCGAACATTCATACGATTGAAGAAGTCTGCGCCTTTTTGCATTGTGAAGAAAAAACTTCCTGCAAGGCGGTCGTTTACCAGCGAAATGCCGACGACAGCTACATCGTCTTATTCATCCGCGGCGACCTCGAGGTCAATGAGACCAAACTCACAAACCATTTGGGCTGTGATATCCATCCTGCCGTGATCACCGAAGAATGCGGGCTGAAAGCCGGCTATATCGGTCCTGTCAATCTGGATGGCGATTTCACCGTTCTGTTCGACCGTTCCCTCGAAGGGCTGAACAATCTTTCCTGCGGCGCAAACGTATGCGAATATCATTATACCGGACTCGATATGACGCGCGATGCGGCGGACGCGGAATATCATGATTTTGCCAAGATACAGAACGGCGGTATCTGCCCGCATTGCGGGAAACCCGCGATCACAATCTCACGCGGCATCGAGGTGGGTAACATCTTCCAGCTTGGAACCAAATATACCAAATCCATGAATATGACTTATATCGACCGGGACGGCGAAGCACAGTATCCGCTCATGGGCTGCTACGGCATCGGTATCGGCAGGCTTGCCGCCTCCATCTGCGAAGCACATCATGATGAATACGGCCCGATATGGCCTCCCGCAGTCGCTCCATGGCAGGTGCATCTATGCGCCGTCCGTTCCGACGATGCCGAAGTAAAAGCCTATGCGGACAGGCTGTACGAAGAACTGCAGGACAAAGGAATCGAGGTCATTTATGACGACCGGAAAGTCAGCGCTGGCGTAATGTTCTCAGATGCCGACCTGCTCGGCGTTCCGTTCAGGGTCATTGTCAGTCCCCGGAATAGAAAGCAGAATATTGTGGAAATCATTTCACGGGATAAGAGCATCAACGCTGCCGCTCCTATGGAGAACGCTGCGGAAGAAGTATGGAAAATGCTCACGGAACGGATAAAACCACTTTAAAAAAAGCAGCTTTTCAAGTCAAATCCCCCGCAGCAAGCTGGGCGGTATTTGACCCTTGCGGGAAATATTTCAATAAAAAAAGCGATATCAGGGGGACAGACACATGAACTTCGACGCATTCATAAAAGATATTCAGGATAACCACTGGAATGTCCATGGTGTGGAAATCTACGAGGACGGCCGGCTCATTCACCAATACGGCAATACCGTCAGCGCCAGATTTCCTATTTATTCCGCGACGAAAACGATCACTTCCATCGCCGCCGGTATGGCCTGGGACCAGGGAAAAATCGACCTGGAACAGACGATTCTCGCATACCTTCCGCCGGATACCGTAAGACAAATGCCGGCTGAGCAGATTGCGGCTTATCGGGAGATTACGATACGACGTTTATTGACTATGTCGGTCATCGGTTTCCCATTTCGCCCGCAGGGCGAAAGCTTTTTAAAGTTTTCCCTCGCCTGTCCCATTCCGGACATGCAGGTAAAGACTTTTCATTACAGTAATATTCCCGCCTATCTGGTCGGCGTGGCTTTGACGCAGGCCGTTTCGGAAGATTTGTTTCAATACCTGAACAGGAATCTTTTTACGCCCCTGCATATCGAAGAGCCAGTCTTTCAAAGATGTCCCGACGGATATTTTTACGGCGCTTCCGGCATGGAATTATCCGTACATGATTTAAGCCAGATCGGCCTGCTGCTCTATCACGGCGGCGTTTATGAAGGCAGACGGCTCGTCTCAGAAGAATATGTCAAAATGGCCTCTAACGTCCAGCAGCCGAACCGGGAAGGCGGCTACGGCTTTTTCCTCTGGAAGTACCGGGACGGTTTTCGCATCAGCGGAAAATGGAATCAAAGATGCTGTATTTTACCCGCAAAAAAGCTGGTCGTCACCTATCTTTCCCATATAGAAGAAGAATCCTGCGGGCTGACAGAAAGCATGGAAAAGCATATCATTTCGCATCTGTAATTTTTTCCTGTTTTTCCTTCAAAATCGGATTCCGCGCCATGCCGGCCAGAAGTGGGATTACCATAAATACCCATACGACGGGCTCCGAAATGATGACACCCATATAGCCGATCACCGGCGCAAGAAGATAAGCGATCAGAACTTTGCCCGCAAGTTCTATAAAACTGAAAACAAGCGGTGTTCTCGTATCGCCGAAGCCCTGCATACTGTTTCTGAGAATGCAGATGACTGCGGGCAGAAAATAAAAAACCGCATTGATTTTCAAATAAAGCGAAGCCGTATCGATGATCTCACTTTCCGCGCTGGCCGTAATCCCCCTGATGATATAGGGTGAAAGCGTAAAGACCACCAGCAGGGCAGCGGCGCACCATCCAAAAGAAAGCAGCACCGCATCTTGAATCCCCTTTTTAATCCGCCCATACTCCTTCGCGCCGAGATTCTGTCCGCAGTAAGTCGCAAGCGCCGAACCGAGCACAAAAAACGGTATCAGGAAAAAGGAAGTCGCTTTCCGTGCCGCCGTATGCGCCACGATAATATTCGTTCCGAAAGTATTGATACTCGTCTGTAGGGCAAGCGAGCCCAGCGTTACGAAAGAAATCATAAAACCCATCGACAAACCGGTAGGAAGGAGTGTTTTGCATATCTCTCCATCCGGCAGGATATCTTCTCTGCCAAGCCGGATACCCGGATATTTTTTCCTCATATATAGAAAACACAGAAGCGCCGAAAACGCCTGCGAAAACACGGTCGCAAATGCCGCGCCGGAAACACCCATCTGCAGCAGCAGGATACAGACATAATCCAGCGCAATATTGAGCAGATTAGAAATCACCAGAAAAATCAGCGGCGTATAGGAATCCCCGATTGCCCGGAGAATTGCGGCGCAGATATTATACAATGTCGTTGCAAAAAGTCCGACAAGAATAATGCGGATATAAGCCGACGCCTGCGGCACCAGTTCGTCGGATACATTTAAGAAGCGCAGAATGCCGGGCAGAAAAGTCAGACTGAGAACGCTGATGAGCAATGTCCCCGCCAGTCCAAGCACAACGCTTCCGCCAATCGCCTTTTTCAACCCCTTCTCATCATCCGCGCCAAAAAAGGTGGATATGATGATACCGAACCCGCAGATAATCCCGTTCAGAAACTCGATCAGCATATCGCTCAAAGAAATCGTCGCCCCACGGCCGCCAGCGATATTTCGCCCAGCGTGCTGCCGATGATCCTTGTATCGATCAGACTGTATCCCAACTGAAATAACTGCCCGATATAAAGCGGTACTGCGAAAAGCAGTATCGCCTTCATCGGCTTTCCCTTTGTCAGACTTTTCATTTCGCGTCTCCTATCGCGTTCGTCACATCCCCCGAAAGAATGCCCGTATTTTGGGCATTCTTTCGGGTAAAGAAGGTCCACCTTGTGGACCGTAGAAGTTCTTAACGAAGCACCCTCTGGTGCGAATTTTAGAACTTCTCTTTACCCTATTTTATCACAACAATCTCCTCCCCTTCAACATGCCTTTTCTCCATCTGGCGCCGCAGTTTTCTGTTGCTGACCGTATCGAATAAAATGGAAAAATCATAATCTTCCGGGTACAGTTCTTCGGCCTTGATGTATAACTTGAGCCGCTTATGATTGATCCAGATTTTTTTATCCGGCATCTGCACCCGCAGTACGCCCTTTTCGTTTGCTTTCTGGCATACGATGCCGATTTTCCGGTCAGGATATACCATAACACTGTCCCCTAAGCCGAACTTTCCTGCGGCCTCCTGTTTCCGGCTTTCTTTCCTGCATTTCTGTATTTTGGGCGTACTCTCTTTCTGCAGTACGATTTCCCCGTTTTCTTCTGACAGGATTGTCAGACTTTCCTGTATATCTTTCCCATAGGCCGCCTCTCGCAGACTTTCCTGCATATTTTTTCCATAGGCCGCCTCCACCGCATTCCGCAGCATCGCATCGGGCATACCGAGCTGCCTCGCGATGTACAAAGCGCAGCTTTCTCCCGCCTCTCCGATGATCATCTGATAAAGCGGACGCAGGCTCTCCCTGTCAAAAGTCATCCGCGCATTGATGACATTCTCCTCCTGCTCCGCATACTGTTTGACTTCCGGATAATGCGTCGTTACAAGGAACAGCGCGCCGCTCTTTTTCAGTTCCTCCAAAATGGCGATTGCAATGCCCATTCCTTCCGTCGGGTCGGTTCCCGAGCCCAGTTCATCCATTATGACAAGGCTGTCAGAATTTACCTTCCGCAAAATAGCAAGCACATTCGTAATATGTGCGGAAAAGGTCGAGAGATTCTCGGAAAGATTCTGCCCGTCCCCGATGTCGCAGAGGAAACTGCTGTTCATGCAGATGCACGCTTCCTCCGCCGCCACATGCAGGCCGCACTGCGCCATCAGGCAGTTCAGCGCAACGGTCTTGATCGCTACCGTTTTCCCGCCCGTATTGGGCCCGGTTATCACGATACCGCGAATATCCGCGCCATCCCTTTTATTTCCGATTTCAAACTGCAGCGGCACGCAGACCGCTCTGTCCATCAACGGATGTCTCGCGTTTTTCAGCCGAATCTTTCTGTCCGTATTGATTTCCGGCTCCACGCCGCCATACTCCATGCTCAATTTGCCTTTGGAAAAAATGTAATCGAGTTTTTCCATGACCTTCATATTCTGCCGCATCGTCTCCGCCTGCTCCGCGAGCATCGCTGTCAGCGTATACAGAATCCGTCGTTCCTCGTTCTCCGCATCAATCTGCAGAATCTGCAGTTCCTCTGCGTATTTTGCCACAGCCGAAGGCTCGATGAACAAGGTGCTTCCCGTAGCGGATTTGTCGATCACACTTCCGCCTATCTTGAATTTATATTCCTTTTTGACCGGAATGCAGATATGGCCGTTTCGAATGGTGCTGAAACTATCCGACATACAGGCTTTGTTGGCACGCATGACCGCATCCGCTTTTTCCCGCATCCGCTCTTTGATTCTTTCAATCTCGCTCCTAAGCGACTTCAATAACCGGGACGCACCGTCATCCACCCGGCCGCTCCGGATCTGCAGCTGAATCTGCTCTTTCAAGTCTTCCAGCGCATTCAGATTTTCCGCATAATAGGCCAGCGGAATATCATACTGCTTACACCGCTCAAGATAATTTTTCAACCGCATGACCGCAACAAGGGCAATCCCCGTTTCTTCCAACTGTCCCGGATTCAGGCAGTCCCCTTTTTCGGCCGCCATAAGATACTCCCTGATTCCAGTGAGCGCCGCAAGGGGCGGATTGCCGCCTTTTTCCATCATCGTTCTGGCCTCGCTCGTCTCCCGCAGCTTCGTGTGCAGTTCACTTTCCGACATACAGGGCTGCGTGTTCCGTATCTCTTCTCTGGCGCTTTCCGTCAGCGCAAGCGTCATCCATAATTCTTTTATTTTTTCGAACTCTAAAATCTGTTCCGTATTCGGTTGTTTTGCATTCATTGTTATAATCATTCCTTTCTTCAATCTGCGAATTTGTGTTCAAGATGCTGCCCGCCTCGACAGACAATTTCCTGTAAGCTAAAGACCCCGCAGCAAGCCGGCGGAGCGTCTAACTTTCCCGCAAAAATAAAAAAACCATGCGTATCTGCCAGACGGCATGATTGCATGGAAATTTCAAAAACAATACGAATAAGATTCAAAACGCAGGCTCCTTAGCCTGCACCTAAAACCCGCTGCGGTTACAACAATTTCCTGTCAAAAAAAGCATGACCAAACAATCATGCTTCTCCTGAAAATCTATCGCTGTATAAACCGATGCCCGCCAAAACGGACAAAGTATATAAGTATGCAAAGCATTTGTATGGCAGATACATCAGCGGTATTGCCGCCGACATGAGGGCAGACTCCCATCGGGGGCTTCGGCATCGTTTCCATATCACCACGACCCGCAAGTCCCGGAACTGTCCCCTCCATTATTCAGTTCTCTGAATTCTCCATTCTTACAATGCTTAACATACATTCCCTCACTTTCCTTTATTACTTTGTTTATCATAGCGGATAAACGTGGGTTCGTCAAGAGGCAGGAAACAAAACCTTCGTTTCACCGCAAAGTTCTTTCAGCAGACCAACAGCCCGATCGGGTGAATCCGCAAGCGCCCCGAAAATATGGTTCACACGTTCCGAATAGTCCGCAGGCGCGCATTCAAAAGAATCTATGCGGAAAACTGCTTTCTTTTCATTCAGGCACCACTGTTCGTTCAAAGCAAAAATCACCTGGTTTAATGCCGAAACGGCACGGAATACATGTCCCGCAAGATAATAGCAGTCTTTATGACAGATGCTTTTTTCGGCGAGCATACAGGAAAAATCGGATTCAAATCCGAAAAAGTGCAGCAGCGAAGCCTTTAACGCCGCAGGATACTTCTCCGCGCGGCGTTTCAATTCCACAAAATCATTGTCATCAGAATATAAAATCTTACAGGAAGCAAGCTCCCCGCGATACATCACATCGAGATATGCGTGCGGATGCCCGGTCTGATAATTGGCCGAAAAGCCACCTTCTTCGGTTCTCTCCACAATATTCCTTACCCTGTCGATATCCCGCAGGATCAAATCCACATGGCGGCCGTCAACGATCAGCCATCCACCGCAATTCACCCATTTCCCCCATTCGCTTTCGCGGCATATCAAATTCTTTCTGTGCGCGTCATCAAGCCGCTCTGCGGCTGCATTCAGCAATGAATAACTCAAATTTTCTTTTTCGTAGTAAATACCGATATCAATATCCGAGCCATCATCAGCCGTCCCGGTCGCTCTTGAACCGCCCAGCACAATTCCTTTGATAAAAGAACAGGTACATAATTCCTTTACAATTTTTGATATACTACTTTCCATCCGCATTATTTTTCCTTCTTTCAGCATCCGGCAGAATCAGATTTCATAATCAATGCAAGCCCTGTCAACTCTGACAGAATATACAAATTCCCCAAATTCTATATGCTGCGGTGATTTCTGATACTCATCCAACGTCTCCACCGTATCAAAATCAAAAATCAACGCGACATCATAATTGGATGCGGGCGTTTTTTCCGCATTTCTAACGACGTTAAATTTTTTGATGATATCCAGTTCCCTTAATTTTTCTGCTCTTTCCAAAAACTCATTGATGTTCTTTTCCTTGTTCTCCTCTTTTAGGGTGAACATACATACATGTCTTATCATTGTGTTTCCTCCTTTAAATTCCAATTCAATATTTATTTTGAACTTTCCTTTTCAACCACTAAAAGAAACCTGTGAATCCTTCCCTCCAGGGTACCTTTCTGCTCCAGTATTTCCTGTGCATGATAAAGATTTTCCAGACAATCCCTGACATTGAAATTCGGAAATTCCCATTCGATGATTCTTGCGAACCAGACAAGCGCCCCAACATCCCAAAACTTAATCGGCCGAAAGGCTTCATCCGCTTTTATGACTGAAAAACCGACTTCTTCAAATGCCGCCTGCGCTATCTTCAAATACTGATCAGGAAACGGAATATCCGGTACGTCATTTAACAACAGTTCTACAAGCTCCCTGTCGTTTTCCGCACCAACCTGCTCCGTGATAAAGATACCGCCATTTTTTAAGACCCGGTAGATTTCATTTGGATTAAAATCTCCATGCCGGTTTATGACCATATCAAAGCTTCTGTCATCAAAAGGCAGTCTATCACCGCTATCCGCTTTCCGAAAATCAATCCCCAGTGGAAGCAGACTTCTTTCACATAGCGCTATGTTAGGCGGATAATTCTCTGTCGCGGCAACATTATGATACGGATGCCTGAGAGATAATAAAAATTCGCCTCCACCCGTATCGAGATCCAGCAATTTCATCTCCGGTCGTAAATATTGCCTGACAATCTCTCCGTAATCCCACGGCAGGTCATCCTCTTCCTCATATTTTCCCTTTATATGAGAAAAATCCCATCCCTGAATATGTGCGTTCTCCTCTTCCTGCAGCCATCGCGTTAATAATGTTTTCTTATTCATGTTAATAACCATGCCTTTCTCGTATTTGGTTTTGTACGATTCGGCGCAGTTACCTGATAACATAATCATCATTTTAACCCCGATACAACCTGTTATCAGCTTTTATAACTGCACCGGGTATTTACCTCGAATATACTGCATTTGCTTTTCACATCCTTTCAAGATTATTTATAAATGCGTTAAAATCTTTAAATGAAAGCCCTTCCGGAACCTCATTAAATTGAACCGTCGGGCTTTCTTTTCCGCCGCGCAGTTCTATATAGTAATCCACAATCGTTTTCATTGCGTCTTTTTCCGTTTCGTACTCGTATATCCCTTTCTTTTCATGATTGGGATGTTCTAAATGATAGACTTTACCATTTCGATAAAACAGGACAAAACAGTGCATATGTTCCTCTTCTTCCAGATTCCCATAATCATCCGGCTCATAGATTCTGCAGCAGAACATTTTATTATCTATTTCTATTTTATTGAGTAAAAAATGAATAAGCGCCGCCTGTTCAATACACGTTCCGATTTTATGCCCCAAAATTTCTTCAAGTGACATCGTCCGGTACAGCTTCCTGAAATTTTTCATTTCATCGATATGCTGATTTCCTTCCCTGTCAAGCCACCCATACCGGATGTTTTCATCTATCCACGCATAGACATCTTCCGGCGTTTTGATACTGCTCCAATCCATTAGAATACCCCGTCCAAAAACACAATCATAAAGTTACCTGAAATATTATAGCACAGATCATATGCCGTTTACACAACATTATATTGATTCTTCTTTTCGTTTTTTCTATGATATAATAACCGCAGAAGAAAAACAAGCGACGCGAAGCGGCATTTGTTTTTCTGCGGTTATTAACGAGCAAACGTCCGATGAAATCGGACATAGAGCGCTGAAAGCGCGGGTTTGCGAGTTTCATGATATAATAAACGCAAGCCCGGCAGCTTGCGTCGCAAGAATTGCGTTGCAATTCTTGTTGACATGATATCAGAGCGCTGCATCAGAGTTTATGATATAATAGAATAAACGCCCCACATCTATTACACAGGAGAACAGACCATGACTTCAAACAGGAACTATCTATGCACGGAACGCGCACATTTCATGTGCCCCAATATGCACTTTGGGATCCTGGCACAGATTGCAGGCGTTCACGATACCATGCGACTAAAAGAAAGTCTCCACGCCCTGCAGAAAACGCATCCGTTCCTGCGAAGTCTGATCGCGGAAGAAGAGGATACCCGAAAATTCTATTATCAGTTACAGGAACATCTGGAGATACCCGTGACAGAGGGCACGGATGCCGATACATGGCAGCACGATTATGACAGCATTGCAGGTCAGGGCTGGAATGTCCAAAAAGAAAGCATGCTAAAAGTATTGGTCTACCCGGGAGAAAAGACATTCCAGATTCTTTTTATCGCGCATCATTTGCTATGCGACGGGCGCGGGCTCCTACAGCTTGTGGAAGAATTTGCACAGCACTATGTGCAGAAAATCATGCCCGCTCATGCGGACGAACGGCTCATCCGCTCCATACATGACCTGCCGCCCAAAAGTGACCTGTCCTTTATCAGCAGGCTCGTGATAAACTGCGCAAATAAAAAATGGCAGAAAGAAAAGCACCATGTTTCATACGACGAATACCTGACTTTTGAAAAAAATTTTATCGCAGTAAATCCGGTCAGGAGAAC
Organism: uncultured Lachnospiraceae bacterium; assembly: GCA_947178125.1. Classification (GTDB taxonomy): domain Bacteria; phylum Bacillota; class Clostridia; order Lachnospirales; family Lachnospiraceae; genus UBA3282. The sequence continues at coordinate 33,839 of CAMWXB010000030.1, read as the reverse complement.
CATCCAGACAATCGAAGGGCCGGAATTTGCACAAATACAGGCTGCGTGCAGGCAGCACGGCTTTTCCGTAAATGACTATATGCTTGCCGGAATGATGTCTGCAGAATCTATCCATAAAGTGATCATTGCGGCGGATATCCGCAATCAAATTTCCTGTTACAGACCGGGAGCCATGGGAAATTATGCGACAGCTTTCAGCGTTATTGTCCGAAAGAAATCGAAAGACATGATTTCCCTTGCAAAGCAAATCGCATCGGAAACAGCCGCCATACGAAAACAGCCCCGGAAAGAAATGCTCGTGCTCGCATGTTATCTGCATATGCGTCCGGAGTTGATCGATGCCGTCGCAATCGCATCGCTTGGCCGTTTTGAAAGCAAGGCAGGCGCTTTCGTGGGGAAAAAGCTGTTTGGTTATGGCTCCCGAAACGGATACAGCATTACGAATCTTGGGAAAATACAGAACGATTCGATCGTGGAAGCTGCTTTCATTCCACCCGCTTCGCCTGCCAACCGAGAAATCTGGGGCATTTTAACGGTAAATGATCATATGAAGCTATGCAAGGCCGTTTTTCCCCAAACAAAATGACAAAGGATGGGCCGTAAAAATGACGGATACATACAAAAGACCAAAACAGACATACAACATGACATTCTGCATCCTGTCCGGGCTGGCGATTATTATGGTCGCGGCAGGACACCTCGGCTATGATGTAATGACGGCGGGCGGTTTATTTCCCTACTATTCTTTCCATGTGCCGTTATTTATGTTCATTTCCGGCTATTTTTATAAAGATGCGGAAGAAGAGCATCCCCTTGCCTATGTGAAAAAAAAGTGCATCCGGCTTCTCGTTCCCTATCTTGTCTGGAATCTGTTTTACGGACTTATCGCACTTTTTCTGCAAAACTGCGGCTTTTCTATGGGAGAAAGAATCGGATTCCGCACGCTTTTCCTGATGCCGTTCCTGCATGGCTACCAGTTCATCTATAATTATGCGGCCTGGTTCGTTCCGGTCCTGTTCGTGATTGAAATGATGAACCTTCTCATGCGCCTCATTGCAAAGCGCCTTTTTACAAAACCGCTGAAAAAACTTGCCGGAAGCCGCAGCAATCAGCCGGATGCGGATAAAGGCGCAGAAACCGGAACGACAGATGCAGACAGACTGTTGGAATGGCTGTACCTGACGGCCAGCCTGCTTGTCGGCATGGCCGTTGTATATCTCGCAATCGGCGGACATGTATGGGGCAATTACAAGGCACCGGGCAGAATCCTTTTCCTTTATCCATGTTTCCAGATGGGACAATTCTACCGAAAAAATCTGGAAAAGCATGACACGCTCGGCAATCTGCCTTACTTTGCAATCCTCATCGGCATCCAGACGCTCCTGCATTTATGCTGTAACGGGCTGGCCTTCAGCAGCGTATGGTGTACGGGATTTGCCAACGGCCCGATAATCCCATATGTGACAATCGTGTCAGGTATTGCATTCTGGCTGCGCGTCGCACGGCTCCTGACGCCAATCGCCGGAAATAACCACGCCGTCCGTTATCTCGGCCGCAATACGTTTACGGTGATGATGCACCATGTCATGATGTTCATGCTCATCAAGATGATACTCGCCGGCATCGCCGCGCATACGGGGTTCTGCACCAATTTCGACCTGGAGCAGTACCGTACCAATATCGATTATATTTATCTCGTCAGAGGCGTCGAGCACTTCAAAATGGTCTATCTGGCGGCCGGAATCGCCATACCGCTTCTCGTGCGGTATGCTGTGGAACAATGGAGGCCCGCTAAAGCAGACAGAGAAGATTTGCGTCGCCTCATCGTGTAAACACTCCTGAATGGAGATTAAATTAAGAGAAAGGCATGGTTATGAACATGAAAAAAGTTCTAATCACCGGCGGCACGGTATTTGTAAGCCGGTATGTGGCAGAATATTATGTGCAAAAAGGCTGTGACGTCTATGTCCTGAACCGGAATCACGGCGTACAATCGGATGGGGTAAAACTGCTTTTGGCAGACCGGCATGTCCTTGGCGATACGCTCCGGCCGTTCCATTTCGATGTCATTTTTGATATGACCGCTTACACGGCGGAAGATGTGAACGACCTGCTCGATGCAGCAGGCAGCTATGACGACTACATCCTGCTCAGTTCCAGCGCAGTCTATCCCGAAAATGCCCCGCAGCCTTTTACCGAAGAGACGTCGGCAGGCCCGAATCAGTTCTGGAAAAAATACGGCACCGATAAAATATCCGCAGAGCAGGCTCTGGTCAGACGGGTTCCGAATGCCTATATCCTCCGGCCGCCCTATTTATACGGGCCGATGAACAATGTCTATCGGGAAGCCTTTGTCTTCGAATGCGCCCTGAAAGAAAGAGCCTTTTATCTGCCAAAAGACGGCCGGATGAATCTGCACTTTTTTCATGTGCACGACTTATGCCTTTTCATGGATATTCTTCTGGAGCAAAAACCAAAGCAGCACATTTTCAATGTCGGCAATGCCGAAACCATCACCGTGCGCGACTGGGTATCGCTGTGCTATCAAACCGCCGGAAAACCCGTTTCTTTTATCGAAGTAAATTCCGGCATAGAACAGCGGAAATATTTCAGTTTCTACGATTACGACTACCGCCTCGATGTCAGGAAACAGAAAGCATTCATGCCTGTTACGAAAACGCTGGAAGAGGGATTACGGGAATCGTTTGTCTGGTATCTGGCCAATTCTGAGAAGGTCAACAGAAAGCCGTTCATCGATTATATTGATGAACACCTTGCTCCATAAATTTTTATGAAATTAAAAAAGGAACTTAGTGTTTATAAGGATTCGTGGAGAATTTATTAATAAATATAACAAATGGAGAGAAACTTTGAAGAAACATATTATCATTGCAGGTGTGCCACGGTCAGGAAAAAGCACAATTTCTCAAAAAATATCGAATAATTTGGGATATCAGCATATAAGCATGGACTCAATAATCGCGGGAATTGAAAGCGTTTTTCCTGAAACAGGCATTCATTCTGATGCAGATACAGACCTTTGGGAAAATATTCAATACATCAGTTCTAAGATGGCATTATTCATTCGTGCAATGATAGACAGTGGAGAATATGATGAATGTGATTATGGGATGGTAATTGATATATTTCAATTATTGCCACAGCATTATATTCAACATATAGATTCTTCTGTTTGTGAAATTTATTATTTCGGCACATCCGAAGTAACTCCTGAAGAAAGATATGCAATTTTGAAAAAATATGACACACCCAAGGACTATACCTATTATAAATCTGAAGAAGAAAATAAAGAGGATTGTGCAAGCATTGTTGCGATCAGTAAAAATCTGAAAGAACAATGCAGAAAATATAATTTGCCATATTATGATACATCTTACAACAGGGAACAGGTATTCAAGTCCATTTTTGGTTTTTGAACAACAGGAATGTGATTGTGGTAAAATTTAGCCAATCAAACAATGACAAGATTACAGAAAGGTAAGATTATTCAAAATGAGAAAACAAGGTAAAACATTAAAAATCATTTGGTGGATGTATATAAATTTATTGTTTGTCTTTGTCGTTGTTAAGTTTAAAGGTTCATTTTATGAATTAAGTGATAGGATTAATTCTTATACAATGCAAAGTTCAATGAACTATAATCTTATTCCGTTCAGAAGTATGTCTACTCAGATCAAATACATTACTCAGTGGTGGGCACTGAAAAACTTATTGGGAAATATAATTCCATTTATTCCTTTTGGTTTTCTTTTGCCCATTGCATATAAAAAATTCAATTCAACAATAAATGTTTTCTCTACTGGTTTAGCTTCAATACTGTTAATAGAGATTTTTCAATTCTTTACTAATCTTGGCAGCTTTGATGTCGATGATATAATTCTTAATATGATAGGAATTGTCTGCGGGTATTTGATGTTCCAGGTCATGAATCGCATTGTTGTAAGAGAGCGATAATTATGAGCAAACGGAAATCTGAAGCAGATCTGCACCCGCAAGTTGCGCCGTTTCCTACCCGAATCGATTGAATGCAACCATGCAGATTGCTAGAATCTACTTATCAAAAAAACCGGGAAATCCGGAAAACAAGGAGGCAGTCATATGGAACTTTCAGAAAAATTATTGAACTTACGAAAAGCAAATGATCTGACACAGGAACAGCTGGCCGAAAAGATAAATGTTTCAAGGCAGTCTGTTTCCAAATGGGAAAGCGGGCAGGCGATTCCCGAATTAGACAAAATCGTCGCGTTGTGCGATATCTTTCATATCACGACAGATTATCTGCTGAAACCGTCGGAACTGGACCTTTTGTCGGTCAAAACACAAATGCTCGAGAATCAGCAAAAGACCCTGGAAAATACGATTCAGAAAAAAGAACGGACGAGAAGAACAGGCCTCGGATGTGTATCCATCTATCTGATTGCCTTTTCCATCATGATTCTGCTCGATCAGCTTAAATGGGAAAATGATTTTTTATGGAACATTTTCCCCGGCCTCACACTGCATCTCATCATCTTCTGCGTCGCAACAGCAATCGCAATCCTGTTTTACTTAAAAAGTAAATCTTCCTCACACTGAAGAATGGCTCCAAGAGCCATTCTTCCGGGAAAAATCTTCATTCCCTTATCCTCTGGCAACAATATTCTGCAGCCACACACCTTTTTTCACCAGAATGAATCCGATGATACATTTGATCCAGTCCGCTATCTGTACCATCGCAAAAATGGCAATGACAGGAATTCCCGTAAAACGGCTCAGGCAATACGCCACCGGTACACTGACGCACCAGACGAATACGCTGTCGAACAAAAAGGTAATGATCGTTTTGCCGCCCGAACGCAGCGTAAAATATGTCGCGTGCATAAAGGCCGCCTGCGGCATGAAGATTGCCTGTGCGATAATGAACTGTACCGCCACCGCTTTGACATCATCAGTCGTATTATAAATCTGCGGGAACAACGGTGCGATGCAGACCATCAAAGCCGCAACGCCGATACAGCAGCATACGGAAAAGGCAATAATCTTATTGTCCGTATCCCGCGCTTCTTCCATCTTACCGGCGCCGAGAAGCTGTCCGATAATGATCGCAACCGCATCTCCCATCGCAATAAATACGACATTGAACACATTATTGATCGTATTGGCAATATTCAGACCCGCAATAACGCTCAGACCACGCACGGAATAGCACTGGGTGAGCATCGCCATCCCCGATGACCACAATGTTTCATTAATCAGCAGCGGCGCTCCTTTGATAAAAAATTTCCCGGCCAGATGTCCCGGCACTTTCAACGTCGAATAAACACCGACTATGTAAGGATTTTTTTCCTTATGCCCATGTGTCCACACGATGACGATTGCCGCTTCCACATACCGCGATACCACCGTTGCGACTGCCGCGCCTACAACGCCCAGCGCGGGCAGTCCCAGTTTACCGTAGATCAGCAGATAATTCAGGCATAGATTGACAAAGACAGCAACAATACCCGCCTTCATCGGTACCACCGTTTCTCCACACTCGCGCAGCGTACTGACATAAATCTGCACCATCATGAAAGCGGGAACGCCAAGAAGCATCACCCGCAGATAATTTTTCCCATGGTAAAGCGCCGCTGCAAGGTCTCCGCCGTCGCTGCTGCCGTTCAGATACATCTGAATCAGATTTTCCCCAAAAGACAATAACAGCAAAGCAGCCCCCATCGTCAGAATCAATGCCATCCAGAATTTATAACGAAAAGTATGCCGGATTCCTTCATCATCCTTCTGGCCGAAATACTGTGCCGTAAAAATACCGGCTCCGGCAAGTCCGCCGAATATGCAGAGATAATATACCATCATCAGCTGATTGACAATGGCTACGCCGGACATCTGCTCCGTTCCGACCTGACCGACCATAATATTGTCCAAAAGGCCTACGAAGTTCGTAATGCCGTTCTGAATCATAATCGGCACGGCTACCGCCAGTACCATCTTATAAAAAGCCCTGTCTCCAATAAACTTCTTTTTCGCCTTACTTAACATCCTGCCACCTGTTCCTTTTCTCGTCAATATACGGCTCAATTTGACCGTAGTCCTTTCATTATAGCGCATATGGCGGTAAATGCAAGATGCTTTTTTCCGGTTTTCAAAGTCGGTTTCCAATGTCGATTGCGAAAGTTCCAAAATTGATTTACAAAATCATAAAAAGATGCCGTAGTCCGAGCCGCAAGGCGGAAGAATGTCCCTGTGGAACCCCTCGAAAAACGCCGGCACTTAGCGAAAAAGCGGCATAGACGCTTTTGAGCTTAGTACCGCTGCGTTTTTAGCGGAGCGAAAGCGCGGTTCCACAGGGACATTCTTCCGCCTTGCGGCTCGGACTACGGCATCCGGACAAACGTTTATAAAACGAACATCAGAAACAGCACCCCATATGCTTTCCGTAAATCACGGCCCACGAGCAGATAAACGCTCCCCATTGCGAAGCCGAGCGCAAGGCCGAGCATTCCGGTCAGCAGGTCTTTGGTGAAAATATGCGCAAGTCCCCAAGTCATGCCGCAGATCACACCGCCATACGGAAAAGCCGGTCTCCCGAACCACACTTCACACGCTTTTTGACCGAATACGATGATCAGGAGAAAAAGCCCTGTTTCAAAAGCATAGTAGAGATATTGGAACAGAAAAAGAAGCGTTCCTTTTCCTCTCCATTCCAGATATATTTTAAACCCGCCCCAATCCATATAATCGAGCAGAAATGCCACAAACACCAGCACGGCACATAAAGCCCATTGCCACGCGCGTACGGTCTTTCCCTTTTCCAATAGAGGAAACTGATACTTTTCCCCGGACTTTTTAATCAGAACATATAGGAACGCTCCCCACGTCACACAAGTCAATATCCAGTGAAATATCTTCTGCATGGTCGAAAATTCCTGCAGGGGCACGCCATACAGCGCGGGCTCCAATAGATAAGCATAAAGCGCCTCCATGCCGAGCCCCATAAAAGCATACAGCCCCAGTGACAGGTAATCGCCGCCCGTTATCCTGTTCTTACTCTTATCCTTCGAAAACATTTTTTTCTCATTTTTGGTCAATGTCATCATCTTCCTGTTTACTCCTTTTCAAAATCTTTTTGTTCCGGTTTCCGCCTGTTCCTGTTCCTTTTCTTATCATATCTTTCTATTCCCTTTCCCTGTCCGTTCCTTTTTCTGAATCGTCCTTCTGTCCCTCTTCCTCGCCTCGTTCTTTCCGATACGATTTCAGTTCCTGCAAAGTCCGGTTAGCGCGTCCGATTTCATGAAACACCGCTCCGTAGTATATGACCACTCCAATGAAATAAGGAATCGTAAAGGACAGGAACATATCCCGGCAGGCGTCCTCGTGAAGCGGTTCCGCCCGTCCGGACAACCATGTAATGAACAGCACAAAAGCAATCAACAGCATATACTGTCCTGCTATCACAAGAAGCAGCGGATACTTCTGAAAACGGTAGTGCTGGGACAAGACAAAGGTTGCCAGAAAAGAGAGCAGGAACATCATCACCAGGTTCTGCTGATAATTCTCAAAAAGTCCCTGTATCAAAAATTCCAGCGCCAGTTTTCCGAGTACAAGCATCGTAAAAATAACACATCCGGTAGCAAAAAAATTTTGTTTATTGATGATTTTCATAAGTTACCTCCTGCATCCGCTGCAACGCTTCCAAAAAAGTCTTTTTATATGTCCTGTTCAAGACCAGCATTTCTCCATTGTCCATATAGAGCCGGAGACGCATATTCAAGTCGGCCTTTATCCGGTCTACCTTATACAGATTGACCGCCGCCGATTTCCCGATCCTGACAAATCCCTGTTCCGCAAAGCAGTCCAGAAAATGCTGTAAACTCTCTTCCAACTGATAGACTTCCTTTTCCTGATAAGCGAACAGCTTCCTGTCCACGACTTCCAGATAATAAAGGCTGCCGGGATACAACTTGTATACACTGTCATCTTTTCTCCCCATGACACTTTTAAAAGAAGAAAAGAAACTGCGTACGGCCTGTATTTTCTCCGTCTCTTCCCGGAAGTGTACCTCCACATAGTCCTCTTTCAGGGAAGCTTCCCGAAAATATTGTATTTTCATCGGAGTGTTCCTCCTTTCTGACTCCATTTTATCAGTCCTGTGATAATCCGCAAGACTCCTCTGCATAAGCTGCGAATCAGGATGCTTATGCTGCACAGACACCGGTCCCACAGCTTGCGTCCCAGAAATTTATCAGGTATCTTCTTGCTTGAATCCTCTATGAACACAGCAATCTTCCATCACATAAAAATATCCCCAGCACACGTCTTAAACGTATTGCCGGGGATAAATTCTGCAAATTCAGTTATCAGAAGAGCATCTTATGTACCTTATCTTCTTCTTCCATCTTCTTTTTCAGCATAAAAGTCTGATACTGGAACAGAAGTTCTTGCTTCTGCTTCTCGGAAACAGCCTTCGGCAAATCCAAATCTTCCAGACTGCTTCTGGCTTTCAGCTGCTGCAGGGAAGCAGATGTATTATAATTATAGGTATACTCCAGACCATTTGTCGAAGCGCCGAGGCTGCTTCTCTGGGATGATACCATATCCAGCGCCTTGTCTATTGCATCCAGACTGAAATTATCGGAAGTCACATCCAAATCCGCAATGCCAAGCGCTTCCAGTGTAGAATTGGCCATCTGGATTCTTCTGCTGCCGCCGCTCGGATTCGTCACCAGTTCCAGATCAGCCATACTGCCATCGAGCAGTTTCTGCTCATTGAAAGAAGTGCCTTCCGCCAACGACTCGATACCACCCTTTAACTGATCGATCTCCCGCTGGTAAATCGCTTTATCCGAAGGTGAATTGATACCGTTCATCGACCTTACTGCAAGGTCACGGATTCTCTGCAGATAATCCGTTACGCCTCCCAGCGCGCCATCCGCCACATTCAGTGCTCCTATCGCCATCTGTGCATTCTGGGCGCCAACGTTAAGGCCGGTCTCTTCCCTTTTCATCCGTTTGGCAATCGCAAGACCCGCTGCATCATCCGCTGCGGAATTGATCCGTTTTCCACTTGCGATGTGGGAATAAATATTGAACATTCCCCTGCCGATCGACATCGTACTCATAACGATTCCCCCTTTCTGCTTACTTAAATCCCACTAATCGTTCAATTCATTAATCGTAACTGTAAGATGTGTCAGTCTTTCATCAATTTCTTTGCTCGTTTCCGCCATACCGCCCGCAAGCTTCTGCACTTCTGCCGCAACGACTGCAAATCCTTTGCCGCTCTCACCCGCACGCGCTGCCTCGATGGAAGCATTCAGCGCCAACATATTCTGCCGCTTACTGAAAGCGGCGATCTGGGAAGTGCTCGCATTCGCAGCATCGATTTCTTTCGCCGCTTTTGCAATGCCATTACGAAGTTTCTCCAGAATACGCTCATTCTGCATCTCCTGATAGCTGGAGCGGACGAACATATTAATCACATCGCCTAACAGATTCGCCGATGCTTCAATTTCTTCTCTTGACTTTATAGTTACTTTATGCAACGCATCAATATATGTTTCTTCATTGATACCGAGTTCTCTCGCGGTAGCACGAAAAGCGCTCTCATCCGGCTCTTCCGGAAGAACCTGCCCGCCAATAACACTGCCGAGCACAGTACCGTCACTTAACGTAATCGGGATACCAAAATCAACCAGTCCCGCATGACAGGAATAGACTCCCTGACCCTCCTGATCGCATCTTTCACAGCGCCTGCATCCTTCTTTACTTCCTCTTGTAAGTTTAATACAAAAATCTGTGAAATTGTAGCATTCGCTGATATACTTTCCGTCTGCGCCAACAGCTACGGTCGCCAGACCCGTACTTTTGGCCCAGTTATCCATAATGCTTTCAAATTTCACCATGTCACAGAAGTCTTCAATTTTCATATCCCCCAATCCTTTCTTATGTGAATTTCGCACAATATACAAATAAACTGCATAAATTTTATGTGTATTTTATTGTATCATTCCTATCCCTAAAAGTAAAGTCCCTATTCAGAATGGATGAATATAGCGAATGGATGAATATAGTACAGCACAATTACCGCCATAAATCCTCCGGAAAACCGCTGTCTATCCTTCCCCAAAATAGAATTTCTCACGCACGCCGCCCGTATATTCCAGAATACAGTCCAGAAAACGCTCGCCATAACGATTGAATTTGTTTTCTCCGACACCTGTTACTTTCAGCATTTCCTTCTTATCTAACGGCACCCTGACACACATATCCACCAGCGTTTTATCCGCAAAAATGATATAGGGCGGCATATTTTCTTCTTTGGCAATGTTCGTACGGAGATCCCTGAGCCGTTCGAACAGCTCAAGTCCTCTGGAATTTAAAATATCGGAGCGTCTCGTTTTGGCAGCCGTCTTACGGCCGGATACATCTTTTTCCACTTTCGGTTCCTCCTTCGGCTTTTTAAATATGATACGTCTGTCATTTTTTATGATATCATCAGCCTTTTCCGTAATTTTCAAAATAGAATACTTGTCGCTCGTCACAAAAAGCAGGCCCTCCACCAGCATCTGGTTAATGATCTGCTTGATCTCGATTTCCCGCATCGGCTTTAAAATCCCGTAGGACTGATAAGAAAACATGCCGTATTCCCGCAGTTTCGCCCGGTCATCTCCGGCCAGCATCCCCGCAATGACATTGATGCCATACCGCTGCCTGACCTCCCGGATACAGGATATGATGTGTCCCGCTGTTTCCGTCACATCGACCTCTTCATATTCCCGGATGCAGTTCAGACAGTTCCCGCAGCGAACGCTTCCTTTTTCCCCGAAATAATGCAGGATATATTCCCGCAGGCAATGTGATGTCATACAGTAATAGGTCATCGTTTTCAGCCGTTCTTCGTCGCGCTCTCTGAGGGCTTCTAATTCTTCCTGCGTATACTCCGCATTCTGCTCCTTACTATCCAGCAGAAAGCGGTTGATCATGACATCCTGTGCCGAATAGAGAAGAAGACATTCCGCCTTTCCGCCGTCTCTTCCGGCACGCCCGGCTTCCTGATAATAGTTTTCCAGACTCTGCGGCATATTATAATGAATGACATAACGGACGTTGGACTTATCGATACCCATTCCGAAAGCATTCGTTGCGACCATGACCGGCCTCGTATCGAAGATAAAATCTTCCTGATTCTGCCGGCGTTCTTCTCCTGTAAGTCCCGCATGATATCTGGTCACGGAAATTCTTTCCGCACACAGCTTTTCATAAAGGGCATCCACATTTTTCCTGGTAGCACAGTAAATGATGCCGCTTTCCGCCGCATGTTCTTTGCAATAATTTATGACATAGTTGTCTTTTTTCTTCGGTGTCTCCACCGCAAAATACAGATTCTTACGGTCAAAACCGGTCACAAGGACTTCCGGCTCCTGTAACCCGAGTACGCAGATAATATCCTCTTTGACCGTTTCCGTCGCCGTCGCGGTAAATGCACTGATGACCGGACGTTTTCCAAGCTGCCTGATGAACTGCACGATTTTCAGATAACTTGGACGAAAATCCTGTCCCCACTGAGAAATACAATGCGCTTCATCCACCGTAAGCATCGAGATATCCGACTGTCTGGCAAAAGTCAGAAAATCATATGTTTCCAGCCGTTCCGGCGCCACATATATGATCTTATATTGTCCTGCGGCCGCTAACCGCAGCGCTTTGGAAATCTGGGATTCACTCAAGGAACTGTTAATATAGGCGGCATGAACACCTGCCTGATTCAGAGCCTGTACCTGGTCTTTCATCAGAGAGATCAACGGCGATACCACAAGCGTGATGCCCGGCATAAGAAGCGCGGGCACCTGATAACAGATTGATTTTCCAGCACCGGTCGGCATGATTCCCAGCACATCCCGACCGGCTAAAATTCCATCAATTAAATTTTCCTGACCCTCCCGAAATTCGGAATAGCCGAAATATTTCTTCAGTATATCAAACTTATCCATAGACTGCCTTTTCAAAATACATTCTGTTTCTTTTCCTACATCGAGAAAATCTTGATATTCGTTTCTGCGGTATCTCCCGTGCTCTTGATGACTCTGCGCAGGCCGTCGAGCGCTTTCTGGAATCTTCCATAGACTTCATAAACTTTGTTGAACTGTTCCAGCGCACCTTCCCTGTCATCTCTGTCTTTGGCCTCCCAGGATGCACAGCCGTATTTATGAAGTTCTTCATGCAGGCTGACCGCCTGTCTAAATTCTGAGGAGCCCGTGATCCGGGAATCTTTCTGTTCTGCAATCCATTTCCCGAACTTACAGCCTTTCGGATTGTTGAGCTGTGTGATCTTCAGCCGCTCAAAATCGGCCAGATTATTATAAACGCGCCAGGTAAAGATCAAATGATCTATTTCAAAGACGGTGAGCCAGTCCAATGTTGTGATTCTGGCATTGTGTCTGGCCATATCACTTCTGGCCCGGTCGATATCGCGGGAAATATGGAATAGATGCTCTCCCGTACCTACACATTCATCCGTCAGCGTATCATAGCTGTTCGCGATCGCATCGATTGACGATACAAAATCCTGTGTCAGAGAAGACTGCGTATTGATCTCCTCATAAATATGATCGATCTCGCTGCTGATAGAATTTAACTGCACCACCATGCCGCCGATATCTTCAATGGATCTGTGTACGCTTTCGTTTCCGTCCTTCAGCCGTGTTGTCGTCGTGTTAATGGATTCGGAAAGCGCGTTAATCCCCCGCATCAGTTCTTCTACATCCTGCACAACATCCTCCGCAGAACTCGTTGTGCTGGCGGAAAGATCTCTGATCTGATTCGCCACGACCGCAAAACCTTTGCCCGCTTCACCGGCGCGTGCAGCTTCGATAGAAGCGTTCAGAGCGAGCATTCCGCTCTTGCTTGCAATCTTTTTGACCATATCGATGATGTTATTAATGCTGATCGCCTTTTCCTTGAACACAGCAACCTGCTCGTTGATCGCAAGGACTTGATTCGCGGATTCATCCACGATCTTCACACTTTCACGCATACCGGCAAGGCTGTTCTGAGAAGTCTCGATGACCTCATGGGCATTCCCCTGGATATTCTGTACTGCATTCTGAATATTCTGAATCGAATCTTCCAATTCCTGACTCGAACCACGCATACCGCTGATGGCAGCCGTCTGAGAATTTACCTCTTCGATCATTTCCTTGACACAGGAACTGTCTCCGATCCTCCGCATGGAGTCATTCAGGCGCATGACAAAATTGTTGTTGGATTTTAAAAAGGCATCCAGCACCGTATTATACTTTTCCGCAATTTCCGCATCATGGAATCCCGATACATCGATCGGTGCAAAGTCTCCCTGAACCGCTTTCTCCATGAAAGAGAGCAAAAGAGCCTTATCTTCATCATAAAAATTGTTCTGTTTTTTCCTCAGCACCTGATATCCTCCTGTTCTTTCCCATATATTATCTCTTAAACAGGCTATCATTCCGAAGCCTAATGATCACTTTCAGCATACCATATCCGGCTGAAAAATGATACTTCTATTTTCTAAATTTGACAAAATCAGCCGGATTTCCATATCCCCGTTAATGCTGCTTCCCATGCTCTTAATAACTTCCTGAGGAGGCTGCGCATTGAAGCAGATTTCCCTTTGCCGTTCCCATCTTCATTGATACCTACAAATCCAGCCTGTTCATTTTCTCTCTCCGCTCCTCCGCAGTCGTCACCGTATAAATCCGTGTTGTCTCCAGACTGGCGTGTCCGAGCAGGTCCGCCAACTCAAACAAATTAGAGTATGTCTGCATATAGGTGATCGCAAACAAATGCCTGAAACTGTGCGGGTGCGCCTTTTCTTTCGGGATTCCCGCATCATCAGCTATCCGCACGAGCATTTTGTAGACCGCAGTCCTGCTGATGGCGCTGTTCCTGTTTCCCCGGAAAATAATGCCCTCTCCTATCCCGGCCTGCTCGCAATATGCTGCCAGGTCCGTGATCAGCTTTTCGGGAAGATAGATTTCTCTGCTTTTTCCCTTATTACAGATCAAAAATCTCCCCTGTTTCATTGCCTCTACGGTACAACCGGAAAGTTCACTGATGCGGATGCCTGTCAAAGCAAGCGTCCGCATGATACAATAATATTTTTCCCGGCCGCTTTCTTTTGCCCACGCAAGCATTTCCCGGTATTCCACCAAAGTCAGAATATTATCCGGCCCTTTCCGGTTCTGCAGTTTCAGCATCTTGACCGTACAATCCGTATGGCCCGTATATTTCAGGTAACTATTGAGCGCCACAAGGTACAAATTAATGGTAGATATTTTCCGGCCACAGTTCAAAAGCGCCTGCTTATAGGCAATCGTTTCCTTTTTATTAATCGCTCTGTTTTCCAGATATTCCAGAAAAAATTCCGCCTGCTTTACATAAATACTCCTGGTCTGTTCCGCCAGTTCTTTCTGCATCAGATAATCCGCATAGCCTCTCAATTCTTTTGTACTTTTCATTCCCATACCTTCCTTTCCGGTAAAAGGAACTGCTTATCCTGATTTTTCACCCTGCGCAAAGCCTTTCTTTTCATTATAAGCTGTACAATATTTTGCTTTATGACCATTTCTGACGGATTTGCTGCAAATTTTTCCGATTTAAAAATTATTATAAAAAGAAAAAGAAGAGAAATTTTATTCAAATTCCCCTTCGTACTTTTTAAAAAAATGATAATAGGTGCGGACATTCTCCAGTTCAGTCCAGCGTTTTACATCTACCACCTCTTCATCCATATCGTATATTTTGGCACCGCGCATCGAAAGCAGGAACGGCGAATGCGTAGCGATGATGAACTGACAGCCGAAGAAACGCGCCGAATCTTCCAGAAATTTCAACAGTTCCTGCTGCTTGGCCGGAGACAGGCTGTTTTCCGGCTCGTCCAATAAATAGAGGCCGTTTTCCCTGATCTTATCCGTAAAATAAAGGAAAGCGCTCTCGCCGTTGGAATGCTCCCGCACATTGTCCATAAGATTCCGGCGGACATATTTCGATTGTGTATTGCTCCGCGCAAGGCATACTTTTTTCAATTGTTCATAATCATCCATCGAACGCATCGTAAAATGGGAATATTTATTCTCCAGATAATCCTCAAACAATTCTTCTCTTTTCCGGTCGATTCCATCATTGATACTCCGCAGATTCAACATAAAGTCAAAAACGTCATCGCTCGTGATGATCCTGCTGCCTTTCGGCATACGGGGTGCACGCCGGTTCCCGCCGCCATCACCGCCCTGATAGCTGCAAAGCTTTGTATATTCTTCAAAAAAATTAGAACGATTATACAGGGTATCCCGTTCCAGTCCCAATTTCTCCGCGATCACATTCAGCGCCGTCGTCTTGCCGGAGCCGTTGCCGCCGTAAAGAATCGTCACCGGCTCGAAATCCAGCATCTCCAGACAATGCTTCGATAATACCAGAAAAGGATAGAAAGTGTCATAGCATGTTCTTTTCTGGTTCATGGTGAAACTATATTCGAGTTCTCTGCCCGGGAATCGAAAGTGTGATAAGTAAATCATGACTGTATTCCTTATTTATCATTATTCTTTACAGGTAATTGCGGGGCGACAATCCCAAAACATACTTCTTAATCCGTATCCTGCCGCAGAAACCGAATATATTTTACCAGATTTTTACGTTCTGACGCCTCCAGGGTCTGTATGTCATAGATGATATCGTGCATGGTAATGTCATCGACATAGGCAGCATTCATATCCAGATTCCCGAGGTAGCTTGTGTTGGAGCGCAGCAGATAATCGGTACTGACTTTATAAAACCTGGCAAGTTCTTTTATGACCGCAATCGGAATTTCACGGCGTCCGTTCTCATAATTGGAATACGTTTGTTGAGAAATACCAAGATATTTTGCAATTGTATCCTGTTTGATATCATGGTCTTCTCTTAATTCTCTTATAATCATGTTCAGCGTTTTCATAACCATATCCATTTGCACACTCTGGCAGTATTTCTGCCATTCCCTTTATGTTGTTACAAATGGTATCACACAACAAATTATTGTTCTGAAAACACTTTAAAATAAATAAAAGATTCAATTTGCACAATATTGTGTTGTATCCGTGCTTGTGATAATATCAAAGGCCAACCTTATCACAGGCTGACCTTTCCACACAAATATATACTATCAAATCCCAGTATTATCTATCCCTTTCAGATGATCATAATAATAGGGTTCCAACATTAATATCATTGATTCCTTTGTTATATCTCTAAACCAAAATGAATATAACAATTCCCGGATATGTAATTTATTTATTCCACCCTTTTATTCTAACAGAATTTAATAATTTTTTCTTGTCAATTCTTTCGCATTTTCCGTCTTTTTTGCTTTTTTCACGAATTTACTCCTGATTTTTGCAAACCACACAGCCAGAAGAAAATCCTTCTGCAGGTTCCCAGGGAACAAACCCTATCGCCGACGGCCTCCCTGTTTCTCGTCCTGACACAAAAACTGAATATACTTTACCAGATCTTTACGTTCTGTATCCTTTAACGTCTGCATATCAACAATGATATCGCGCATAGTAACTCCATCGACATAAATATTATTTACATCCAGGCTGCCGGTATAATTCGCATCAGAGCGCAGCAAATAATCCGTACTGACTTTATAAAGTTGTGCAAGCGATTTTACCGCCATAACAGGGATTTCACGATGTCCGTTTTCGTAATTAGAATAAGCCTGTTGAGATATGCCGAGATATTTGGCAATTGTTTCCTGTTTCATATCATGATCTTCCCTTAGGTCTCTCAGAATCTCATTCAACGTTTTCATAACCATATCCTTCTAACTGCCACTCCAAATATTCAATAAAAGAAAAACATTAAAGTGTCATGACTATTCTTCCAGCAAATCTTCTATTGACACGTTCAGAACCTTCGCCATTGCCCTTAATTCAAAATCTGTTACAGTGCGTTCATGGCTTTCTATTCTGGAAATGGAGCCTCGGCAAATATAGATGGCGTAAGTCTCCAGCCTGTCTGATAATTCCTTTTGGCTCATTCCAAGTTCCAAACGGTACTTTTTGATGTTATTTCCAACAATATTTTGTACATGATAATCAATTATTCGTGCCATATTTTTCTCCATACCCTTTGACACAAATATTGTATTATATTTGAAACAAATGTGTGTCCTTTTACAGGACATTTAAATAAAAATATGTGGCTTTCTGTAACTTGGGACAGAAACAAAACGCCTCCGGTTCTTTTTTGACCAGAGGCACATTCTTCTTTTTCATATCACAAATCATTGCAACAGGCTCAATATCCCATTTCTGCTCTGATTACTCTGAACCAGCATTGCCTGCCCTGTCTGTGATAAAATCTGTTTCGTTACAAATTCTACCATCAGCTTCGCTATGTCCGCATCACGAATTCTGGATTCGGACGCCTGTGTATTTTCGACTACATTATCTAAATTATTTATGGTGTGTTCCAGGCGGTTTTGATAGGCACCCATTCGGCTTCTTTCGTCGCTCACATATTCTATCGCCTTCTTAAAAGCAATGATACCCGCGCTGGCGCCATCCTGTGTCCTTGCATCTACCTGGCTGATTCCCATCACCGGCGTAGATATAAAAGGAAGCGCTATATTGATATGCTGCCCCGGTTCACATCCTGCCTGTATATGAACGCCCTGTTTTCTGGCAAAGTCCTGTACATCATCTATTGAATAGGCAACTCCCGGACCAAATCTGCCATAAACATCGTGTGCACGAATCCAAAATTGCTGGTTCTTCCATCCATCCCAGCTCCCAACTGTAACACCGTTACCGACCGGCAGCTGCGGTCTTGGCGCATTACAACGGTCATCATAGACAATCAGTTTACCTTTATCTTCTACCATTTTCGTAAAATGACCACGGGGATTGCCATTATCCGTCCCCTGTATAATACGTTGAATCAGTTCAGAAGCATCTTTTGCGCCTTCAATTCCGATATTATAGATGAAATGATTGCCGCTGACTTCTAATTTACTGGAAGTTCCTCCTGTAAATTTTATACTATAGTGATTGGTACAGGTACAGCATGTGCTGTAAAACCCGTTTCCGATCAACTCCTTAATCTGGCTTTCCGAACCATGAAACTGCCTGAAATTTATCGTCGCGGCCTCATGCGTAATATCAAATACCTGTGTTGCCGGATTACCATTCACATCCGTATATTTATAGGTTTCCTGTGTTGTATACTCTTCTCTCAGATTATTCTTTGAACCGACCGGAACCCAGTCTGGCAGCCCGCCAACAGCAATGATCGATGGGTCATCCTCTATAAAACGGAACCCGGTCCCTTGCAGTATCGGAATCTCATTATAGGTCGTTCTTTCTCCGATATCGTTAATTTCCCGCAGCAGCTGCCTGATCTCCATATGTATATAATTTCTATCCTCAACCGTCAGCGTTCCGTTTGCGGCTTTCACGCATAATTCGTTTCCTCGATGCAGCATGTCTTGAACCTCTTCCATCGCACCATCCGCAATCTGAACCAGGGAAATACCTTCCTGACAATTAGAAGATGCCTGTGACAGACCTCTGACCTGCCGTCTCATCTTTTCGGACATAAACAATCCTGCTGCATCATCTGCAGCGCGATTGATTTTATAACCTGACGCAAGCTTTTCCATATTTTTAGCTTTTGCCTTCGTGGTCTGGACAAACATTCTATTTGCATTTTGCGCCGACAAATTATGTTTTATGACCATAAAATCCCTCCCTGGATAAAATACAATGACCTCTGCATTCTTGCCGGTTTAAACAATATAAGTGTTTTATTCTATCATAGATAGGAAGGGAAATGAAGGGGGCTTTTATTAAAATTTTAAATATTTTTTACAACCACATCAACATTGTATTTACTCATAACGTATCCTAATCTTCATAATGTCCCTTGCAAGAAACAATCTCCATTACATCACCACGGATCCGATACACCAGCCTATTTACATCATCAATCCTACGACTCCAAAATCCACTCAAATCTCCCTTCAATGGCTCGGGTTTTCCAATACCATCAAAATCTCCTCTTTCAATATCTTTCAGCAGCATATTAATACGTTTTAATGCCTTTTTATCCTGCGTCTGCCAGTAGATGTAATCCGCCCATGCCTCTATCAAACCAAATTTTTTTCATCCATCTACCTCAATAATATCGTGTTCTACACCCTTTCCGGCATCAAGAGCTTCTACACCTCTGCGCAAATGTGCCATGTTACTTTCAGAATAAAACGGATCAACAGATACTTCAAACGGAATCCTCTTTTCTCTTGTCATCTTCTTAGCAAATATAGTAATTGCAGTAGTCATATTCATTCCAAGTTCCTGACAAGTCTGTTCCATGTTCTTTTTTAATTCTTCGTCCATACGGATATTTACCAACGTCTGTGCCATAATAATACTCCTTTTCATTACAATATAAATAGGATGAGGGTGTCAAAAGACACACTTTAAATATTGATTTTTATTTGTACCTTGAATACTTTATATCAAAGGTCGGTGATTCTTTGACACCCTGATCCAATTCAGCTATATGTTAACATACGGTAAAGACAAAATCAATACGTTATCTTTACAATATTTTATGCTTTTTGGCAAATGATATTTATGGAATTAAATGACAAAACAGATATGCAAAGCAAATATATTGATGAACTCAAAAAGAAATGAAAAAAATATAAATTAAAAAAAAACAAATATTATCAATATATAATCTATTATCTCAATAAATATAATCAATCATTCGCTGTAATCCCCATACAAGAGTATACCTCGTTCCTGTTCTATAGCAGCCGGACAGATTACATCTAAGCTGTCCGGCTAGTCTTTTACTACATTGTTACTACATGTAAACAAAATATACCCTTTTAGATCAACTCACTATCCCACACATCAATATCACTGTCCTGGAATACTTCTTTAAGCCTGTCATGAAGCTGGCCTTTTGATATTCCTCTCTTCAAAACCACCTGCAGGAAGCCTCCTCCGCCTGCACCACAGATCATACGGCCATCGATCAGATCCGAAATACTGTCAAAAATCTGATCGATCAGAATATTGGTACTTCCCTTGTCAATCTTCTGGGATAACTCCCAATGCTGGCTGAGGAGCTGCGCAAAATCATCCACATGTCCCCGGCGAAGTTCAAATGCCATCAGGGTAGCTACTTTTTGTATCTCATTTAAGGCATACACCGTGTCCGGCTCGTTGCCGATGTAATTCCCTACCACATCCCGGAGCAGGTTTCTTGCAAGCCTGCGCTGCCCGGTGTAGATCAAAGCAAATCTCTCATCCAGCTCTTTTTGGGTCTCCTCCGAAAGCCGGATATGACGCACCTTGATCTTCTGCCTGATGCCCGGTGCGGTAGTAGTATATTTGATTCCAGCCGTAATACCGCCCACCTGGTCCTGCCAGCCGCCGCCTGTGGACATGATCTGCTCCATACAAAGCACTGTACTGTAAAGCTGCTCTTCATCATACGCAATACCGGTGAACTCAAGCAATGCTTTCACACAAGCTGCCGCCAAGATACTGCTTGTCCCAAGACCGCTCCCTTTGGGCACTCCAGTCACCTCTGAGCGCATCAGAAAACCGCCGCCCATGCGGGTCAAAATTTCTTTCAGGTCCCCGCCTTCCATGGGCAGAATGCCGCAAGCCAAAAGCGCCGCTTTTTGCAGGGCAAAGGGGTCATAAGGATCGCCTGTCTGCTGCAAAGAAGCAATCTCTTCAAATTCTCCATATACATCCATATCCCGGCTGTCAAAAATAATTTTCGGCTCCGGGAGTTTTTCAAGCACTACTTCCACCGGCTTCTTTCCGTTAAGCAGTATGGCCGCATTTAAAACCGTGCCGCCCTTTTCATTACAATATGGCGGCGTATCGCTCCAGCCGCCGCCCCAATTGACTCTAAGCGGAAGAGACACCCGGTGCTTTGCTGCCACAATGCGGCAGTCCTCTTTTACCTGAAGATTCTCCAGGGTAGCCCCAAGCACTTCTTCTCCGATACAGCGGAAACATTCTCCAATCTGCTTATCCCCTGCATAACCGCCAAGCGCGGTTCCTATATAATAATGCAGCCGTATCTTTTCACCAAAATCTGCTCTCTGCAGGTGCTTTTCAAACCATTCCTCCTGAACGGGCGAAAGCTTTTGGCTTTTCAATATTTCGGTTCCCCGCATTGCCTGCCCGCCGGCCTGAATCAGTTTGGAAAGCCTGTCCATCCGTACCAGCTCTCCCATGCGCTTTTCCCAGGCGATCAAGGCATGAGGGTCTGCCTCATTAAAACCGGAACAAAGACTTTTTCTCTTTTGGCTGCGCCATTTCGAAACATCTCCTTTTCCGCGGGTCATCGCATACAGATTCAAAGAAGCCTGAAGCGCTTCCCGAATGGTCGGACAGGCAGGATAAAGCCTGGCGTTCCAAATAGTATGCTCCTCTCCTTCCTCCCACAATTCCTTTGCGGTAATTCCGTTGTTCTCCAACAGCTGCCGGAAAGGAAGTCCCAAAAAGATACAACTGTCTGTCCCCGTACTATTTTCTTTTGCGTCACTATAAGCCGATTTGGGATTATCCTCCGTTCCGTAAATCCGCGCCACAAAATTTCCGTCTTTCTGTTTCAATCCATGCACTACCACGTCAGAAGGAATCTTTTCGTCATAAACATCAATATAGGAAAGCAGTACATTATCCCCAAGTTCGGCCCCATGATGGACATAACTCACCTCCAGGTAACAGTTCTGTCCACATACTGCATGGCTGGAAAGCACGCTGTTATAGCCTGCCACTTGATTGTCATAGCTGCTCCCCACATGCCTGCTCCACCCAAGATCTGCATAATCCTCCACCCCACTGCTCATCAGTTTCAGGATTTCTCCGGTGGTTCCAAAGTGAATGAATTTTGCGGGCACCAGCCGCAGGAGTTTCATGCGGAAAGGCCGCAGCGCTTCCCATACTTTTTGCCGCGCTGCCATAAGCTCCGGGCAAAAAGACCCTTCCGGATTTTCCCTGTAAAAATCTTCAAGCGTAGAATCCGCTGCAAGAGGATATAAAAAATCCCCATAAAGCGACAGCCGCACCTTTTCATTGACCAGCTCCGCAAAAAGTTCTTCGCTGAATTTTCCTTCCCAGGAAATCATTCGATAAAGGGCCGCAAGCATTTCTTTTGAAAAGATAATCGCTCCGGTATCAATGTCCACACAATCCTGCTCATTGACCGCCCCACATTCCCGCAAAGTCTCTACTGTCTGCTTATGCATGAACTTTCTGACATTTCCGTCTTCTCCCCGTAAAAACACCCCATGATTCTTGCCTGTTTTTACATCCTCTTTGAAAGAGATCGCCGCCGCGTTTTGACCAGAATAGTCAATCAGAAGTGGATTAAAGAGAAGCAGTACATCTCCGGAAAGAAGCAGCATCCCCTCCCGGACCCGCGAAGGAACCGTTGCCATCGCAATCATAAATTCGTCAAAAAGCGTGGATGCCCGACCGTTTGGCAGTTCGTGAGGCACCGGAGAAAACAGCTTTCCCAATGCCGAATATTGAGGCACTCTTTTGCTGTCACCGCCGGAATGGATCACCAGAATACGCAGACCGGAGAAATCTGCCTTTCCAATCTGCTCCGCCACATATTTCAGAACGCCCAATGTGGCACCGCCGCTGCCTACCCGCTTTCCCATTGGGTCCGGAATTACGGCGAACCGGGTCTGCAGCGGCAGAAATCCTGCCTGCCGGCGCTCCATGAGCTGCGCTTCGAACCCTTCCGCCTGCTGTTCATTTGATGCTGTCAAAATAACATAATCCCAATGCACAAACTGCGGGCTTACCAGAGAACGGCTGTAATCCGCCCACGCGTCTTGATAGGATTGGGATAGGAATAAGGATGATATTGGGTGCATGTTTATCATTTCCCTTCTATATGAGATTGCCTTGGACACGCTCCTGCAAATCCAAAAAAATGCAGTTTTTTGCACCATAAATCAAAAATTTCCCACAGAAAACCACTGAGCTCTGTGGGAAATCCTTTTCATTACAAATAAATTCAAATCGAGTATTATTTCATGGAGCCCTGTCTCCGTTCATCATAGACTTTTTTAATCAGCCCATAATATTGTTCACAATACTCTTTCTGATTCTTTTCCAGATTGGATATCGTTTTCTTTATTCTTACATCCGTAATTCTGATTCCATTCGCACTGGATGTTCTTATATCCATAACGGCATTTTTAACTTCATGCATCAATCTTCTGGTAGCTTTTACAGCTTCCATATGTTGTCCGTCCTCTTCAAGAAGCAGCAGCCATTCCTGCAAATCTTTTTCCAATATCTTTTGACAAAAAAATACAAACTGATCCTTCGCCGCTCTGTTCCCATGCTCCTGAATATGATTCCACTGCTCTTTTTCCTGTTCCGAATCTCCTTTTTCTACTGCTTCATAAAATAAAATGAAGTGCATAAAAGAATCACGGATATTAATCAATTCTGAAGAAGAACGTTCAAACTCATTTCCCATCCCAAAGATTTTATTTTTACCTTCGTTGTATTGACGTGTAAACTGCATAAAAGAATCTAAATGATAATATAACTTTTCAATATGCCGAACAACCTCAATCTGTACGTTCTCATCATATGTGGATTCCTTATTCATCCTGATACTTCCTTATCAAATCTCTTAAAAATCCGCTTGGCGAAAAATCATCATGTATACTGTCAAAAGCAGCGCCCCCGCCACTATAAGGGACTTTCCCGACAACTTCCGCACTGCTCCCTGTTATCCCTCCAAGTTCAAACGCAGAAAGCGTCTCTGACACCTGCTGGCCGCCATTTAAATCATTTCCCCATCTGACAAAAATATTCGTTAACTCTTCCAGTTCCGTATTTGCTTTTCTTACTTCTTCAATTTGTAATCTCTTCATATTTACACCTACCTGTCTGCTCCAACAGATAATCAAACTCAATAATCAAAAATATATTTCATTCAATCATGCCATCTCAATATACCTGTTCTTCTAATTGCCGAATTTCCTTTAATGCCGCCACATCTACGATTTCCATTTGCTTCATCATCTCAATCTTCCTCTGACAGCAGCCAACGGCCTCTCTCGCCTTCTGCTCCTGGCAATTATCCTGTATAGCCTGTATCAGCGCATCAATATATTCCCAATATTTATGAACTATCTCTTCGGACAGTTTTCTGATTATTTCTCTTAGCCGGCTTTCTTCCAAATCCGCCTTATACAGAATATTGACAGCATCCCATATTTCCCACATACTCTGGTTAAAATCCTTGCTCTCAAAGTTCTCACGCACGATAGCATAAATAGTGTACTGCCTGATGACATCCTTTGCAAAATCATACATAATTTCAGCTTTCGTAAAAATCACTCCCCGCTACGGTATCTATTCTATCACCATCCACTTTAAATGACAAGTGTGTTTTATTGAGGTTTTCCGCCAAATTTACGGCATATATCCAGATATAACAGCGTGCACATCAGTTGGCTGTAACTACTATCGGCAATATGATTCATTATCTTTAATTCAATATACAAATCCACAACATTTTCAAACTGTTCCGTATATATCGTCAAATTGGCTTTTTCTAAAATCTTATTCACTTTCTGAAGCAAAGTGCCTGTCAGGGCCGTGTTCTCCTGAACAACCCAGTCTTCTCTGTTCTCCTGTACAAACATGTTGCTGCAATTCTCCAGGCACTCCTCCAGCTTCATCCTGTTACCAATTTCTTTGCCCTTTATAATACTGACTGCATCCGTGAAACATTTTACAAATTCCTGCATATCCTTAACAGAATCAGCGTCAACAGCCCGCAAATATGCCTCAGCTATATCTGCGTTAACTGCCAGCTGCGCCGCACGCGCTATCTCTGTCCCCAGTTTTCTCGGCTGTCCGATAAAATCATCTTTTCTGTTTCTACGAATCTGCCAGATTTTCTCAACGCTTCTTTTCCTCAGCAGTTTCAACGTTTCAAGGATATCTTCTCTTGAAATACGCCCCTTTGAACTAATAACTGCACACAGTATCCGATTGCGATATCTTTCCTCTTCAGCCAATACCAAAGAAATATTTTCCCGCCCAAATAGTCTTATGCTCATTTCTCCATCTAATAAGAGAAATCCTGTTTCATCAATATATTCACCTACAGGCAATTCTAAATCTTCAATAAAAATCAAAACGCCGTCTTCATTCAGTTTGCTGAAAATGAAATTTAAATCTTCTTCCCAACACCATACATACATTTCATGTAATACATTACATAACAGGACAACATCAAACTTCTTTGATATCTCTTCTTTCGCACCATAGACTCGTTTTGCCAGCTGACTCTGTTGAATTTTCCTGACATTATCTTCTTTAATGTCATAGGCATAATATGATATTCTATTATCATTCAGATCCCTCAATGCCTCTCCGATTCTTCCTTCTCCGGCGCCAAAATCAAGAATATCTATTTCCTGTTTCTCTTTACTTAAACATTTCATGAACAGTCTCAGCTGTATGTCCTTTTGATTAATACATTTAACGGTCTCCGGCTCCTTCAGACATTGTATCATAAACTCAGAAAAATAATGCCTCATTTCATTTTCCCTGAAACTCTGGCCGCATTGAGCCTCAATATCATTTCCGTATAGTTCTTCTCTGATCTTACTATAATGTTCCATGCAGGGCTTATGGATGAATGTCTCCTTGTTTTTTCTCTCTACCCAGAAACAATTTCTGCCGTTCAGGCATAACAAAACATCCAATGAATGCGACGCAATCCACAACTGTCCTTTCTCTCCGAACACTGCATTCAAGTGCTCCAAAACATTCCGTATGCTCTGCGGATTTAAATAATTTTCTATTTCATCGATCAATAATATTGCATCATCATATCTTCCCGGCAGACATTTTGTAATCGCAATTAATAATAGATAGAAGACCTCTATCCATTCTCCATCAGATAAAGTATAAGCATCAATATCCAGTCCATCGATCTGAACCTGCGGCTTCCAAGTTGCATAATTCACTACCGTCCTGATTCCGCCTGAGAAAAAACTTTTAAACAACTCAAAAAAAACATACGAAAAATCATCTTTGGAAGATTCCTGCATATCAAACCATTTTACGCCTATATAGGTAAGCATTTGTCTTCCGTTCTTAATGATGTATTTTTGCAGTCCTATCTCATCAATCAATGCTTCATTTAAAAAACTGCCTTCCACAACTCCTTCCGGCTCTCTCTGCCCATCGCCATGCTTAATCTCAAGTATTTCCGCCGCATTTAAATATAAAACTTTATGCAGTGCATTTTCCGGCATATTTTCTACATAAGCCTGTTCCCCCATTCCGGAGGCCGCCTTTATTGTATTATATACTGCTTTTAGGAGTCTTGTTTTTCCAGCTCCGTTTTTCCCAAAAATACCAACGATATCATGATACGCAAGAGAATCCTTCTCTTGAATGGATAATTCTTTATTTTCCGGAAGTTCATAATTAACTTTTCGTACTTTCATTTGCGGAGTCACCTATTGATTTCGTTGTTCGATTTTTCTCACCTGAAGAGTCCTACTCCTATTATATCATCTCACTGTTTCCTGCTTTTGTCTATTTTTGCTCAAAAAACATCTAATTTTGCTATTTTTGTAATTTCCTATGCAAATCAATCAATTGTGGAAAGTAAGCGCCAAATATACCTTTCTTGCCCATCAAACGCGAAATTCTATTGTTTTTAATAGTTCTAATCTTTTACAAAACATATTATAGAACTGAGGCAATTCATCAAAATATGCTTTATTTACTTCTTTAATTTGATTCAAGCCAATTTTTTGAACAGACTTAATGGCAGCATCCTTCTGATTAGCATGCTCTCCAAACATAGTCTGACAGTTAGAACCATCTAAGTTATCATAAGAATTAAAAGCCTGATTGAAATCCATTAAATCATATAGTCTTACCGGTTTATTATTGGAATTACGAACTAATACTCCCCAGTTTCCCCAATGCCTATCTGTATTACCAATAAGATAATCAACAATATTCATCATATAATAATTATGTTTATCTAATGTAACAATATATTTTTTTGTGTTTCTGCCATGGTTTGCTGCATATACCTCAAATGCTTCCATAGAAACAATCGAATATTCTTTTGATGTAATATTACTACTTACACTGACCTTTTCTCCATCAAAATAGTCCCTCTCATATAATACTTGTGAAACATCAAAACATCTACATATTTGACTTGCAAGCAGCTCTCTTTCAACCGCCTCTGCGCCGCCATCTTTTAGCAGTCTAAAACCATCATTAATTCTCTGCCAAGCTTTAGGAAAACATCCGTTAGTTGATAAGTCTCTCGCTAAGTATTCATTTTGTACTGTATACTGCCTGCCTCTTAATGCAATGTCAATAAAGGTGTTATCCAAATGATTTTCATACAAATTAACATCTCTGAATAAAATCTTTTCTTTCTCTAATTTTACCCAGAAAACATCTGTTAATGAAGCACATCTATATGATAAAGCAATTTTCGCTCTTTCTCTGTCGGTCACTGCCTGTAACATTCCTATACTGTTTAATATTTCTTTTGCATACTTTCTGTCTAAAGTAAGAATCCTTGTTGCACACCAATAATTAAAATTCGTAATATTGTTGACTAACGCATCAATGTCTTCGGCTTCTTCTAAATATAAATTATATGGCATAAATGACTTATAATATATTTTACATTGTCCAGAATCATTTATCTTTGCAACTCTTCTATCCATATGCATAATTTCATACACTTTTTTCTCTGACATTTAGCCACCTCCAATTAAACCATCCTTTATTATTATCATAGGCTCTCGCAATCTCTTCCGGCTCCGGCAGCATCTCTTTCATATCCTCCGGCAACGAGTTGATTGGTTTTCTGCGATGGAATATGGCATAATAAGCCCTGTTGTTTGCGGCTTTGTATTCTTCAGCTTCTATCAGTATTTTTGCCGATTTCAAATCGCTTTTTGCTGATTCCATCCTGTATTACATTAAGTCGATTTTTTTCCGTTTATTGTGGCAGAGCGCAACAAAACAAGGCTTTTCAGTATGCGCTTAGTAATCCTACGAATGGACAAAATAAACTCCTACTCGCAAAGGGCTGGGGTAATTTTGTATCTGACCGCAGTATTATTTGGCGGTTACTATGAAACCATAATTTGCTTATCAGTTATGAATTTCTTAACTTCTTCATATTTTTCAACATCACGGCTTTCCCGTAAAAGCCTGCACAACTCACCGAGCCATTCTTCACACTGATAATGGATGCTATATTTTTCATTATATTCGGCAACTGATGCAAGTTGTTCTTCTTCTATTCTCTCCCTGCACTTTTGAAACGCAAGATACAGATATTCCTTCGCTCTCTTTTTCTCCTGCTCCACATTCCGTTTCCATATTAGCCCCGGCCGATTCATCAGGGCAAGATAAAGAATCTTATCCGTTTCTATACTTTTTTCATCATAATAATCCACGAGATAAATTCTGCCTTCCACTTTTTCCTGCCCTGTATACGGATATCTTTTTAACCATTTACCACGCTCCTCAGGACTTTCTATCAGATCAATGGCGTCCTTCGGAAAAGAATCGCTCAAATGTGTTATTTCTTCTATCGCCATTTTCACTTCGCCCATAATTATCTATATAACTCCTTTTCACACATGACTAATCTATTACGGCACAGGAAGTCTTCATCTTCTCTAAGCCTTTGTCAAACAAATTCGTTTCAGCCCGCGGCAAAGCTCAAATCGTTTTTTTTCATCCATTCATCAAATATCTGTATATAAGTATCCGCACATACATCAACGAAATCCTCGTATAGACCTGATTCATGAAGGTTGTCCAAAAATGTATCCATATAATCCCTTCTTCTTAATATATCAAACAACTTCCTCCGTATTTCCTTATCTTCCACACACTCTCTTACATAAAAGCGCATGATATCTTTATGGTCTATCTCTTCATATGTTGGCAACATAACCGTATTCATGTCGTTTCCAATCGGCAGTTCTACATCCGGATTCAGCGTTTCCGCCTCAGAATATGGAAGCCTGTCAAACTGCTTCGTATCTTTGTGGTAATAAACAGGACTTCTTTTCCTGATCGCCAACATAACTTCAATAATTGTACTCATACTTCAGTCCTCCGAAGAGTTACACCAATCGAGCAAGCGAGACTATTTTCTCTGCCAATGTCCTTTTTTATTATAAGCGATACGTCCATTTTATACAAATCCTTTGTATATAAAAATTACACTCTCTCTAAAAATATGCCGAAGGCGGCGTTTCCCGGGCTCTTTTTGACAATCACCACCAGGGCAGGCCGAATGAGGTTACGGATGATGCATCCGTCTGGATCATAAACATTGCGTGCCAGCGTCCCGCTTATTTTCAATTGAAGGTCATGCTTTTTTTACCGTATTTTAAGGTGCACTATTAAAAATTATCCCAATGCACCATGCCAATTTTTCTGATGTCAAAAACCACTTTTTTACTATTATGAGATACTCACTATAGACCAACTTAATCAGGTGATGCAGGAAACAACCCACTGTATACTAACAAGCTAGCAATTTCCTGCGAAAATTCCATATAGAGAAATTTTAGTAAGTATCTCAAACTTCGCACATAGATTTCGCCTATGTACCTGGAAGCAGGCAATGTACTCATAAACGTATCAACCAGTTCAGCGATTTTATTATCAGACAGTTCTGTGTTGTCGCTAAGCATGCTTCTGAACATTTGAAGCAGCATTTGAAATGCCTGAATCCATGTGATGTCAGACATTTCATCAGAGAAATATAAAAAGAGTTCTCCCAGCGAACGGTTGTCATTGGATTCCCTGCTGAGATTCAGGTAGCTTTTGCATACCTTGAAGAAAACCTCGATATCCCAGCGTTTGCTATAAATACGGATGATCTCATTTTCATCCAGAGTTGTATCTGTAGAGATGAGACATAAATATTCCTTTCTCTTATTCCGGTTGCGGACATATACAACTTTAGCCGGAATGATCTCTCCGTCCTTTACAACATCAACCGGCACAGAAAGCAGATATCGGGAACGGCCACGCCTCTTTTTATTCTGGTTATAGATTGTAATCAGGGACATGTTTTCCCCTTGATACTGGAAGAACATTTTGGGCGTCTTTTTGACCATGTCGATAACATCGTAACCGATTGATTTTACAGCATGGAGTGTGCTTGGGGAGGAAAACCAGCTGTCAAAAAGGACGTACCTGGCCGGAATGGCAGCTTTCTTAGCGGCTTTTAATGCGGAAGAGATATGAAATCTTGTAAAAAATCGTAAAAAATCTTTTGATAGATTTTGAAATCTGCTTATCATTCTGGTTCGTTTGTGTTATATATTTTGAATCTTTTAAGCAGACTGATGAAGGGATTGCGATTCAATGTACATTACATATCAGGACTTGAAAATGGGACAGTAATGCTTTATTTGCAGGACTTCAACAACTCTTCCAGTAAAGAGAAGCTTTTCTCCTTTTTTTTGCCTGCGCGTTCCTGATGAGAAAGGAACGACAATCGGCATGCTTTCTCCGCCTCCTCCAGCGTTACTGGTTCTATATGCGCCGCTTTATTTCTGATTCTTCTTAAATCTTTCAAACGCTTGGAAAAATTCTCTAACAGCCTTCGTTGGAATTTGTTGTTCGGCCCGCACTGAAATAAAGAGCCAGAATCAGTGGAAAAAAATCCTCTATATCTTGGGTCTCGGATAAATTCCCCAAACCGCTGCTCTCTTTGTGTCCGATCTTCTTCCTGCTTATTATGATCCCGCTGCCTATTGTCCGGTTCAATACCGACAACGAACCCAAACGACCCCAGTGTAAAAGGCTGACGATACCAGGCATTCAAATTCTCCTGCCCATATCGATCTGTAATGTAATTATCGAAGTGGGCGTACAATCTGTTGTGGAACTCGATTTCCAACGCAGTCGCAGCAAGGATGACTACGCCGCTGTATTCGATTAAAGGTTCTTGCTCCCTGCTTATTCTTTTATAGAAGTTCAAGGTAAATAGAGCAGTAACGATAGATTCTTTTGCATCTTTTGAAAGCCGCTCCCGGAACCTGCCGTTGATTTCCACCGCCGCCTCATCCACAATATCTTTCAATAGCAGATTATCAAGAATGGCCCTTTTTAGACCATCGATACTTTGTGTCAAACACTCCTCTCTGTCCTGAGCAGCAGTCATAATCTGCTCCACCAGGGCTTTCAACTCGCGCATGTTCTCCCTGTCTCCCTGTAGGTCCAGGTCAAGCGACTGCACCATTTGGAGCAGGGAACAGACAGTTTCCTCCTGATCCTCCATCTGCTCGGACAATCCGGTCATCTGGGTGCGGAATGTATCGAACTCCTGGTGTAAGGCATTGCAAGTCGCCTCAGGCAAATCATTGATCTTTTGAAGCATAACTTCCAGATGGCTCTTGATCTCACCCAAGCTTTCCTTGAATGCTACCATATCGGAAGCAATAAACCCAATATCTTTCCGTATATCATTGCGAACCTGATCAAGATGAGATACAATATAGTTCCGATTATAAGTGGCCTTGTCCATCCATATCGCACAATAGTCCTCTGCAAGAAGAAACTCGTACCGATCCGCTGCATCCTGGCAACCGCCTTTTTCCCGGAGCTTATCTGCATAGAGATAGCAGATCTTGCTGTGTCCGCAACGGTCTGCCGCTGTTGCCAGATCTTCTATCCGCTGACTGTTTTCCCACTTCTGAAAATAATGTAGCTCCAAATAAATCCTGGCATTCTTTTCGACCTCGGAGAGTTTTTCCCTCTTTTTTTCCAAAGTTGCTACATCCGTTAGCACTTCGTCACCATCCGCTTCAAAATCACGTTCAAAAAGCAGTATTCCAAGAAGATACAGGGCATTTTTATCATATCCATGCCGCCTTCCCGATGTGGCCTCCCGATGGATAATCCTAATCGAAGCATCCAGCTCAAGAAACAAATCATCGGCGTCAGTTCTGGAGCGTAGCAGAAAATATTGGGCGTACCATCCGCAAATCACGGCGTTCTGGTCTTTGGGGAAGGATGAACAGTATTCCTGCGCCTGGCCGTACTTCTTCTGCTTCAGGAACTGCTCATATTCATCATATCTGAATTTTTGCCGCAACATAAATCACCCTTCCTCTTCTTCATTGACATTATTCGCCATATCGCTGATCTTGGATATAAAGTCCGCAAATTCATGCGCGGTCGCTTCATCTGGGATCGATTCGTTCCAATAAGTCACAATCCATGCGCCATCTCTTGTGGATTCAGTTGTCCCACTAACCAGAACCCTGCCATTTTTGTCATATTTCGCAAATGTTCCTTCGCCGCCGACAAACACACCAGCTTCCCACTGGCCTTTGTGTTGCCATTTGACAGTCTTTCCATCTTCATAATATTCTATTGACGTAATATTTCCGTTCAAACGACTATCCTTCCATATACCATCACATGCAAGTCTAATTGTTGTCTGATCATCATAATATTTCGTCATTGTGCCCTGCCCATTCATCTGGTTATCCTTCCACATCCCATTATACAAGAATCTGATCGTTGACCCATCTTTATAATATTCCGTTACTGTACCCTGTCCATCCAGGGAATTATCTTTCCATGTCCCATTAAGCACACTTTTAATGGTTACTCCGTCTTCATAATACTCCGTTAACGTGGCTTTCCCTTCCAAGCCGCCATCCTTCCATGTTCCGTCATACACGCATTCAATTCCTTCCCCATCTGCACGATACAGTGTTAATGTACCCTGTCCATTCCACTTCTCATCCTTCACCGTCCCCCTATACATATATCGCAGCGTCTGACCGTCTTCTGTGTATTCAAAACCCGTTCCCTCTCCATTAAAACTGCCTGCCAGGAAGCCGCCGGAATACTTGAAAACGACTGCGCCGCTTGGTGCAAACTTTGTATATTCGCAAGCGGTCCCATTGAGCCGACCATTTTCCCAATCCCCGATGGATAAACTTTGAAGTCTGCCGCTTTCTTTATAGTAAGACTTCTGCGTTCCAGTTCCATTTGCAAAGGAATCTTTCCATTCCCCGTCATATGCAAATTCAACAACGTTTGTTCCGGAGTAGTATTTTGTATAAAGCCCCTCCCCATTAAACAGACCATTTTCAAAATATCCGTCATACATAGCATACATTCCATCATCCGTTTCAAAGGAAATAATAGCATATCCAGATATTGGCTGCCCATCAATTTCCACCGGATCCATAAGCCGTTCATCTGCTGTGGATAAACCAGAATCGCGTTCTCCATTATACACAGGTTCAGGCATATTCGCTGCCTGGTCATCAGACAATTTAACCTCTATTCTGGCCAGCCTATCGTTTAGTGCGTCCCGCTCTTCCCGTGCCTCTTTGGACATTTTGGAAATTTCAAAGTAGATAGTGCCCCAAGAAGCAGCGCTAAGAAATATAATAACCCAGAAGATAACTGTATGCTCTTTATACATTCTCCTCATTTTGCCAAACGGATCTTTTCTCCAACTAATGAGATCTTTGTCAGATCGCTTCCTAAGGATATTCTGTTTCGCCTTCTTACTCATACTGACCCTCCATTTTTGTAAAAAAATATAGGTAAACAAATCCCAAAAGTACAGGCAAATCTCACAAGATGGATAAAGTGTGGGATAACCAGTTATCGCAAGACTATGTAGATTAAAGGTAAGCGCTTAAATGTTGGGCGGCTTGAATAGCCCCATTTGTTGCCCCATAATAGTAGAGAGTA
>CAMWXB010000029.1 GCA_947178125.1 uncultured Lachnospiraceae bacterium | reverse complement strand
AAAACTTTTTGTTTTTTTAATTGTCTACTTGACGGGGAGCACACCAAAATCAAGGTTTCCTGTGTCTATTGAGGAAGCGGCGAAGGCTGGAAAGTTCTAACTAAGATATAATTGGAATAGGAAAAATAATAAATGAAGACAGATAAAACGCCATAATTCTTCTGAATTGTGGCGTTTTTGTGCACGATAATGACGTATTTTAACAGAAAAATATTTGTTGGAGCGACGGAGGCGTATTTTGCGCTCCTACAATAACGGAAAGAAGAAAGGACTGAATCTATGCGGGTTCTGTAGTTTAAAAGAATTATGGAGTTTTCAGTAGGGGAATGATTGAGATAGAATAGAAGGTAGAAATTTTAATATAAATTGTCGAAATGAATAGTCCATGTTATAATTTCTGCAAAGGAGTAATCGTGTTGTAAGGTGGCAGCATCCTGAACGATAACAAGTGAAAATAAATAAGCCTGACTTGTTACTTGCCGATACAGGTAGGCTTATAGTCTAATTCGGGAGGTCAACCACTTTGTGGGCGGTCATTCCTTTTAAGCTTAAAATATACCATATTTGTCAGAAGAATTTAAGTTATTAAAATGGAGATAGTGGAAGTCAGATAGTGGAAGTTAAATGCTGATAAATCGAGTTAGTAGAATTTGTAAGCGATAAATTCAGATTGGGAGAAATGTAGATATGTATGAGAAACTTTATGAAATGAATATATCGTATCAGATTAGGATAATACAAGAAAGTGATTTGGATAGTTTATTGTTGGTCAAAAGCGATGTTTCCGTACACACGGATAGATTTCAACAACAGAAAGAGGGGAAAGCAGTTTATTTAGGTGCATTTATCAATCATTATG
This sequence comes from uncultured Lachnospiraceae bacterium, assembly GCA_947178125.1. Classification (GTDB taxonomy): domain Bacteria; phylum Bacillota; class Clostridia; order Lachnospirales; family Lachnospiraceae; genus UBA3282. The sequence continues at coordinate 46,158 of CAMWXB010000029.1, read as the reverse complement.
CCATTGGATATGTGCTTTTGTCTTTGGATAATAAAGAAGATGTCATGCCCTATACAAATCATAAGAGATGTGCGGATATGATTGATTTGTTGATCATTGAACCTTTAAGGAATTGTGGCGTTGGTTCTCGATTGGCGCTGGCATGTGAAGAATTCTGCAAGGAAAAGGAAATTCCCTATTTAGGGCTTGATGTTAATCCAACAGATAATGCCGCAGCTAAGAGACTGTACGAGAGATTAGGCTATTATTCGGTTGGTGAAATACATTTAGATGGTGTATATGAATATATTGATGAAGAAGGAAGCAAGGGAAAATATGAGGATTGGTGTATAGATATGATAAAACGAATAGAGTGACTATAATTTAGCTCTCCGTTCGTTTATTGGGAGAGAAACTGATGGATATTATAAATTTTGAAAAACAACATGTGAAAGAAGCAGCTGCGCTTGCCTTTGCAAGCTACTGTGATGAGCGTCAAGTTGTAAAAGAGCTGCCACAAGTATATGATGTGCCTGATTTAAACGGTTTTGCCGAGAATGGTCTGGGGGTTGCTACATTTGAAGATGAAAAGATGATAGGGTTTTTATGTTGCTGCGCTCCTTTTGAGAATGCGTTTCGCGCCACGGATGTGAGAGGGATTTTTTCTCCGATGGAATTGATTGAATGTAAACCTTGTGCAGACTATGCGTTTGCCGAATTGCCGAAAGCGGAGTGTTCTTTCGTTTATCCGCTTTACCTGGCGCTGTACCGCCATTACTGTAAAAGTCCTTTCTTTAATTTATCGGCATATTACCGGTGCATACTGTCAGCCGGAGCACAGGGGTAAGGGAGTGTATCAAAATTTATTGAACTATTTTACTGCTTATACCAATGGCGTAGTACGAAGGATTAACGAGAGGATTATGCAGCAGAGATGATAAAATACATTCAGCAAATAAAATCAGCAATTGAAAGCAATCGGGTGACTTTGGTCATCATCCTGTCGTACACGATATGGGAAGCCGCCAGAGCTGCGATTCCATATGAATATTACTGGGATATTCACTTTTTAGTCGATATGATTTCCAGAGCATTGCCTTATCTGATCATTTTCTCTTTATTCATAGAGACCTATTTTGCGGAAAGTAAAATGAAATGTATATGCGGCTATGTCATTGCGGTTATTTTTTCAGGGGCAGCGGCTGCCTGTGGAGACTTGTATGTTTTTTCACCGGCAGCCGTAAACGAAGATCTGCCTGGGCAGATATATAGGATCCTGCCTGTAAATATACAGCAGATTGCAGGACCAAGAGGCACATACATGAAGCATTACGCAGAACTGTTCCTATGCGGCATTCTGCTGGTCCTGTCTGTGGCAATAGTCTATAAAAGTTTTAAAAAGGCGAAGCTGCGTTTCTGGGAATATCTGATCAGAGTCTTTCATATTGTCATAAAATCCCTGGCAATCTGGTTTGTTTTAGACTTGTGCAGCGCATTTATCGATTCGATTATGGCAAATTACTTTTTTTATGAATATTATTTTGAGTATAATATACAGATTCAAGGGCGGATCCTTGTTATGAACTTTTTCTGGATGGGCCCCATAGAGGTTCTTGCCATGGGAGGATATCTGGGGCCTAAAATGCTTTTGGCGCTTAAAGGCGCGGATAGGCCCTGATCATTTTGCGAGGGATATCCCTGTTTTGAGCAGGAGAAAGGTTCTTTCGGCGGCATCATGCAGCAGGCTCTGGGAATGCTCTAATACTTCTTTCAATGGCATCGCATAGTTCAAAGCGGGAACGATTGCCGTAATGCCGCAGTCATAGAGCTGTTTTGCATCAGGAAGCATACCGCCTGTGATGGCGATCACAGGAATCCCTTTTTCTTTGGCGTTTGTGCCAATTCCCCAGAGGACTTTTCCCTGTGCGGACTGTCCGTCTGCGCATCCTTCTCCCGTAATGATGATATCAGCCTTTTCGATGATTTCATTGAATCGGACGAGGTCCAGCATGGTTTGAATGCCGGATTTCGGACTACCGTCCAGAAAGGCGCAGAGAGCGCCGCCCAGTCCGCCGGCAGCGCCGGCTCCTGGAACATCTTTAATATCTTTTCCCAAATCCCTTTTGATCACATCGGCAAAATGCAGCATGCCTTCTTCTAACTGCGCGAGTATTTCCGGCGAGGCTCCCTTCTGTGGGCCATATGTATAAGTAGCGCCGCATGGACCGGTAAATGGATTGCGGACATCGCACATTATGGTAAAGGAAACGTTCTCCGTAAGCTCCGACAGTATGGTGGAAGTATCAATGCGGGCGACATTGATCAAGTGTTCTCCCGTAGGAACCACCTCTTTGTCATTTTTGTCCAGGAAGCGAAAACCGAGTGCAGACATGGCTCCTATTCCCCCGTCGTTAGTAGCGCTTCCACCGATGGCGGCAGTGATATTGCGGATACCTTGTCTGAGTGCATCTGCGATTAATTCGCCGGTGCCGTAAGAGGTTGTTTTAAGAGCGCTTTTTTGAGCGGATGAAAGTAATGTGATGCCGGATGCAGCTGCCATTTCAATAATGGCGGCGGGCTCACTGTCTGAACTTTCAAAAATCGCATAGGATGCTTCTGTTTTTTCAAAAACAGGATTCGTAACAGAAATATGCCGAAGTCTGCCGTCCCGCGAAGTGAGGACTGCCTGTAAAGTACCCTCACCGCCGTCCGCGATGGGAACACCTGTGATGGATGCGTCGGGAAAATGGAGTCGGGCCTCGGCAGAAATGATTTGAATGATCTGTTCCGATGAGAGGGTTCCTTTAAAGGAATCCGGTGCGATTACAATGTGCATAAAAGTTCCTCCTAGTATTATATAGGTCACGGTTTGTTCAGATTGGCAACGGAGCTGCGAAACTGCATTTTAGTAGGAAGCATTTGATTTGCTTCTTTTTTTTCTGCTTTGATCATAGAAAACAGCTTTGATGCAGAAATCATACCCAGTTCATGAATGGGAACGCGCACGGTGGTAAGCGGTGGTGTGAGAAGCGCGGAAAAATCAAAATCATTATGGCCGAATACGGAAATATCTTCCGGAATCCGCAGGTTCATATTGCGTGCCGCTTTATAGACACCGAGTGCTTTAATATCATCGGTAGCGAAAACGGCAGTAAGCTGTTGATTGGAGCAGAGAAGATTTAAGGCTGCCATGTAAGCCGTATCTACAGTATCTCCGCCGTCAACAAAACAATCTTCATCCACCGTAATATGATGGGCTTTCATACTGTCTTTAAGTCCCTGTACGCGGTCTACAGCTACATAATGGTTTAAGGGGGCATGAATACAACCGATATGCGTATGGCCCATCTGCAGCAGATAATCGCCGATGTCATAGCAGTCCTGATAATTATCAGTATCTACGGAAACGATATATTCTGATTGAAGAGAAGGGTTATACTTGCCGATTACCACGATAGGAATCCTGGTACCGGCAAGAACTTCCAAAAATTTGTTGTTGGTACGGCTGCTCAGCAGAACAATGCCTTTGATGAGTTTGCTGTTGATCATGGAAAGTGCTTTTTCGATTTCATCATCTTCATTGTTATTGGAGTGCAGGATCAGATCATAATCATTTTGCTCAGCGACCATACCGATAGAGCCGATTATGTTGCCGAAGTAAGGATTATCTGCGGCCTGCGTAGAAGAACGTGTGAAGATAATAAGAATATTGTTAAAACCGTTAGTAGAAAGCCCTCTGGCAAGCTGATTTGGAATATAATCCAGCTCCTTCATAACAGATAATACCTTGGAGCGGGTTTCGGGCAGTACGGCCGGATGATTGTTCATTACCCTCGAAACGGTTGACATGGAAACACCGGCTTTTTTGGCCACTAATTGAATTGTTGGTTTCATAGTTTCTCCCTCATGCAAAAATTTTCATTTATATATGAAAATTATATCAAATATATTTTGAGAACGCAAGGAAAAAAGATGAAAAAACAAGAATGGAAGAAATTGGAAGATTCCGATAAAGCATGGATATAATCAATGATAAATGGAGATTCTGGTTAAAAAACAGATTATTAAAATAAATATTTTTGAAAAAGTACTTTACAAACATCCTGTCATTGTTTATAATCAAGTCATGAAAACGCTTCCACAGAAAAGAGAATAAATCGAAGAAAAAGTATAAAAAAATATAAAAAACAAGAGTGATTTTCGAAAATAGCGTACGATATCAACAATTATTTTATGAAAACGTTACCACAGAAAGAGTTATGTCGGAGAAAAGAAATGGAAGAGAAAATTAAGGAAGAAAGAGCAGAAGAGAACAGAAGTATGGATTGGAAAGCGCATTATACTGATATTTACGGCAGTACGGCAGCGGCTGTATGGCTGCCGAAACTGGAAAAAAGAATACAGAATACACGCAGGATACTGAAGAACAGGACAGGCTGTTCAAAAGAGCAATATGTCATATTGATTACCTATCCGGATCAGTTCTGCGGGAAGGATAATAAACTGGCTCTGTTCGGGCAGTTTGCCAAAAAGTATCTGGACGGCGTATTCGATGCAGTGCATTTCCTTCCATTTTGTCCGTATTCATCGGATGATGGATTTTCCGTTATCGATTACAAAAGCCTGAACGATGGATTGGGCTCCTGGGAAGATTTGAGAGGGCTTTCCGACAGATTTACCCTGATGTATGATTTCGTATGCAATCATGTGTCGGCGCGAAACGATTGGTTCTTAAAATGCCTTGCCGGAGATGAAGCGTATGAAAATTATTTCATAGAGACGGACCCGGGAGAAGATTTATCCATGGTAACGAGGCCGAGAACGACGCCGCTGCTCACGAAGTTTTCTACGGCAAATGGCGAGAGATATTACTGGACTACATTCAGTGCAGACCAGATAGATTTGAATTATCGTAATCCGGCAGTGTTTTGGGCTGCTGCTGATATATTTCTCACATATCTGGAACAGGGCGGAACATGGATACGGCTGGATGCCGTCGGTTTTCTTTGGAAGGAACCAGGAACCTCCTGTATGCACCATGAAAACACACATAAGATCGTAAAGCTGCTCCGCAGTATGATGGAGGAGGTCTGTCCGGAAGGCAGGATTGTGACGGAAACGAACGTGGGTCATGCGGATAATGTTAAATATTTTGGAAACGGATATGATGAAAGTCATATGGTGTACCAGTTTCCGCTGCCAATGCTGGTGCTCTACAGCTTTTATAAGAAGGAAGCGTCAGTGCTGTCCGACTGGGCGTCGAGGCTTTCATTGCCTTCGAATAAGACAAGCTTTTTCAATTTTCTTGCATCTCACGACGGAATTGGTGTCAATCCGGTCAGGAACATTGTACCGGAGGAAGAAATCGATGGACTGGTCACACATTTGCAGGAAAAGTCAGGGGCATTGGTTTCTTACAAAGAAAATGCGGATGGTTCCGAAAGTGTGTATGAAGTGAATGTATCCTATTTTTCGGCATTGAAAGAAGATTTTGATTTTGAAACAGCAAAATGCAGATATTTAAATGCACATGGTGTACTGTTGGGAATGCAGGGGGACGCAGCCGTTTATATCAATTCTTATCTTGGTGTGGAAAATGATATGAAAGGCGTTTCGGAAACAGGAATGAAAAGAAGCATTAACCGAAAAAAATTTGTTTATGAGACGTTGATAAAGGAACTTGAAAATGCAGAGAGCCAGGAGGCGCAGATAAGAAAAGAGCTGGAAGCGTTGATCAGGATAAGAAAGAACTGTGATGCTTTTGATACCCATGCGGAACAGACGGTCTTAAAAGGGCAGAAGGAATTGTTTTCCTATGTCAGAACCGGAAAAACGAAAACGGTACTTTGCCTCCACAACTTTTCGGACAGAATGGTAAAAAAGGCCGGTGTATACGGCATGGACCTGATGACGGGAGAAAAGGTGGCAGACAATGTGGAGATTGCGCCATTCGGTTTCAGATGGATAGCTATATGAGAATGTATGCTTTATCCTGTCAAACGGGAAAAAGCTTCATTAGTATAACAAAAGGAACAAAAATAAGAGAAAGGAAGGAAAAGTTATGAAAAAGATGAAAAAGACATTGGCAGTAATTTTAGCGGCGGCAATGACATTCAGCCTCGCAGCATGCGGCGGAGAAAAAGCAGAAGAAACTCCACAGCCGCAGCCCGATACGGCGCCGGCCGAGAACCAGTCCGAGGCTCCTTCTGTTGAGGAAACAGAGGAAAGGGATCCCGTTGCCATTCAGTTCATGCACAGCATGGTGGAGGAAGAACGGCAACAGACGATTCAAGGGCTGATCGATAAGTTCGAAGAGGAATATTCCTGGATTACAGTGGAACAGGTGCCTGTGGACGGTGATTCCGCTTACGATACGAAGCTGACGGCTTTTGCCGGCGGCGGTATGCCGGCAGTAATTGAAGTAAATCAGAATCGTGCAAAATGGCTTGTTGGAAATGAACTCGCTGATCTGGATGCCATCCGCGAAGTGATCGAATCAAAATCAGGTGAATACTATGATGCGATTTTGAAAATCAATACGACAGAAGATGGACAGAATTTTATCGGAGTGCCCGTTGGTGGCTGGGTGCAGGGAATCTGGTACAATAAGACTGCTTTTGAAGAAAAGGGACTGGAAGCTCCCGATACATGGGATAATATTCTTGCTGCAGCGGAAACATTCTATGACCCTGACAATAAGAAATATGGTATTGCGCTGCCTACGGTAGATGGTTCGTTTTCGGAGCAGAGTTTTTCACAGTTCGCGCTGTCAGTTGGTGCAAACGCGCTTAATGCGGACGGTGAGGCAGATTTTAATTCCGATAAAATGATCAAAGCATTAACCTTCTATAAAGAACTGTACCAGTATTCCATTCAGGGCTCTAACGGAACGACCGAAGTAAAGGATGCTTTGCTCAATGGTTCTGTCCCAATGGGCATTTACTCTACTTACATCTTAAAAGATCTGATCAATGAGGGAATGATGGATGATTTCGGTTTTGCGTTGGTGACTGGAGAAAACAGTGCTTCTTACGGAAGTGTTGGCATGCTTTCCATTTCCGAAGGACTAAATGATGAAGAAAGAGAAGCGGCGGTCCTTTTTGTAAAGTTTTTGGTGGAAAAGGAGAATAATATTGAATGGCTCCATATGGCGCCCGGTGGACAGCAGCCGGTTATGCCTGCGGTAGCTGACGATCCCGCCTATCTCGATAATGAGATCATCAAAGGTTTTGAGGGGCTTTCGTCTGAGATTTCTGCAGCTTTTGGAAGTATTTCCCTTTTCGGAATTGTAGATGGCAGGAATTTTGTCAGCATGGGTGATATCACGAGTTCGAATGTTATTTCCAGAGCAATTTACGACCTTACAGTGAATGGTAAGGAACCGGCAGATGTGGCGGATGAGACACAGAAGCAGATAGAGGCTCTGATTTCCGAATAGTTTGATAAAACAGTTGAACAGACTTAACGCGGGGCTGTGCCCTACTGAATATTCCAGTTGGCATCAGCCCTGTTTTGTAAGGAGTGAGGCGATGAACAGAAAAAAAGAAATGATAGCCGGGTTTCTATTGATAGCGCCCAGTATACTGCTGATCGTATTGCTGATAGGCTATCCTATGATTTACAATTTTATGATCAGTTTTCACAAGGTACCCGTGAATCCTAAAAAATCCATGCAGTTTGTCGGTTTTGGAAATTTTACGAAAACGTTGGCAGATCCGTCGTTTTATAGCGCACTTATGGTAACACTGCTGTTTACTGTTTTGGTCGTATTTTTAAGCACGGCGGCAGGACTGGCTGTGGCGATTTTGCTGAATCGGCGTTTTTTCGGGAAAAAGATTATAAAGGCTCTGATACTGCTTCCATATATCGTGCCTTCTGTATCCCTGATCTTCGCATGGAAATATATGTTCAACAACACTTATGGAATCGTAAATTACCTGTTTTTGGATGTTCTTAAAGTGGCTGACAGAGCGCCGTTGTGGTTTGACCGGCCCATAAGCGCTTTTGTGCTCGTAATGCTGTTTTGTGTATGGAAATTTTTCCCATATGCGTTCATGTCGTTTTATGCCATACTGCAGACCATTGACAAGACATTGTACGAGGCGGCAGATGTGGACGGTGCGAACGGCTGGCAGAAATTTAAGGTGATCACGCTTCAGGAGATCATGCCGGTGCTTGCGACAGTCGTGACTTTGCGTACCATATGGGTATTTTATATGTATACGGAAGTCGCGCTTTTGAGCGGTCAGGTAAAGACGATCAGTGTTTATTTATATGAAAACGCGTTTTCCATGCGGGATATGGGAAAGGCAGCGGCTATTTCTATTCTGTTGTTTGCCATGATATTCGGTTTTATTATGTTGGTGAGAAAGAAGGTGTTCCGATATGAGTAAAAAGAAGAAAAGGATTCTGAGGGGCATATGTTTTTATGCAGGGATTTTGCTGCTCATGGCAGTTATTCTGGTTCCCTTTTTTTTCATGATCACAGTATCCTTAAAAACGGCAAAGGAAGCGATTCAGGTGCCGCCTACGATTCTTCCTGAGAAACTTACCCTGCAGCATTATGTGGATATCTTTAACACCAATATATTCCCGTTTTTAAAATATTTCAGAAACAGTCTTTTTGTGTCCGTGCTGGCTGCTGCGATTTCTCTTATCTTTGGTATTATGGCAGGATATGCGCTTTCAAAGCTTCGGTTTCCTGGGAGAGTGACGATCAGCAACAGCTTTTACTGTGTTTATATGTTTTCCGGTATCCTGTTGATCGTGCCTTTGTACAGGCTGCTGTCATCGGTCGGACTTTATAACCGCAGGGAAGCGCTTATCATTATCATGGTAGTGCAGACACTTCCGACATCGATTTATATGCTGAAGGGCTTTTTTGACACCATTCCTCAGGAAATAGAAGAGGCTGGTAAAATCGACGGACTGAATTATGTTCAGAGCATTCTTTACATTGTCATCCCCATTTCGGTATCGGGGATTGTATCGGTGTTCGTATATGCGTTTATGATTGCATGGAATGACTTTCTATATGCGACGATCTTCTTGAGTTCAGCTGATTTATTTACGCTGCCAATCGGACTGAATTCTTTGTTCAACCGACCGGATTATATCTGGGGGCGGATGATGGCAGCAGCGCTCGTCACCTCTGTTCCCGTTGTTATCATGTATGCGTTCAGTGAGTTTTTGATGAAAAAAGGGACAACGGAAGGCGGCGTAAAAGGATAGGAGTGGAAAATCGTATAAATTTTCTGGAAAGGAAGGAAAGAGAAATGGATAGGATGAGACTGACTTCCATGGAGGATGGTATTGTATTTTTAAAAAAGGAGACGATAGATGAACCAAAAGCTGCAGAAGTCACGGTCGAAGTGAAAGCTTCTGTTGTCAGTCCGGGGACAGAACGCGCATTCATCATGACGCTGGAAAATACAGATCACAATTATCCGCGTGTTCTTGGCTACAGCGCAGCTGGTGTCGTATTGAAGGTCGGAAGAGATGTAACAGATTTTAAACCAGGCGACAGAGTGGCAGGGATTATGCCGCATGCCAATATCCATAATGTGGAGTGCAAAAATCTGGTGCATATTCCGGACGATGTCAGCTTTGAACAGGCTGCATTTGTCAGAATTGGTGTGATTTCCATGCAGGCAGTCAGAAAAGCAAGACTGGAGCTTGGCGAGAGAACATTGGTCTTAGGGCTTGGGCTGATCGGGCAGATGGCGATGCAGCTTGCAAAGGCAAACGGTGCGTCACCGCTCATCGGACTCGACATTGTGGAAAGCAGGCGCTGCCTTGCGAGGGAACTCGGCTGTACCCATGTTCATGATTCCAGAGAGGAAAATATCGAAGAAATTTTGCAGCATATTGGAGACGGCAGATTGCCGCAGGTGGTAATTGAATCCACGGGACTGCCGGGACCGGTAGAGCAGGCGATACGATTGACGGGAAAGTATGGCAGAGTGATCATGCTGGGGAGTACAAGAGGCAGTACGGAAATTAATTTTTACCGGGATGTGCATAAAAAGGGAATACAGATCATCGGTGCACATATTTCCTGTAATCCCATAGATTCTTCTTATCCCGGATATTGGACGTTTCAGGACAATGCGGACTGCTTTATGCGCTTTTTATCAGAGGGCAGAATATGCGTGGAAAAATTGATATCCCAACGAGCGGCTCATCATGACTATCAAGATATATATGCGAATGTATTGCATCCAGCGGAGGACTATATCACGTCTGTCATTACATGGGGAGGAGTATAGCGGTATGAGTAGAAAGATAAATTATGCGATCGTAGGCTGCGGCGCCATTTCCAGGACTCACATCAGGGCACTGAAGCAGATGGAAAAAGCAGTGCTGTATGCCGTATGCGATAAATCGAAAGAGAGAGCAGAAGAAGCGGCGGCGGAGACGGGAGCGCTCGTTTATACTGATCTGGATGAGATGCTTGGCGATAAAAATGTGGATGCCGTGATCATTCTGACAGCGAGCGGAATGCATGGCGATATGGGAATGAAGGCGGCAAAGGCGGGGAAGCATGTGATCGTGGAGAAACCCATTGACATATCAGTAAAAAAAGCAAAACAGCTCATCCGTGTCTGTGATGAAAATAATGTGACCTTGAGCTGCATTTTTCAGCATCGCTACGATAAGGATACAAAGGAACTCATTAAGGCGGTCAGGGAAGGGCGGCTCGGGACACTGCATGCAGGATGCTGTCATACGAAATGGTACAGGGGACAGGCATACTATGATGAGGTAGAATGGCGTGGAACCCGGCAGTATGACGGCGGCGGTGCGCTGATGAACCAGGGTATCCATCAGCTGGACCTGTTCCAATATATTATGGGAGAAGTGGATGAGGTGTTCGCCTATTGCGCCACAAGGGGGCATGAAAGGATTGATGTGGAGGATTTGTGTATGGCATCGGTCAGGTTCAAAAATGGCGCGCTGGGAATCTTGGAGGCGAGCACAGTAGCCATTCCGGGTTTTTATACCAGAATCGATATAAATGGAAGCAGGGGGAGTGTGATCTTGCAGAATAACAGCGTAAAGGAATGGAAAATTGAAGGTGAGGAAGCATATGAAACACAGGAAACGGAATTTCCTCACAGACTTCAGCTTGAGGAAATTACGGAAAGTATTCTCAATGGAAAACCTTCACTGGTAAATGGAAGAGAAGCGTTAAAAGTCTTGCAGGTGGTGGAAGCCATCTACAGATCAGCGCAGACCGGGAAGTCCGAGAAGGTATGCTATGAATAAAGCCGTAATGCAGCGGAATGGGAGGGATATGTGAAAATGGAATATGATGAAAAAAGATGCGATGATATTCAAATCTGCTATATTGGCGGTGGATCACAGGGATGGGCATGGAAACTGATGAGCGATCTCTATCTGGAAGAAGCGATTTCGGGGACCATTCGGTTATATGATATCGATATGGAAGCGGCAAGGGCAAATGAAGCTATTGGAAACAGGCTCTTTGCATATGAAGGTGCAAAAAGCAAATGGAACTTTATAACGGCATCTTCTTTGGCGGAGGGGCTTACGGGAGCTGATTTTGTTATTATTTCCATATTGCCGGCCGGCTTTGAGGAGATGCGCTCCGATGTGCATGAACCGGAAGCATATGGTATTTGGCAATCCGTTGGGGATACCGTAGGACCTGGCGGGATCTTTCGTGCATTGAGAACGATTCCAATGTATGAAGTGATCGCGCGTGCGGTCAGAACATATTGTCCGAAAGCCTGGGTCATTAATTATACCAATCCCATGTCAATCTGTACAGGAGCGCTGTATCGGATATTTCCTGATATCAAGGCTTTTGGATGCTGCCATGAAGTATTTGGTGCGCAGCGGCTTTTGCTGATGGCGCTCAGGGAAGAGCTTGGAATCGAAGAGGATGACAGGCATAAGCTTCGGACGAACGTGGCGGGTATCAACCATTTTACATGGATTACGGAGGCTTCCTATCAAAAGATGGATCTGTTTCCCATCTATGCGCGTTTTGTGGAAAAGCACTATCAGGAAGGCATTTGTGATAAAGTGACGGATTTTCATTTTATGTCGCAGAATAAAGTGAAGTTCGATCTGTTCAGGAGATATGGAGTGATCGCAGCGGCGGGAGACCGGCATTTGGCTGAATTTGTGCCGGAATATCTTAAAAATCCGGAGACGGTGGAAGCATGGGGATACGCGCTGACGCCGGTCGATTACCGCATTGATAACAAAAGGGAATTGAATGAAAAGAGCAGGGCCTACGCCTCCGGGGAAATGCCGATTCCCATTGAACCTTCCGGCGAAGAAGGGGTGGCACAGATGAAAGCGCTATTGGGACTGGGAGAAATTGTTACCAATGTGAACCTTCCAAATAAAGGACAGCTTGAGGCACCGCATGAAATTGTGGTGGAGACCAATGCGCTTTTCTCCAGAGATTCCGTAAAACCAATTATGGCGGGCGCGCTTCCTGACGGCGTAAAACTTTTGATGGGCAGGCATATGCAGAATCAGGAGATGATATTAAAGGCTGCTTTGGAAAGGGATACACAGCTTGCATTCGGTGCTTTCCTGAATGACCCGATTGCGGCACAGCTCAATTTGAAACAGGCGAAGGAACTTTTTTCAAGAATGTTCGAAAATACACGGCAGTATCTGCCGGATTATGAATCTTTACGTTAATGATACGATTATGCGGAAAAGGGAACGGCAGTGAGAACCGTTCCCTTTTGAAAGCTTGCCTTTTCTCCCAGGGGATGATATGATACATAAAATACAGATACCATTTTCTGGGAGATAAGGAGGATAAGTTATGGCACAGAACAAATATGCGGGAACACAGACGGAGAAAAATCTCCAGGCGGCTTTTTCGGGGGAGTCGGGTGCGAGGAATAAATACACCTATTTTGCATCTGTTGCGAAAAAAGAGGGCTTTGAGCAGATTTCTTCGATTTTTTTAAAAACAGCTGAAAATGAGCGCGAGCATGCTAAAATGTGGCTCAAAGAATTGAGCGGCATCGGCAGTACGGCAGAAAATCTTGCGGCCGCTGCAGAAGGAGAGAATTTCGAGTGGACGGATATGTATGAGGGATTTGCCAAGACGGCGGAGGAAGAAGGTTTTCCGGAGCTTGCCGCGAAATTCCGTCTGGTCGGCGCGATTGAGAAGCATCATGAGGAACGCTACCGCGCATTGCTGAAAAATGTGGAAACGGCAGCTGTCTTTGCAAAGAGCGAAGTAAAAGTATGGGAGTGCCGCAACTGCGGACATATTGTTGTCGGAACGAATGCACCGGAAGTCTGTCCGACGTGTGCACATCCGCAAAGTTATTTTGAAATCAGTGCAGAAAACTATTAAAGATGGAAAAGCAGGATTAGGGAAGCCGTGGTCCTGCTTTTCAAATAACTGGTATCGCAGGTTGGGAGAAAGAGGTGGTTTGTGCCGCCGGGAGCGGCATGGAGGTTCACATGAAGATATGGGAAAAAACGATAAAAAGCTTTTATGCAAAAATAAGAGCATCGTTTGCGGATTACAGGGTCACGCTTGTCGGGATTGTGCTCACTACGCTTTATACGGCCATTTTAATAGCGCTGACAAATGAATATGAGGTGACTGTTTTTGATGAGTCTGTTTTCATGGTAGTAAGCAGAGCGCTTCTGTATTTCTGCTTTGGGGCTGTTTTTGTGGAAACTGTTCTGACGGAGCGAAAAAAAGGGAAAGTGTGCGCGCTGATCGCTGCAGCCGTCATTGCGGTACCCGCCGCCTTCGGCACAGACCTGGATGCGGATATGCAGATTGCGCATATTTCAGGCGATGTTCTGGCGGAACTGACGGAACGGTTTTTATATGGTTATCTGCTTCTTCTGATAATCGGAACGGTTTACTGCAGTTATAAGAAATCGGGAATCGGGTTTTCGGAATACGCGCTGAAAGTATTTTCCAATCTGATGAAAACCTGTATTGTATTCTGGCTTTTATCTTTTGGCGTATTGTTCATCATAGGAATCATTGATACACTGCTCTTAGACAGTTATTCCGATTTGGAGATATGCTGTGAAATTCTCATCATCGGCTTCTATCTGGCGCCGATGTGCATCATTGCCATCCGCGATATGGGAAATGAACCGGGCGCTTTTTTGAAGACGATCGTGAAATATATTCTGATGGTCTTATCGGCCTGTGGAATGGCAATCGTATATCTTTATGTAATAAAAATTGTTATTTTATGGGAAATTCCGTCGAACGAGGTATTTTCCATCGTATCCGCGCTGTTCTGTTTGGGAATGCCGGTCTGGCTCATGTTCGCGTACTACGATGATAACACTCGATATTTTAAAATATTCTCCAAGCTGCCGTACTTGTTCGCCCCTCTTATTTGTTTACAGCTTTATTCCATGATTGTCCGGATTGGTCAATACGGAGTGACGCCGGGACGGTATATGGGAATGGCGCTTATCTTGTTTGAAACCGGAACATTGCTTATCTGGCGTTTCCTGAAAGAGAAGCGTGAAACGATGCTGCTGTTTCTGGGTACATTGATCGTCATTGCCGTTTTTGTGCCCGGCATTAATATGTATCGTGTTTCAAACTTCTGCCAGCAGTCTTTCCTGAAAAAGTATTATCAGGCGGTTCTGGATGGAAAAGAGATTTCCGGTCTTGAATATGAACGTCTGGAAGGCTCTTACAAATACTTAAAGTATCAGGCACAGACAAAGGATATCGTGGCAGAATATGATATTTATGAGAAAGATTTCGTGCAGATGTTGGATGTACAGTCAGAAATGGATCCTCATATGACCAGCTACGACACGCATTCGATTCATTGCTGCCAGCTTGTGGGAACGTTGAATGTGGAAGATTATCAAACGATGGATATGCTGAATCAGAACGACTGTTATAGTATGAAAGCTGACGGCCCGATAGAAGCATTTTATCCGAATGAGAATGGGGAAAAAGAAGTGATTTTTTATGGAAGCGGCATTCCCATCGATTTTACTGCTTTCCAGTTCGCCAGGCGCGCAACGGGAGAAATAATAACGGTTGATATTAGTGATTTTGCATGGAAATGTATGCTGTATGAGGCGGAACATCCGGATGCTGACAGTACGGAGATGAGCGATGCGATGCGTGAGGATAACCGCATACAGATTGATGAAAATACGGTATTATATCTGAACCATTTCCAAATCAGGTACAGTGAGGGGATTCAATTCGGTAAGCCATATTTTGAATGGTACAAACCGACGATCAGCGGGATGCTGCTGACAAAAGACTGACAGCCGGACATTGCCGATGAGCGAAATTATATTGATAAAGGAACAAAAGGATGGATACAAAGTTATTTGACTTGAACGATATGGTCAGAGCCGGCTGCAATGACTGTAAAGGCTGTTCTGACTGTTGCCGCGGCATGGGGCAGTCCATTCTGCTCGATCCATACGATATCTGGCAGCTGGAGACGCATTTAGGGGAAACATTTGCCGGGTTGATGCAGGAAAAGATAGAACTTCATATGGAAGAAAGGCTGATTCTGCCGAATCTGAAAATGTAGGGAGAAGCGGAGTGCTGCGGTTTCCTGAATCAGAAGGGACGATGTGGGATTCATGCTTTCCGGCCGGGTTTATGTCGGCTTTTTCCGCTCGGCAGAAATTATGAAGGGAAAAAACTGCAGTACTTTCTGTTAGAGGATGTCTGCCCGAAGGACAGAACGAAGGTCAAGGTCAAAAAGTGGCTGGATATACCGGACAGCAGAAGCTATACGGACTTTCTGGTCAAATGGCATGATCTGCGTAAGAATCTGCAGAAAGAGATTGCCGAAAAGGAAGAATTCGAGCCGGATATGATAAAGAACAGGAATATGGAACTATTGCATATTTTTTATGAAAAGCAGTATATGCCGGAAGATTTTTTTGGACAGTTCGAAGAGCGGCTGCAGTGCTTTATACGGTAAGAACAAAAAGTGGGAGAAAAACAGGAATTAAGAAAAACCGGATTCAAACAACCGGATCAAGAAAGATGTATAAGGGAAAAGGGGAACAGGAAGATGAAAAGAATGAGGGTATTTATCTGCTTAGGAATATGCTGCCTTTTGACAGCCTGTGCAGGTAAAGCGGAAAAGAATGAAGAAGAAGGCGGCGGAACAGAAGGGGGAACCTCGAACGGTTCCGTGCAGATCGTCGGAGAGCAGGAAACGGCTGATGCTTTGGGAGAATCCGAGAATAATGCCGAAGATATTCCGGTGGAACCGGAACAGGGAGCCGAAGGAGAGCCGGAAAGGCCTGAAACGGCCGCCGGGGAGGAAGAATCTCCGGTGGAGAATCTGGAACCGACCGAAATTCTGGTGGAAAATCCGAGTCAGGAATATTATCTGACAGAATCGATCGCATCGGAAGATGATATGTCGCTTTCGCTGGAGATGTTGACAGAGGAGGCAAATGCGATTACCGATACGGACGAGTGGTTTGCGCAGAACGAACTGCCTGCATTCGATTCTTTTCATATGGAAGATGATGCTTATAGGTATGAAATTCTGGGCGATGACTATGCTTCCGGCTATCTGCTGAGCATTTATGAAAAAGAGAGTGGAACATTTGTGAAATGTCTGGAATTTTCCGATTACCGGTATACGGATAATATCAAAGAAGGAGATTACGATTTTGTAGAGCAGAGAATCTGGTGGGCGCAGTCTGTGGACGACGTGCTCTATGTGGCAGTTGCGCATAATACCTATACGGAATCCTGTCCCCATACGGGGTATCTGGTCGCAATTGACTTAAATGACAATCATGTCATATGGAAAAGCGCTCCCTGCATGACGAATGGAAGAACTTTTGAAATCATAGACAATACGATCGTATGCGGCTATGGATTCACGAACGAACCGGATTATCTGAATCTGGTAAACCGGCTGGACGGGAGCCTCATCGAGCAGATTCCGATCAAATCAATGGCGGATTATATTATCCGGAAGGATGATATTTTGTATGTGAGGACTTATAACACGAACTATACGTTTCAGCTTTGGCGGGCAATAGGGTGTTCATAGGGAGGCGTTAAATAAACTTGTTGGTCTTGCGAATACTGGTATCAGGACGCTTTCAACGTCGTTCCACAGTTCGCAAATCAAGAGAAGGGCATGGTGATTTGTATGAAGAATTTTTCTACCAAAACGGCGATTTTAGGAGCGGGAAATATTGCCGGAACACTGGCGGTTACGATGCGGGAACTCGAGGAAGTGGAATGCTATGCCGTTGCTTCAAGAGATATCAAAAAGGCACAGGCTTTTGCAAAACAATATGGATTTCAGAAAGCGTATGGTTCTTATGAAGAAATGCTGGCGGATGAAGCGGTCGAACTCGTTTATATCGCAACGCCCCATTCTCATCACTATCAGCATATGAAATTATGTATTGAAGCCGGTAAACATGTACTTTGTGAGAAAGCCTTTACGACGACCAGGGCGCAGGCGGAAGAGATATTCCGTCTGGCAAAGGAGCGGGATGTTCTTGTAACGGAAGCTGTCTGGACCCGCTATATGCCTTCCAGGAAGATCATTAACGATTTGCTTGCAGAGGGCGTTATCGGAGAGGTAAAGACGCTGACCGCCAATCTGAGTTATGTCATTTCCGCAAAGGAGCGGATCATCAGGCCGGAACTGGCAGGCGGTGCGCTGCTCGATGTCGGTGTTTATACGCTGAATTTTGCCCTGATGCACTTTGGGAACAGCATCGTGAAGAAGCAGTCAGTCGTACATTTGACAGAAACCGGCGTGGATGGACAGAATGTGATAACGTTATCCTATGAAGACGGGAGGCTTGCCATTTTGAATTCCGGTATTTATGGTATGTCCGACAGACAGGGTATTTTTTACGGTTCCGAGGGGCTTATGGTCATTGAGAATATCAACAACCCGCAGGAGATAAAAATATATGATGAAAAGCGGGAACTTTGCAGGACCATTCCCCTGCCGGAACGGGTGAACGGATATGAATACGAAATACTGGAAACAATAGACTGTATCCGGAAAGGACAAAGAGAATGTCCTTCCATGAGACATCAGGATACGCTGGAAGTCATGGAAATGATGGATTCCTTTCGGAAGGAATGGGGTGTCAGCTATCCTTCGGATACGGAATGACCAGGAAACGGAATGAAGCAGGTTGAAATCTGCAAATATAATAGAAGAAAAAAAGGATAGAAAAATGTAGAAGTAAAGGAGAATAGAAATGAAAAAAAGAATAACATCTTATATTATAACAATTGTTATTGTTATGTGTATGGTATTTGTGGCAACAGCCTGCGGAAAAGCGGAAACGGGAAACGATGCGGGCGGTAAGACAATAGAAGGCGATTTACAGGAGGTCATGGCTCAAATCTATGCGGGCGTCGATTTGGATGCTGAAACAAAGGAAGCGATGCAGGGATTTGTTACCGACACGCTGACATCGGACAACGAGCAGGCGCTTCTTGGCGTGGAAGGCGTTCCTTATACGGAAGGCATTTATTCTGTTCCGATGATTTCTTCAATCGCTTATCAGTGTGTGCTGCTGCGCGTGGCGCCGGAAGACGTTGAGGACGTTAAGACGATGCTGAAAGACAACGCTGACGTCAACAAATGGGTGTGCGTCAGCGCAGAAACGGTCCTGGTAGAAAATGTCGGCGATGTGGTGCTGTTCATTATGAGCGACCAGGAGGCAGCCTATGCGGTCAGCGCATCTTTTCAGGCACTGGCTCAATAAGATTTGATTTCTTTCCAGAGTTCATTATAGAGTGTATCTCCCTCTTCGCCAAGATAGGTATAGGTTTCCAGATTATCATACTGGGAAAGGTCCGGGAAGGCGATGGGGGAGTTTTTGATTTCTTCATCCTCAATCAGTGATTTTGCGGCATCGTTGGGGGTGGAGTAGGTTATGTATTCAAAATTCTTCAGGGCAACATCGCCGCGGCACATAAAGTCGATGAATTTCTCTGCGTTTTCCTGATGAGGGGCATTTTTTAAAATGACCCACGAATCGATCCATACGTTCGTACCTTCTGCTGGAATCACATATTCCAGGTTGCTGTTTTCGTATTGCGTGTAAATGGCCTCACCGGAGTAGATCACACCGATAGCGGCTTCATTTCCGATCATCTTATCCCGGACCTGATCGATGACATAAGCCTGTACGAGCGGCTTCTGCTCGATAAGAGCATTTTTGACGGTGAGAAGTTCCTGTGCGTCGAGGGTATTCATGGAATAACCGTATAATTTTTCGGCCACCATAAAGGCATCGCGGACAGAATCCTGCATCAGAATCTCATCCCGGTATTTTTCATCCCAGAGCTGTGCCCAGCTCGTGACCGGTTCATCCACCATCGTTCTGTTATAGAGAATACCGACGGTTCCCCAGCAATAGGGAACGGAATATTTGTTTCCCGGGTCAAAGCCTTCGGATTGCTGCCAGTACTGCGTTCCGATATTGCTTTTCGCATTGGGGATATGGTCGAAGTCCAGTTCCATCAGCAGGTCGTTTTGAATCATTTTGCTGATCATATAATCGGAGGGACAGATGACGTCATATTCGGCGGCGCCGGCTTCCACTTTGGGATACATCGTCTCATTCGTCTCAAATTCGTCATAAATGACACGGATGCCCGTTTCTTCTTCAAATTGTTCGAGCATATCCGGGTCGATATATTCTCCCCAGTTATAAACAATGACGACATTATCGTTGTTTTCTCCGGTGCCGCATCCGCATGTTGATAAAATAGCGATTGTTATCAAAAAGAATGCCCACATTTTGTTCATCAATATAGAAACCTCCTGTCTGTAGTTATCAAGGAGAATGCAAAGCATTCTCGGCGTGTTTGCCGTAGGCATACTCCTATTTTCCGCTGTCAGGTGACGCTTTTTTTTCCGGCGCGATATTGACGAGGAAGAGGAGTATGAGCACCGTTACGAAAATAATCGTGGACAGCGCATACATTTCAGGTTTGATGCCTTTTCGCACTTCCGTGTAGATTTTGGTGGACAACGTGTTGATGCCGGAGCCCTTCGTAAAGTGGGTGATGATAAAATCATCCAAAGACATCGTAAAAGCCATCAGAAAGCCGGATAAAATGCCCGGCATCAAATCCGGCAGCGTCACCTTGAAAAAGGCGGTCACAGGCGAAGCACCCAAATCCAGCGCTGCTTCATAGACACTCGGATTCAGTTGTTTCATCCGCGGCAGGACAGATAAAATAACATACGGTATATTAAAGGTGATGTGAGAGAGCAGGATTGTTCCGAAACCGAATTTCAGCCCGAGACTGATAAAGAGCAGCATCAGGGAAATACCGGTCACGATATCCGCATTCAGCATGGGAATGTTGGTGATTCCCATTAAAATCGCTCTGTTTCGCCGTTTCATGCCGGACATGGCGATACAGGCTATCGTACCGATGATGGAAGCGGCAAAGGCGGAGAGGAATGCGATAAGCAGCGTTGTACCGAGGGCATTCAGAATCGTCTCATCCTGTATGAGCGAGCGATACCAGTTCACCGTAAAGCCGCCCCATTTCGCCCTCGTCTTGCTGGCGTTGAAGGAGAGCACGATCAGCGTTGCAATCGGTGCGTACAGAAAGATAAAAATAAGCGCTACATATATTTTTTTTACAATGCTCGTTGATGTTTTCATAAGGAATACTTATACCTTTCTCCTATTTTCGCGGCTGAAAATGTCAATTTTCAGCCTTTTCAAAGAGCGCCGTAACGATCATGTTAATTATAATGAAAATCATCAGCACGATGGAAAGGCCGCTGCCAAGATGCCAGTTGCTTGCCTGTGTAAATTCCTGTTCGATGACATTCCCGATCAAAAGGACTTTGCTTCCGCCGAGCAGCGTACTGATGACGAAAGTCGTCAGAGCCGGCACGAATACCATCGTGATGCCGCTGATGATACCCGGAACGGACAGGGGGAGTATCACATGGAAAAAAGTCTGTATTTTGTTGGCACCCAGATCTTTTGCCGCGTTGATGACGTTTTCATCTATTTTGGATAAAGCATTATACAGCGGCAATACCATAAACGGCAGAAAATTGTATACCATGCCGAGTACGATTGCATAAGAAGTATTGATGATCCGCAGGGATGGAAGTCCGAAAAAAGAAAGGATTCCATTAATAACACCTGTTTTTTCCAGTAATGTCTGCCATGCGAGCGTGCGGAGCAGAAAATTCATCCACATGGGAAGAATGAAGAGCAGGATAATAAAACCGCCGGCTCTGCCTTTTTTCTCCGCCAGTATCATCGCAAGCGGATAGGCAAGTAAAAAACATATAATCGTGCTGATCACGGACAGCAGTATGGAACGCCAGAGCGCTCTTGCGTGTCCGACGGATGCGATTGCGGCGATATTTTCTAACGTAAAGGCACCGGTCTTATCCGTCAGCCCGTAGTACAGGATCATACATAAGGGTATTACGATAAAAACGGCAGACCAGACAGCATAAGGCGCTGCAAGAATATTTTTTTTAGAGTTCAAGTGCCACAGCCTCCTCATCTTCGGATTCCGGTTTGTTCATGATCTGGATATTGAAAGGGTCTACCCGGATGCCGACTTTCTGACCCACCGGAGAAAGCACGGTGGAGTGGACGAGCCATTCGAAACCATTTGCCATGACTTCCATTTCGTAATGGACGCCTTTAAAGATTAAATGTGTAACAACACCTGTTATTATTCCGTTTTCCGGTTCTACCAGTTCCACATCTTCCGGCCGGATAACAACATCCACCGGTCTGCTTCTGCCGAATCCGGTATCGACACAGGAAAAGCGTGTTCCCAGAATTTCGACGCATTTATCTTCGATCATCGTTGCCGCAATAATATTGCTGTCGCCGATAAAGTCCGCAACGAAAGCGTTCTCCGGCTCGTTGTAGATGGATTCGGGAGAACCGATCTGCTGGATATAGCCCTGATTCATGACGACGATCGTATCCGACATCGTGAGGGCTTCTTCCTGATCGTGGGTAACATAGACGAAGGTGATGCCAAGCTCATTTTTCATCCGGATCAGTTCATACTGCATTTCCTGACGGAGTTTTAAATCAAGCGCGCCGAGCGGTTCGTCCAACAGCAAAACTTTCGGTTCGTTGACGATTGCCCGTGCGATGGCGATACGCTGCTGCTGGCCGCCGCTCAGAGAGTCGGGCATACGTTTTCCGTAGCCTTCCAGATTGACCAGCTTCAGGGCATACTGAATTTTATCTTCGATATAGCTTTTCGGTTTATTCTTAATTTTCAGACCAAAGGCAATATTTTCAGCAATTGTCATATGAGTGAAGAGCGCATATTTTTGGAATACGGTGTTCAGCTGTCTTTTATTCGGGGGCATATTGGTAATGTTCTGACCGTCGAAAATAACGCTGCCGGTGTCGGGATGGACAAAACCGCCGAGAATCCGCAGGGTCGTTGTTTTGCCGCAGCCGCTCGGTCCGAGCAGGGTGACAAATTCATTCTCGTGAATCTTCAGTTCCAGGTCGTCCAGGACCATCTGTCCGTCGAAGGATTTGGAGATATGTTCCAGTTTGATCAATTCTTTCTGCAAAAAGGTGCCCTCCGTTCTTAAAAGTTTGGCGGGGTGCTGACCCAAAGAAAGACCGCGCCTGTTTTTTCACCTGCTTTGATATAATGATTGGAATCCGGCCTGAAATAGAAGGATTCTCCTTTTTTGGCCTTTAAAGTTCTGTCGCCGAGGACGATGTAAATCGTTCCCGACAGGACATAGCCGAATTCTTCCCCTTCATGCGGAAGATCCGGGTAAGTGGAACCGCCTGCGGCTAAAGTGACCCGGATAGGCTCCATCATATTTTTCTGTGCATTGGGAATGATCCACTCCACCGTATTGTGCAGTTCCTCATCCTGTTTCTCAAAATAATCGGCTTCCCCGAAAACGATTTGTTCCTCTGTCCTGTCTGTAAAAAAATCTTTTAGATTCGTGCCGAGACACTGTAAGATATCCATAAGCGTTGCGATAGAGGGAGATGTCAGGTCATTTTCAAGCTGACTGATGAATCCTTTGGAAAGTTCACAGCGGTCGGCCAGTTCTTCCTGTGTCAGTCCTTTTTTATTCCGTAAGTCTTTGATCTTATTTCCAATTTCCATCGTATTAACTGAATCCGCAGCGGACTCCTTTCTGTTTGATCATGTCTGTTATCTGATTTCCGCAAGAGCCGCCTGACCCGTTTCGTGCGGCGGGAGATGTGATTCAGTGATAATAAACTTAAAGTTTACTAACACTAAACAAGCATTAATGCCATTATACAGATATCGCAGCAAATGTCAATACGGAAATGAGAATCCCAAAAAAGTATTTAACAAACCGTCCCATTTATGATAAAATCATCCTAACGAATACTGCGGCGGAAACCGCAGGCAGAGAAAGGCGTGGTTACTTTTATGGGACAGGGAAAATATGTGGCATACGTTTCCAGTTATACATCCGGGAACAAGGATAATTACGGTATCAGAATCTATGATGTGGATATGGAAAATGGGCGAATGACGGAAAAAAAGAAAGTGGAGATTACCAACTCATCCTATATCAGCATTTCCCATAATCAGAAGTTTTTATATTCCATTACGGATTTCGGTGTGGAAGCTTACCGGATTCTTCCTGCAGGGGATTTGGAGAAAGTGAATGACGGAAGCATCAACGGTATGAGAGGATGCTATCTTTCTACCGATTATGAGGATAAGTTTTTGTTTGTGGGCGGTTATCATGATGGGAAAATTACAGTATTACGCCTGCGGGAAGACGGCGGCATCGGAGAGATTACGGAGGAAATCTACCATAAGGGACTGGGCAGTATTGCGGAGCGCAATTTCAGGCCGCATATCAATTGCGTTAAGATGACAAGGGATAATAAGTATCTGTGTGCTGCTGACCTTGGCATGGATCATATCAATGTTTACCGTCTGGACCATATGAGCGGTAAGCTGCGGCCGATCGATATGATCAGGAGCGAACAGGAATCCGCGCCGAGACATTTGAAATTTTCCAGGGATGGCCGGTATTTATATATCGTGCATGAACTGAAAAATTATATTGATGTCTATACTTATAAAGAGGTGCATGGAAACCCGGAATTTGAGAAAATCCAGACGATTCCGACCCTGAACGATTATCATGCAGGCGGTTCTGCAGCGAGTGCGCTGAACATTTCTGTGGATTTCAGATATCTGGTAAGTTCCAATGCGGGAGATAACAGCGCGGTCGTCTTTAAGATTGATGAAGAGACGGGAACGCTGACGAAACTGTTCTGCCTGCCTGTCAGCGGAGATTATCCGAAGGATGCCAACCTTTTCCCGGATAACAGGCATCTCGTGTCGCTGAATCATGAGACCGATACGATGACATTTTTTACGGTGGATCTGGAAAAAGGTCTGCTCGTTATGAATGGGAAAGAACTGGAAGTTCCTCAGCCGAATTGTATTATTTTCCATAAACTGTCGGAATAATGCAAAAAAATAAAATTGCGGAGTCATAAACGAAACCCCCTTCACATACATTGTAATTAAGTATGGAAGGGGTTGTTTTATGGATATTAATAGCAGAAATGAATATGCGGTATACAAGGACATACAGGATAGAACGGGCGGAGAGATTTACATAGGTGTTGTCGGTCCTGTAAGAACCGGAAAATCTACTTTTATCAAACGTTTTATGGATCTGCTGGTACTGCCTTATATGGAAAATGAACATGAGAAGGAGCGGGCCAGGGATGAACTGCCGCAGAGCGCCGGCGGAAAGACGATCACGACGACGGAACCTAAATTTATTCCAAAAGAGGCGGCGCAGATTCAGCTCGGAACGGATATCGATGTCAAAGTCCGGCTGATAGACTGTGTCGGTTATATGGTAGACGGGGCTTCCGGGCATATGGAAGAGGATATGGAAAGAATGGTAAAAACACCCTGGTCATCGGAAGAAATTCCTTTTACCAAGGCTGCGGAGATAGGGACCCGTAAAGTGATCAAAGACCATTCGACGATCGGTGTTGTCATTACATGTGACGGAAGTTTTGGAGAACTTCCGAGAAGCAGCTTTTTGGAGCCGGAAGAGCGGACGATAAGAGAACTTCAGGAAATTCAAAAACCATTTCTCGTATTGCTTAACTCGGCAAGACCTTATGCGGAAGAGACCAGGCAGATTGCGGATGAGATACATGAGAAATACAATGTGACGGTCATGCCGGTCAACTGTGAGCAGTTAAAGCAGGAAGATATCAATCGGATCATGGAGAACATTTTATATGAATTTCCGCTGACCATGATAGAATTTTATATGCCCAAATGGGTCGAAATGCTTTCCTATGATCATAAAATGAAACAGGACATTATCTGTCAGATCAAAAAGCTGATGAATGAACTTTGCAATGTCCGGGATATTACAAAGGCAAATTTTGAATTGGAAAGCGAATATGTTAAGAAATGCAAGCTGGACGGCATTAACATGTCGGAAGGCAGCGTAAAGATCATATTGGATTTGGACGATACTTATTATTATGAGATGATAAGCGACCTTGTCGGGGAATCCATTACGAGTGAATATCAGATGTTATCTACGCTGAAAGAAATGGCCAGAATGAAGCGGGAATATACAAAGGTACTGCATGCAATGGAATCCGTGCGCTATAAAGGCTATGGCGTTGTCATGCCGGATAAGGAAGAAATCGTTCTGGAGAAGCCGGAAGTCATCAAGCAGGGAAATAAGTTCGGTGTGAAGATCAAGGCGGAAAGTCCGAGTATCCATATGATCAGGGCGAGCATCGAAACGGAAATTTCTCCAATCGTCGGAACGGAAACCCAGGCGAAAGATCTGATCGAGTACATTTCCGATACCGGAACGAGCGATGAAGGTATCTGGGAAACCAATATCTTCGGCAAAACAATCGAGCAGCTTGTGAATGACGGCATTTCCAGCAAAATTGCCATGATCAACGAAGAAAGCCAGGTAAAATTGCAGGAAACCATGCAGAAGATTGTAAACGACAGCAATGGGGGAATGGTCTGTATCATCATATGAACGTTTGAGTAACAGATAAATAGCCGGGAGAGATATCTGAAAGACATTATCTGAAGTGTCTAAAAGATATCTCTTTTTTTTATTCCGTATTCCATGATATAATGTATAATAAAAATATCAAAACACAGGAGGTTCATCACATGGGTGAAGTATATGAGAAGTTATTGAAATGTTACGAGTGCTATCAGAGCAGAATAGATTTTAAGCCGGATGTGGCAGTCGTGTTAGGTTCCGGACTTGGCAACTTTGCCAGAACGGTAGATGTGAAAGCAGAACTGCCTTATTCGGAAATCGAGGGCTTTCCGGTTTCTACCGTGCCCGGGCATGCGGGGAAATTTATTTTCGGCTATATCGGCGATGTTGCTGTCGTGCTGATGCAGGGCAGAGTGCATTATTACGAAGGATATCCGATCACGGATGTCGTGCTTCCGGCGCGCCTGATGAAAATGATGGGAGCGAAAGTGCTGTTTCTGACCAATGCTTCGGGCGGTATCAATCCGGCGTTCCATGCGGGCAGCCTGATGTTAATTAAAGACCATATTTCCTGTTTCGCGCCGAATCCGCTGATCGGTCCCAATGTGGAAGAACTGGGCACGAGATTCCCGGATATGACCCATGTTTATGATGAAGACTTACAGGAAATCATTCAGAATACGGCGAAAAAAAATGATATCGAGCTGTTCGAGGGCGTTTATGCGCAGCTCACCGGTCCTTCTTTTGAGTCGCCGGCTGAGATAAAAATGTTACAGACCCTTGGCGCGAGTGCGGTCGGCATGAGTACGGTCGTAGAGGCAATTGCTGCAAATCATATGGGCATGAAAATATGCGGCGTATCCTGCGTCAGCAATCTTGCTGCAGGCATGAACAGCGCACCGCTGACACATGAGGAAGTGCAGGAGGCGGCGAATGCCGTAGCGCCTAAATTCGAGAAACTTTTAACGGAATCCGTGAAGAAATTTGGAGCGCTCTTAAAATAGGAGGGCAAGTGCTATGATAGAAGAACTGATTGAACAGGCCCTGCGGGCGAGGGAATTTTCCTATTCTCCGTATTCCGGTTACAGGGTAGGGGCCGCGCTCATGACGGCGGATGGGACGATTTATACCGGCTGTAACATAGAAAATGCCGCCTATACACCGACGAACTGTGCGGAAAGGACTGCTTTTTTTAAGGCGGTCAGCGAAGGGCAGAAGTCGTTTCGCGCAATCGCCGTTGCAGGAGGTCCTGCCGATGGGCCGATCATGCAGTACGCCTATCCATGCGGTGTCTGCAGGCAGGTCATGATGGAGTTTTGTGACCCGCAGACATTCGATGTCATCATAGCGAAATCAAAGAAAGAATACCGGGTAAAGAAACTGCAGGAATTGCTGCCGGACGGGTTCGGGCCTTCGAACCTGTCCGACTGATAGTAGTGTCTGCGGGCCGGTGAGATGTTTCTGGCGGCACAAATGACAGGAAAGGATGTTACAACTGCTATGAATATCAGATTTTATAATGCACGGATACTGACGATGGAGAACGAAGAACTGATCGAAGGCGAAGTCTGGGTCAGAGACGAACGGATTCTTTATGTGGGGGACGGCATGGATACGGATACTGTCTATCGGAAGCTGGAACTTCAGAGCATCGCATGGGACAGAGAGATAGACTGTGAGAGAAATCTGCTGATGCCGGGCTTTAAAAATGCCCACACCCATTCCGGCATGACACTGCTTCGTTCCTATGCGGATGATATGCCGCTGCAGGCGTGGCTGAACGAACAGATTTTTCCGGTAGAAGCGAAACTGGACGGGGAAATGATCTTTCATTTGACAAAACTGGCCGTTCTGGAATATCTGACCAGCGGCATTACGGCAGTTTTTGATATGTACTTGACACCGGAGACGATAGCGGACGCCTGTGTGGACATGGGAATGCGCTGCGTTCAGGTCGGAGCAGTGAACAATTTCAGCCAGTCAGTGGAACTGGTGGAAGAAATGTTTCAGAAGTTAAATAAAAAACATGCGTTATCTAGTTATATACTCGGCTTTCATGCAGAATATACCAGTTCAAAGGAACTTCTGGAACGGATTGCCGGTCTGGCTCACAAGTATAAGGCGCCGGTCTATACGCATCTTTCCGAAACGGCAGCTGAAGTGGAAGAGTGCCGTAAGCGCTATGGCATGACGCCGCCGGTCTTTCTGGATTCTCTCGGCATGTTCGATTACGGCGGGGGCGGTTATCACTGCGTGCATATGACGGAAGAGGATTTGGTTCTTTTTGAACAGAAAGGGTTATATGTCGTCACTAATCCTGCATCGAATATGAAGCTGGCGAGCGGCATTGCGCCGATCGCAGAATATCTGAAAAGAGGAATAACGGTTGCTATTGGAACGGACGGGCCTGCCAGCAACAACTGTCTCGATATGTTCCGGGAGATGTTCCTTGTGACGGGGCTTGCCAAGCTGCGGGAAAAGGATGCTTCGGCAGTGGATGCCTGGGAAGTGCTGAAAATGGCGACCGTAAACGGAGCTCATGCGATGTATCTGCCCGATGCGGATGTGCTGGCCGAAGGAAAACTGGCGGATATGATCATGCTCGATCTGCATCAGCCCAATATGCAGCCTGTTCATAATATCGCAAAGAACATCGTTTACAGCGGCAGCAAGCAGAATGTCAGGATGACAATGATAAACGGCCGCATCCTGTATGAAAACGGCAGATTTGCGAAAGATATCGATGTGGATGGCATATATGCGAAAGCGGAAGAAATCAAAGAAAGAACAGGGCTCAAAGGGTAAAATAACATGGAATATTTAATTTTCGCGCTTGCGATGCTCTTTTTTATCGTGCTCATCATGATAAAAGGGTATTGGGACAGCAGGCAGGAACAGAAAAAGTTTATCAGAAAGCTGCATGAACAATACGGAGCGGCGATTGACCGGGAATACGGGCCGGGGGAATTGGAACAGCACATTTCGATGTATTATAAGAAGCATGAAGAAGCGCATCAGATAGATGATATTACCTGGTATGACCTGCATTTGGACGATGTTTACCGGAAAATCAATTATTCCCATAGCGCAGCGGGAGACGAATATCTGTATTACAGGCTTCGGACGCCGCTGCAGTCGAGGGAAGAACTTGAACTGGAAGAAAAGCATATCCAATACTTTATGGAGCATGAGAAAGAGCGGGTCGCGTTACAGCGGCAATTTGCCAGACTTGGCAGAATGCGGAAATATTCTTTATATGAATATCTGGAATATCTGGACACGCTTGGAAAGCGAAACAGCATCCGGTATTATCTGGCGGTCGTACTGGTACTCATCGGAATCAGCATGATGTTCTATTCTGTCCCGGTCGGGCTTTGCGCATTGCTGCTGATTTTATGCCGGAATATGATTTTCTATTTTAAAGAGCAGAAGGAAATTGAACCTTATATTACGAGTTTTCATTATATTTCCCGATTGGTGGAGAGCGCGGAACTGATTGGAAAAGAAGCGATAGCAGAAATCGCATCGGAGCGGGAGCAGCTTCTTTCCTGCTGTAAAGCGATGGAAGGTTTTCGCAGGAATTCTTTTATCATATTGTCCGGCGGCCGGAGCGGTATGGGTTCTGTAAGTTCGAATCCGTTGGAAATTCTTTTCGATTATGTACGGATGATTTTTTATCTGGAT
Source organism: uncultured Lachnospiraceae bacterium (assembly GCA_947178125.1). Classification (GTDB taxonomy): domain Bacteria; phylum Bacillota; class Clostridia; order Lachnospirales; family Lachnospiraceae; genus UBA3282. Next base: position 16,471 of record CAMWXB010000029.1, on the reverse strand, counting down.
CTGATAAAATTCAATCAGATGCTTCATATGGTGCAGAAGCATCTTTCGGAAATTGACCGGATGGCTACAGTTATCGGAAAACTGGAAACAGCGGTTGTTATCGGAGAATACCGCACAAGTCTGAACGGAGAATATTGTGTCCCTGAGCTTCTATCGGGAAACGGAGATGATACATTTCTGAAACTGGAACAACTGTATCATCCTTTGTTGAACGAACCGGTAAAAAATGATATTGAAGTCGAAAAAGGTGTTCTGTTGACCGGTTCCAATGCTTCCGGCAAATCAACCTTTTTGCGTGCAGTTGCTTTAAATGCGATTCTGGCGCAGACAATACACACCTGTATGGCCAGGTCTTACAGGGGCGGTATGTTTTATATCTATTCTTCCATGTCCCTTCAGGATGACCTGGTGAGCGGAGACAGTTATTATATGGTTGAAGTCAAATCCATCCGGAGAATTTTGAAAGAGGTACAGGAAGCCGGAAAAGATGGAAATCAGGTGTTATGTTTTGTGGATGAAGTACTGCGGGGGACCAATACGGTAGAGCGCATTGCGGCATCAACCCAGATTCTGAAAGCATTAGCGGACAGGAACGCTATCTGTTTTGCCGCCACCCATGATCTGGAGCTGACGAAGCTGTTGGATGGTATTTATGATAACTATCATTTTGAAGAAGAAATTGCGGATGAGGATATATTCTTTCCATACCGCCTGCAGAAAGGACCGGCAGTCTCCAGAAATGCGATTGCCTTATTAAAGGTGCTCGGCTATGACGAAACGCTCGTAAAGGATGCCGAGGCGATGGCGGAAGATTTTCTGAATACCGGCCGTTGGTAAGAGGGGAAAATCTTCATGCGGTGTTTGTGCGCAGGTTGAGAAAGTGATTTGGTTATAAAGATGAAAGGATTAGGTTCATGAAAGTAACGATTTATACAGACGGTGCGGCGAGAGGAAATCCGGAAGGGCCGGGAGGCTATGGGACGATTCTGCAGTATGTCGATTCCAAGGGCGTGCTGCATGAACGGGAATATTCCGCCGGATATAAAAAAACAACAAATAACCGCATGGAATTAATGGCTGCCATTGTGGGGCTGGAAGCGCTGACCAAACCTTGCGAGGTTCTTCTCGTTTCCGATTCCAAATATGTGACGGATGCCTTTAATCAGCACTGGATTGACGGATGGCTGCGGAAGAACTGGAAGACGGCGGGCAACAAACCCGTGAAGAACGTTGACCTGTGGCAGCGCCTTCTTGCCGCCGGCAAACCCCATAAGGTAACTTTTCAATGGGTAAAGGGGCATGACGGACATCCTGAGAACGAGCGGTGCGATGTGTTGGCAACAACTGCGGCAGATGGCAGTATGCTACTTGACGACACGGTCGGATTAGTGATACAATAGAAAACAGTAAAAGAAGGAATACGAAGGAGCCGCATGATATCTACGGCTTACCGGAAAGGATGAAACGAATGACCAATTTAATCTTATTTTTAAATTCTTTTTTTTCATATCTGTTGTTATTTATTCTCATCGTAGCGCTTGTGATTGTTGCGTGCATTATCGGTGCGAAATGGCGTAAGAGCAAAGACCAGAAACTTGCGTTATCAGGCGGCGGAGAGACGGAACAGACTGTTTCCGGCAGTGAAAAAGCATAAACGAATATTGAGATGAAAAAGGGGTGTTCATGGAAATGAGCACCTTTTTCACACCATGGGAAATGGCGGCAGCTGTAACGTTGGAAAGGATACGGATAGCGATCAAAATGAGAAAATATACGACGATTTTATGGGATTTGGATCAGACAATATTGGATTTTGCAAGGTCACAGGACTATGCGCTGCGTTATGCTTTCCGCCAGTTTGATAAGGAAATCGGGGAAGCGGAAGTTTCTGTTTACGCGGCCGTTAATGACGAACACTGGAAGCGTATGGAGCGCGGAGAAATCACGAAAGAGGAAGTGCTTCTCGGACGCTTTATTGTTCTTTTTGAAAGGCTCGGCATAACGGAAATATCTCCGGAGGTCTTTGGTGAAATTTATCAGGAGGCGCTTGGGGATGTTTTCTTTTTTCAGGATGAGGCGGATAAGCTGCTCAGGCAGTTAAAAGATAAAGGATACAGACAATATATCGTAACGAACGGCGTCAATCGGACACAGGCGAAAAAGATTCATCTCTCCGGTCTCGATAAGATGGTGGACGGGGTTTTTGTTTCGGAACTGATGGGGTATCCCAAGCCGCGGAAAGAATATTTCGATGCCTGTTTTGCACAGCTTAACGGTGTTACCAGAGCGGAATGCCTTTTGGTGGGAGATTCAATAACGAGCGATATGCAAGGCGGTATCAACGCGGGAATCGATGTCTGCTGGTATAACCCGGAGAAACAGGACAACCCTTCCGGGCTTGCGCTCAATTATGAAATATGCAATTTGCAAGAACTGCTGCAGATACTATCGGAGGATAAGACGGATGCCTAAATCGACGAATCAGAAACTGAAGCTTTTGTACATTTTGAAGATTCTTTCGGAACAGACGGATGAAGAGCATTACATAAGTACCGGAGATTTGATCGAAGAGCTTGCGAAATATGACATTAAGGCCGAGCGGAAGAGTATATATGATGATATGAACCAGTTGATAGATTTCGGCTATGATATCATTCTTGTAAAATCCAGAGTCAACGGCGGTTATTATCTGACGGGCAGGGATTTTGAACTGGCGGAATTAAAACTGCTCGTAGAGGTCGTGCAGTCCTCAAAATTCCTTACCCGGAAAAAATCAAAAGAGTTGATCGGCAAGATTGAGAAACTGGCTTCCAAATGGGATGCGAAACAGCTGCAAAGGCAGGTCTATGTGGCGAACCGCATCAAAACGGCCAATGAAAGTATCTATTATATCGTGGATGATATTCACAGAGCGATTCAGAATAATGAACAGATTTCCTTTCAGTATCTGGAATGGAATCTGGAAAAGAAGCTTGTGCCGCGAAAAGGCGGCAAGCGGTATCGGGTAAGCCCCTGGGCGCTTACCTGCAAGGATGAAAATTATTACCTGATCGCCCATGATGCCGATGAGAACAAGATCAAACATTTTCGTGTGGATAAAATGGGCGATATTCAGGTTCTTGCGGATATCAAGCGGGAAGGAAGCGCCCTGTTTGAGCGGTTCGATATTGCGGATTATGCGAACAAAACCTTCAGTATGTTCGGCGGTAAGGAAGAAACCATCACTTTGTATTTGGAAAATCATTTGATTGGCGTGGTCATGGACCGGTTCGGAAAGGAAGCTTCTATCCGAAAAAAGGATGAGTCACATTTTTCCGTCCGTGTGACGGTGGCAGTCAGCGGACAGTTCTTTGGCTGGCTTACCGGACTTGGCGCCGGTGCCTGTCTGGCGGCACCGGCCGATATCGTAGAACAGTACAGGCAGTATCTGCAGGCAGTCATGGAGAATTATTCCGAAAAATAAAAACGAAATCGTGATAATTATGACTGTCGGATGAAGGATTGACAGAGCATTGGGATATGTGACAAAACATATCCTATTTTTTTATATATTTTCTGACCATGTTAAGATTGACACGGTACCTGGTTTATCATATACTATTTCTAAACCACAAAATATGGAAATGTTATGTAAACAAACACTATATTTTGTATAGATGGAACGTTTTAACAATCCGATGTCGACAGCATCTGCGCCGCCGGCATCACAGACTGAGGGAGGTATTGTTATAAGTATGGGCAGTCTTTTGGAAATGCAGGATACGACAGTTGCGAACTACGGAGAGAAGTATAAGCCGGCCAAAGAGGTGAAGGTCATTAAGAAAGATGGCAGTCTGGAGAACTTTAATGTCCAGAAAGTCATTGATGCTGTCGGGAAAAGCGCTTACCGTGCTCTGACCAAATTTACGGAAGAAGAGAAAATGCATATCTGCCAGACGGTAGTGGACAGAGTGAACGGCCTGGACGAGGATAAAATTCCGATTCAGATCATGCATAATGTTGTAGAAAGCGCATTAGAAGATGTAAAACCGATCGTTGCGAAAAGCTATCGTGACTATCGTAATTATAAACAGGACTTTGTGCGCATGATGGACGATGTATATAAGAAGAGCCAGTCGATCATGTATATCGGTGACAAGGAGAACGCGAATACGGACAGCGCGCTCGTTTCTACGAAAAGAAGCCTTATTTTTAACCAATTCAACAAGGAACTGTATCAGAAATTTTTTATGACGACAGAGGAAATCCAGGCATGCCGGGACGGATATCTCTACGTTCACGATATGTCGGCGAGAAGGGACACGATGAACTGCTGTCTGTTCAATGTAGCGGAAGTGCTGAATGGCGGCTTTGAAATGGGCAATATCTGGTATAATGAGCCGAAGTCGCTGGATGTCGCTTTCGATGTTATCGGTGATATCGTGTTGAGTGCGGCCAGCCAGCAGTACGGCGGTTTTACCGTGCCGGAAGTGGACAAGATTCTGGAACCGTATGCGGAAAAGACCTATCAGAAGAGCCTGAAAAAATACGAAAGGCTCGGTATCGACAGAGAAACGGCGGAGGCGGAAGCGCTTGCCGATGTTGAAAGAGAATTTGAACAGGGTTTTCAGGGATGGGAATACAAGTTCAATACGGTGGCGAGCAGCCGGGGCGATTATCCTTTTATCACGGTTACGGCGGGAATCGGAACCGGAAGATTTGCAAAGCTGGCGACGATTATCATGTTAAATGTACGGAGAATCGGTCAGGGGAAAAAAGAATGTAAAAAACCTGTTCTGTTTCCCAAAATCGTCTTTTTATATGATGAAAATCTCCATGGACCGGGAAAAGAACTGGAAGAAGTTTTTGAGGCCGGTGTGCAGTGCTCGGCTAAGACCATGTACCCGGACTGGCTGAGCCTGACCGGTAAAGGCTATATTGCCAGTATGTACAAGCGGTACGGAAAAGTCATTTCTCCCATGGGGTGCAGGGCTTTTTTGTCGCCCTGGTATGAGCGGGGCGGTATGCACCCGGCGGATGATAAGGACACGCCGATTTTTGTCGGAAGATTCAATATTGGCGTCGTTTCCCTGCACCTTCCGATGATTCTGGCCAAATCCCGTCAGGAGGGCAAAGATTTTTATGAAGTGCTGGATTATTATCTGAACCTGATCAGGCAGCTCCATATCAGGACATATGCGTATCTCGGAGAGATGCGCGCGTCCACCAATCCGCTCGCCTATTGTGAGGGTGGATTCCTCGGCGGAAAATTACAGCTCCATGATAAGATTAAGCCAATCTTAAAGACTGCTACGGCGAGTTTTGGCATTACGGCTTTCAACGAGTTACAGGAGTTGTATAATGGGAAGTCACTGGTTGAAGACGGGCAGTTCGCGTTGGAAGTATTGGAACATATCAATGATAAGATTAATGAATATAAAGAAGCAGACGGCCATTTGTATGCGATTTACGGAACTCCGGCGGAGAATCTGTGCGGTCTGCAGGTAAAACAGTTCCGGGCAAAATACGGTATTATAGAGGGTGTATCCGACAGAGAATACGTTTCCAACAGTTTTCACTGTCATGTAACGGAAGATATTACACCGATTGAAAAACAGAATCTGGAGTATCGTTTCTGGGAACTTGCCAATGGCGGAAAGATTCAGTATGTAAAATATCCGATTGATTATAATATTGATGCGATCAGGACGCTGATCAGACGTGCAATGGATATGGGATTCTATGAAGGCGTCAATCTTTCCCTCGCTTACTGCGATGACTGCGGGCATCAGGAACTGGAAATGGATGTCTGTCCTGTCTGCGGAAGCCGCAATCTGACGAAGATAGACAGAATGAACGGGTATCTTGCTTATTCGCGTGTGCACGGCGATACAAGGCTGAGCGATGCCAAGATGGCGGAGATTGCAGAACGGAAGAGCATGTAAAGTGTGAGAAGAACTTCCAGGGCTCGCACCATTGGGTGCTTCGCCAAGAAGTTCTACGGTTTCGCACTGCAGAACCTTTCTCACACGACAGAATCGCCTTATCAGCGATTCTGTCAGGTTGTGAGGTAGTTATCTGGATAATTAGCTATTATGAGAGGAAGTTAGATGAGGTATCATAATATTACGAAGGACGATATGTTGAATGGGGACGGGCTGCGGGTGGTCTTGTGGGTCGCGGGATGTACGCATTGCTGTAAGGAATGCCATAATCCGATTACCTGGGATCCGGATGGTGGCGTACCTTTTGACGAGAGCGCCAGACAGGAAATCTTTGACCAGCTGGATAAGTCCTATATTTCTGGGATCACGTTTTCGGGCGGAGATCCTTTTCATGCGGCCAACAGGCCGGAAATCAGAAGCTTTGCGGCGGAAATAAAAGAAAAATATCCGAATAAAACAATCTGGCTGTACACTGGCGACTTGTGGGAGAATATCAGAAACGATGCGGCTATGCAGTATATCGATGTTCTGGTGGACGGAGAGTTTGTCGTAGAAGAGAAGGATGCGACGCTTCGCTGGAGGGGAAGCCGGAACCAGCGGGTCATTGATGTGCAGGAGAGTCTGAAGCAGAAAGATGCGGCTGGGCCGGTGCTGTATTGTGCGGATTAAGTGAAGACGAATATATTCTGAAGGTAGATAAAAAGCATGGAAACAAAAACGATCAAGATTAAATATTTTTCGGACAAAATAGAAAAACTGACATACATCGACGGCAAATCGGACTGGATTGATTTGCGTGCCGCAGAAGAGGTCACGCTGCAGAAAGGCGAGTTTAAATTGATTCCGCTTGGCATAGCGATGGAACTTCCGAAAGGCTATGAAGCACATGTCGTGCCGAGGAGTTCCACCTTTAAGAATTTTGGCATTATCCAGACCAATCATCAGGGCGTTATCGACTGTTCCTACTGTGGGGACAATGACCAGTGGTTCATGCCGGTCTATGCGGTGCGCGATACACAGATTCATGTCAACGACAGAATCTGTCAATTCCGTATTATGGAGAATCAGCCGAAACTTTTCTTTGATGAGGTGGAGCATCTTGACAATGCGGACAGGGGCGGACATGGCAGCACCGGAAAACAGTAAAGAGACCGGAAAACGGCAGCCGCCTTAGTCAACGGATTTGGTACGTTGGAAAATAGAGAATTGTTGCCGTTTGCCCTGCATGAACTTACATACGAATATGATGGTATTACGACAAATGAAGTCTTAAAGGGTATCGGATTGAAATGATTTGTGATAGTCAGATTGATGGTCTGTGCCATTAAGAGGCGGCATGGAGGTTATTGAAAAGAAGAATAAAAGGCTCCTTCCCGGACATACTAAGAAAAATGTTTCGGAAGGAGTTTTTATCTGTGCAAAATACGAATCAGAATCAGGAAAATACAAAGACGTCAGACAATGAGGTCATGACGACTTCGTTAGAAGAAAGTATGCGCTATCTGTCGGCGCGGTTAAAGCCGGATATGAGCTTTGACGTTGTTTACAGGGTGATCAATGTGGGCGGCAGACAGGCGTGCATTTATTTTATAGACGGTTTCTGCAAGGATGAATTGATGATGAAGATCCTGCAGTATTTTATCGATTTGAAACCGGAAAATATGCCGGACAGTGCCTACGAGATGGCAAAACGGGCGACGCCCTATGTAGAGGTGGATTTAAAAGACAAGTGGAGCGATATTTTTTATAATATCCTATCCGGTGTCTTTGCGCTTTTTATCGACGGATATGACAGATGTGTCTTAATCGATTCCAGAACTTATCCGGCAAGAAGCGTGTCGGAACCGGAAAAGGATAAGACGCTGCGCGGTTCCAAGGACGGTTTTGTGGAAACGGTCGTTTTCAATACGGCGTTGATACGACGCAGGATACGGAGTACGGAACTTCGCATGGAAATGATGAATGCGGGCAAAAGTTCCCGGACGGATATCGTCCTTTGTTACATGGATAATCGGGTAGACCATAAATTTCTGGACAAGATCAAAAAACGGATTTCGGAAATCAAGGTGGACGCGCTGACGATGAATCAGGAAAGTCTGGCGGAATGCCTTTATCAGCGGAACTGGTTCAATCCTTTTCCCAAGTTCAAATTTACGGAACGGCCGGATACGGCATCGGCGCAGATTCTGGAAGGCGATATCATTATCCTGGTGGACAATTCGCCGTCAGCAATGATCGTGCCGACTTCTATTTTCGATATCGTGGAAGAAGCGGATGATTATTATTTTCCGCCGATCACGGGAACCTATCTGCGGCTTTCCCGTTTTCTGATCGGACTTATGACTTATCTGATTACGCCGACCTTTTTGTTATTGATGCAGAGACCCGAATGGATACCGGAATCCTTTCGGTTCATTATGGTGAAAGAAACTTCCAACATACCGCTCATTGTACAGTTTCTATTGCTGGAACTTGCAATTGACGGATTAAAGCTCGCGGCCATTAATACGCCGAATATGCTGAGTACGCCGTTAAGTGTCATGGCGGCCCTCGTACTCGGAGAGTTTTCCGTCAACAGCGGCTGGTTTAATTCGGAGGTCATGTTATATATGGCGTTTGTGGCAATCGCCAATTATACCCAGTCCAGCTACGAACTCGGTTATGCGCTGAAGTTCATGCGGATTCTGAACTTGATCCTGACGGCGCTTTTCGGGGTGTACGGTTATGTTGCGGCAATCATCATTTTGATCCTGTCCATTGTCTGTAACAAGACATTGTCGGGACAAAGCTATATTTATCCGATTCTGCCGTTTAACCTGAAACAGCTGGCGAAACGCTTCCTGCGCCTGCGCCTGCCGGAGTCGAGAGAGTAGTGTGAGAAGAACGCCCAAAATACGGGCATTCCTCATTCGAATTTATTCCGCTCAAATATGTCTTGTTCTTTCGGTACGGGAATAGTACAATAGAGGTATCGAATGAGAAAGGCATGGTTAATCGGATGTTCAGAGAAGATTTTGTATGGGGCGTTGCGGGCAGCGCTTATCAGGTAGAAGGCCGGGATAAGGAAGATGGCTGCGGCACGTCCATTTGGGATACCTTTACGGAGGAAGGGCATATTTTAGACGGTCAGACCGCTTATACGGCGTGCGACCATATCCACCGTTACCGGGAAGATTATGCGCTGATGCGGAAACTCGGTATCAAAGCTTATCGTTTTTCTGTCAGCTGGGCGAGGATTCTGCCGGAGGGTACAGGAAAGGTCAATGAAAAGGCGGTCGCATTATACCGCGATATGATGACGGAGATGCGCAGGAATGGCATCGAGCCGTATCTGACGATGTATCATTGGGAACTGCCGCAGGCAGTTCAGGACAAAGGCGGATGGCTGAACGAGGACATTATCGGGTGGTTCGGTGAGTATGCGAAAGTCGTTGCCGAGAATTTTTCCGACCTTTGTGAATATTTCATTACATTGAATGAGCCTCAGTGTTTCGTCGGACTTGGGCACCTTTCCGGTGTTCATGCACCCGGGCAGAAATTGAGTTATGCGGAGACTTTTCAGGTGGCGCATAATGCGCTGCGGGCGCACGGAAAAGCAGTTATTTCTCTGCGGAAATATGCAAAACGTCCTATTCAGGTAGGATATGCGCCGACCTGCGGCATGGCATATCCCGCGTCCGAGCGCCCGGAAGATGTGGAAGCGGCGAGGAAAGTCCTTTTTTCCCTGCAAAATCCAATGGATAACTGGACATGGAACGTGGCCTGGTTCTCCGACCCGGTATTTCTTGGGGAATATCCTGCGGAGGGATTGGAGCGGTTCAAAGAATATCTTCCCGTTATCACGAAGGAGGATATGGAGCTCATTGCACAGCCGCTTGATTTCATGGGACAGAATATCTATAATGGCTATATAATACGGGCAGGTGCGGACGGAGAACCGGAGTATGTGAAGAGAGAGCCGGGCTATCCCAGAACGGCCGCGGGCTGGCCTGTCACGCCGGAATGCTTTTACTGGGGCGTCAAGTTCCTGTATGAGCGTTATAAACTGCCTGTTTATATTACGGAAAACGGGATGTCCTGCCACGATGTCGTCTCTTATGACGGACAGGTGCATGACCCGAACAGGATTGACTTTCTTGACCGGTATCTGTCGGCACTGCAAAAGGCGAACGATGACGGAGCCGATGTCAGAGGATATTTTCTCTGGACTTTTATGGATAATTTTGAATGGGATAAAGGATATACGGAGCGATTTGGTATCGTCTATGTAGACTTCACGACGCAGGAGCGGATTGCGAAGGATTCCGCATATTGGTATCGGAAAGTCATCGAAACAAACGGCGGTTCGCTGCATATCAATCATCCCGCAGATACGCGGAAGTAATTTCCGCCCATTCTCTTTTTGTTGATAACATCAGTTCTGGGAGGAGTACGGTAAAACGTATCGCCAGTGTTTCGGTTCACACATTGTGTATCCCGGAGGAACACTTGGCGACCTCCTTTTCTTTAAAAAAACTCCCCAATTCACAATTTATACTTCAAAAAGTGCAATCCGTACCATAACAGTCCCTATTTTATTCTGAAATTGATATAGTTGAGCTAAATCTATATCAATTTGAATAAAAAGGATTGATAGGAAATGGCAGAAGAAAAATGAATCTTTAGCAAGCAAGGGCGTAGTATGCTCTTTTTCTGATGAAGCAGAGTCATAAACCGTATACAACAGGGAGGTACATAACTTATGGATGAACAACGTGCATGGATCAAATCGAGAAGGAGAAAACGCTTGCGTATCGTGGCGGTCGTGCTATGTGTATGCCTGCTGGCAACGACCTGTCCGGATATCCTGACGGCACTCTCTACGCTTGCGACGGAGTGGGTGGACAGCACCGTGTATGTGTCCAGTTTCGGGGAACTGCCGGTGGAAGTGCGGGAGCAGACTGTACCGCTTGGAACAGGGGAGGAAGAACTGGCCCTGCCCAACACGCTGGAAGCATTTGCGGCAGCGCCGGAGGACAAAGATTCGTCGGGGGATGCAAACGGAGAGGACACGAATAAGCCGGGAGATGCGGAGGACGGAAAGGGAAACCAACCGGAGAAACCGGAGGACGGCACGGGAGAGCCGGGCGACGGAACCGGTGATGCCGGGAGTACAGGGGAAGAAAGCGGAAGCGGTGATACCGGAAATGCGGATGAAGGAAATGGCGGCGCAGGAGAATCGGGTGAAGGAAACGGTGATGTCGGAAATCCAGGTGAAGAAACCGAGGGCGGAACTGGTGATATTGTGAATCCGAGTGAAGGAAACGGTGGTGCCGGGGAATCAGGCGACGGAACCGGTGATGCCGGGAATACGGCTGAAGAAAGCGACGGCGGGAGTAGTGATGCCGGGAATACGGGCGAAGAAAGCGACGGTGGGAATACGGAAGCTGAAACCAGTGACGGTACAGCAGAATTAGACGGCGACAGCAGCGATGCGGAGTCGCAGAATGACAGTACGCCCGTGGGCGACGCGGAAGATGCGGGTGAGACTGCAAAAGGAAACGACGGCGAGCTAACCGTGCAGCGCGGTGTATTTTTCATGCCTGTCTACATGGCGGAGCCAGAGGCTTCGTCGGACCCACAGACTATGGAAAGAGAAGAAGAGAGCGTCATGATAAAGGGCGTCACATGGCAGTCGGAGCCCGCCTATGATGGCAATGTGGAAGGAACCTATGTCTTTACGGCTGTCCTGCCGGAAGGCTATACGCTCGCGGAGGGTGTGAGCCTGCCTCAGATCACGGTGACGGTGCAGGAAACGGACTCCGTGACAGTGCAGGAAACGAATCCGGTGGTACAGGAACTGCTTACACGGATCACTGTGCTGCCGGAGGCGGAAGATTACCTTGTGGATGAGCCGGACGTGGAAGCGGAAGAGGAGTACGAGGCGTGGATGGACGAGCTTTCCGCGTACACGGCGGAGGCACTTGAGCTGTGGGAAATGTATGAGGCGCTGACGGAAGAACAGCGGGCATTGATTCCGACGGAGGCGTTTGTCAAACTGGCGGCATGGGTGGAACTGGCGGGGCAGCTTGCGGAAGGGATTGCCGTTACCGCAGAGGCACAGACTGTTACTATAACAGTCAATTTGTGGCGGAACGGCTCAAGATGGAGTGGACAGAAGATTGAGCTGCTATGCGACGAAACATATTATTCGACGAATGAAACAAACAGCGGTGTTTATACGGGGACTGTTGTGAAAGGCGGAGACTGTTATGCCTGTCTGAATGGTAGTAAATCAGGTATTGGAGGTCTTAGTGTGCCTGCCAGTCAAAACAATACATTGACTTTTCGCTATGTTACCGTAACCTATAAGAATGACGGTGCGACTGGAGATGTGCCGGAAGAAGAAAGTTTTTATTGTGGCAGAGTAAATAGAACTACGCCGCGGACGTATACTGTAAAGACGGATTTGTCGTTGACGAAACCGGGTTATGTCCAGACCGGATGGTCGGAGACATCCGGTGGCAATGGGGAAAAGGTTACAGAAATTACTGTTAATCCGGGTACTGGTGATGAGGCAAGCATAAGGACAACTCCAATCGTATTATATCCGGTCTTTACCCCGGCGGCTGTCACTATCAATGCCACGAATTGTACTCACAATGGTGCAGCAGAGGTAGGCGGCAGCGGAGATTATACGGTAACATTCACGCCTGGAGACGGATATCACGTCCCTCAAACCGTGACTGTCCAGATTGGCGGCAAGGAGCTTGGCTCTGATGCGTATACCTATACAAATGGTAAACTGACGATTTCTAGGAGTAAAATCACGGGAAATGTTACCATTACCGCAAATGCCTCATCGGAACACAGCCTGACCTATACGGCAGACACCACACAGGGAACCATTACGGAATCTTGCAAGAATGGGTGTGGTCATTCCGTCACAGCCGGATTTAAAACGACCCAAAATGGGCCTTATGTTTATAATGGAAATGCAATCAAACCGTTTGCTGTTAATTATACCGGGGGATCATGGCTGGGAACGACCAAGCCTGTGATCAGCTATACGAATAATACGGCGGCCGGAACAGCGACGGCAACCCTTTCGCGTGGTTCGGTGAGCGTGAGCAGGACATTTACCATTGCAGGAAAACCGCTGACAGACAATTCGATAACGGTGACGCTGTCATCTACTTCGTACCAGTACACCGGAAACGAAATCAGACCAGCGGTGACCGTGAAGGACGGCAGCAAGACATTGACGGCGGGCACAGATTATACTGTCACCTACCAGAACAATACAGCAGTCAGCACCGACACCAGCAAGGCGCAGGTGGTCATTATGGGCAAGGGCAACTACGCAGGTGAGCGCAGAGCAGGTTTTACCATACAGGATAGCCCGCCGGATGTCACACTGGACGGCCTTGACATAGACTATTCGGGAGGAACCGTAAAGCTGCCTGACGATATCAAAGATCAGGTGGAAATCTATGATTCCGACGGGAAAAAAATTACACCGAATGCGGACGGTTCCCTGCCTGTGGAGCCGGGGAGTATCATCACAATCAAATATCCCGGCAGTAACAAAGAGACAGTAATCACCATTCCGGGCAGACATGCCGCTTCCGCGCCGAAGAAGGTGACTGTGACCGACACCACGGCGACGGTAAGCGATCCGGCTGACGGGGAGGAGTATGTACTTGTAGCAAGAGGAGGTACTCCCGACTGGAGCATCGCCAATACCACGGGAGCGTTTAAGGGGCTTACCCCGAATACGGCGTATGACCTCTATGTGCGGAAACAGGCGACGACCGGCAGCTTTGCCTCCGAGCCTGCAAAGACGCAGATACGGACGAACGTGACCATAAAGGAGCCGGAGACCGACGGTGCGGGTGCAGGAAAGGAGGGCAATGACGTTTCCGAGGGGAAACCCAGTGCGGACGGTGACACAGTGACCTATACGGGGACCTGTGAAGAAGGCTCCACTCCTGTCATCATCATAGACGGAGAGGAGATCATTCCGGAGATTACATGGGATGAGGATGGCAGGAAGGGCACATGGTCGTATACCGTTCCCGTAGAGGATGGGAAGTCGGAAGTGGGAATCCGGGTTGAATTCAGGGACCGTGCCTATACCAGACTAGAGATAGCGCCGGACAATCTGCACATTTATGCGGACGATACCGCGAACCAGAGTGCAGATAAGCTGATCAACTATCTGAAGGCACATTGCACCGTAAAGGCAATATATGACAACGGGACGAGTGATGACGCGACGAACGGGGCGGACTATACGGCGGACAGAGAATTTAATGTCAAGGGGGGTGTAACATATGAGTATGCTTTGGCGGCAAATGCAGATGTCGGGAAGGTAATCCTGACCGTAAGTCCAGTAACTGTGGCAATCAAAACAACGGACGTTCTTATGCAGACCCCAAAATCCGGCGGCTATACTAAGGAGGAAGTGGACGCATGGCTGCCGAAAGAAGTCACAGTCACTTATACGGGAGCCGACGGTTATGCGCAGAGGTCGGAGAGTAGGCCGGTCACATGGAAGACAGATGCCTTAGACGCAGGTTTCGGCGCGGCGGTGGGCAGTAAGACCATAGGCGGTACGGTAGCTCTGCCTGAATGGGCGACGGGAGAAAATACGGTTAGTATCGAGATCGGATTTGTTGACAGGAATGCATTGACAGATGCCCAGATGAATCTTTCCATATCCGGCTGGGCTTATGGGGCGCAGACTACGCCCGCCCCGGAGGGGAGCGTGACCGTGACTGACACGGAACAGACGTATACATACCGTTATCGTGCAGAAAGCAGCACATCGTGGGTAACTGCGGATGAACTGCCGAAGTCCGGGAGTGGAAACATCATTCCCGGTGACTATCTGGTGGAGATGACCTATACAGGCAAGAACTATACAGGCACGAAAACGGCGGCCTTCACGGTGGTACAGAAACCTGTGACGGCTGAGAAGGGGACCCTGGCGGTGGAGAACCGCAATTACGACGGGACCACAAAAGCCACACTGAAAGCGGACGGGAAGCCGGCACTCGTCGGTGTAATCGAGAACGATGATGTGGCGCTCGGCGGCACACTAGAGGCCGTGTTCACAGATAAGGGGCCGAAGAAGGATATTCCCGTGACCGTGACAGGGTTTGTGCTGACAGGCAGTGAGTCTGGATACTATAAGCTCGTAAACACAACGCTCACGCTGAAGGCTGCTATCAACAACGAGGATGGAGATTTGCCGTCTGGCAGCGGCGACAATGGAGATAACGTCAGCGGCGGCGACAGTAGAGATAACGGTAACAGCGGAAATAGTGGAAATACCGGCACGGGCGGCAACGGTGGAAACAGTGGAATTGGCGGCAGCAATGGCAGTGGTGGTAACAATGGCGGCAATACCAGCGGCACGGGCGGCGTAACCGGAACGGGAAGCAACAATGGAACCAGCGGCACGGGCAAAGGCACCATCAGCAGTGACAGTACTAGAACCGGTGGCGGCGGCAAGGATGGAGCCGGCAATGGTAACAGCAGTAGCAGTAACAGTGGCACCGACAACGGAACCGGTAACGGGGATGCAGGAGCACAGCGGGCAGAAAGCGAATGGCAGACGAAAAGCGTAACGGTACAGACCGTGCAGGCGGCAGCGGACGACGGTAGAATCGTGATATCTGGTGAGACGGAGGCGCCTGTCGTGATCGGCACTCTGACCGAGGACGCACCGGGAGCCACCCGGTTACTGGTTGGAGAGGGGACAGTCACTGTCACGGTAGTCTGTGAGGACGATCAGTATACGGTCGGGATAAACGATGCCGCCGCAGTGGCCAATGCAGTCCTGACACTGGAGCAGATACAACATGTGGATGAAGGGGAGAGCCTGGAAATTCGGGTGGATATCAAAAATATCTCGCAGAGCATTCCGCCACAGGACAGGGAGACAGTGGAAAAAGGCTATGAGGCATACGGGAAGTATCTTCCGGAATTGACAAGGGGAGGTTATGTGGATATATCCGTGTACATAAAGACCGGGGACGGCGGCTGGAATGCGGTTGCGGAAACGACGGAGCCTTTGGAGATTGTGATCGGCATACCGGAAGAACTCTGGGGCGATGGCAGAGAGTATTATATCATCCGTGCCCATGAGGGAAGATATGCGCTGTTAAATGATATGGATGCGGTGCCGGAGACCATAACGATCGTTACGGATTTGTTCTCCAGCTATGCGATTGCGTACCGGGAGGCAGATGGAGCGGACAGAGGAAATGGCGGGATAGCGTATGGATTGTTCCATATCTCTCCGAAATTCCTGGGAATAGTCAGTCTGATCTGGTTGACGGTTGCTGTGGCAGGTATCATTATTGTAATCATCGTTCTACGCAGGAAAAAGAGCGGAGAGAAAGAAATGACAGTATAAATTTCGAAGAATTAGAAAAGAAAACCAATAGCTTGAAATCAGGCTGTTGGTTTTCTGCACTTGGCGCGGACTTGGCGGACTTGGCGGCCGTGAATTGCAAACCGAGATTCCCGTCCAAGGGGGAAAGTGGAATACAAACTGA
>CAMWXB010000028.1 GCA_947178125.1 uncultured Lachnospiraceae bacterium | reverse complement strand
TATATTCGATTGCTATTATTGCCATTTCGAGTATCATATGTAGAAAAGAATAGAACCCACCGACAGCACCTGCCCACAAAAATAATCGTGGAAAGGCATTATGCGGGTACTGAAAAAAGAGCCGTTGCCCCGGTAGACCATTCATCTACTTTTGCAACAGCTCTTTCCCTTAAATCACTTTGCCGCCAATCTTAAATTCCGGCTTTTCAAATAAAAATCCCTATTCCTCCGATGCTGTCACCGCCTCTGTCTTAATAATGAACTTCACACTTCCGTCCGTGTTCTCCGGGAGTCTGGTAAAGGTATTGTATTCTTTGCCCGCATCCGATACTGCCCGCAGTCTGTCGAGCACATCCTGTACATCGTCTCCGAAAAGGTCTGTCAGCTTGCTGATGCCTTCCTCATCGAACTCGAACATACCATCAACCAGCGCCAGCGCGCCTTCGTCCAGTGTTCCCATGCCTTCATCCAGTGTCAATACACCGTCCTTTAAGGTTACGACACCGTCTTTCAGCGTTCCCGCACCATCGTTTAACGTATTGGTTCCTTCTACGAGCTGCCCTGTTCCGCTCTGCAGTTCATTCGTGCCGTTCTTTAAAGTCGCCGCACCGTCCTTTAAATTCCCGGCGCCATCCGCCAGTTCACCGGCTCCGCTATTTAGTTCCTCAATTCCGTTCTTCAGTTCATTGGCTCCGCTGTTAAGCGCCTCGGCCCCAAGAAGCGCCGTCTGTGTTCCGTCTGCCAGCGCACCCGCTCCCTGTACCAGTGCCGTAATGCCGCCGACACTTTCCTGCGAATTCAGGGAATCCGATATCTCCTCCAGTTTCTGCTCCAGAACTGCCGCATAGGTAATCGCCGGTCCCCATTGCTGCATCAGTGCCAACTGCTGCATTGCATCAGCATCGGCTGCCGCGAGCGCTTCCTGCGCCGCATCGAGCGCTTCGACCTGCAGGGAGTAAGCTTCGACCTGTGCCTGATAGACTGCCGCCTCTTCCAGCGCTGCCTGATAACCGTTCACTTTTTCCTGTAAATTTTCCACATCTACAGATTGTATCTGTATCGTATCCGTTTCTATGATTTCTTTCTCCATAAGAACTTCTACGTCCTGCAGTTCCGTCGTCATTTCCGTACTCTCATCCGTGCTCCGGCCTATTTCTTCGATTGCTGCATCCTCTCCGCTTTCATCATATTCCGCCCCGTCGTCATTTTCATCCGATTGTCCGGAACCGCCTCCTATTTCCGCTAACGTCACGATTGTCTCTTTTGTTGTCGTATAAACAGGTACTTCAGCCTGCACGGTCTGATACTCCGTTTCCGTATAAGTATCCGTTACGACCTCCATGTCCTGTGTGTCCGCCTGACAAGCTTCCAATAACTGAACCTGTGCTTCCGCAGCCTGCCCCTGTGCAGCCACAAGATTTTCCTGTGCCGTATCAAGATTTGCCTGTGCCTCCGCTTTCTGTGCTGTCAGCGAAGCAAGAATTGCATTATAGTATGTCTCCGATAATCCGGCAGAACTGCTCATCTGTGCCAGTGTCTGGTTGAGCAGCCATGACACCTGTAACAGCGTCGCCGGATTGGCCGGGTCGATTCCGGCGGACGATGTTACCGGCGTACCGATACCGGCCTTCAGCACATCCATTTGAGACGCCACCTGATCAATACCGCCCTGTACAAGAAGCGCTCCGTCATTCAGACTTTTGGTGCCTTCTACCAGACTTCCCGTGCCGTCGGCAAGCTGTGCACTGCCATTTTTCAATGCTCCGGTTCCGTCCGTCAGCTTCGTCACGCCATCCTGCAATGCCACAGTACCATCATAAAGCGCAGCCGCCCCGTCATCGAGCTGTTTTGCTCCATCATCCAGCAATCCCGATTTCTCATACAACTCCTGCGTACCGTCTTTTAACTCTGTCGTACCGTCCAGCAATTCGTCCGTGCCTGCCACAAGCTCCACTGTACCGTCTTTGAGTTTTCCGCTTCCGTCCTTTAACTCTTCCGTACCGTCTTTCAACTCATTTGTGGCATCTTTCAGTTCTTCCATCGAATCATTCAATTCGGAAAGGTCAAAAGAATCCGTCAATTCAATGTCGGAAAGGACATCGCTCATGGCTACCGTCATCGTCATGCCGAGTTCAAAGTCCACTACATCTGCCGTTATCTCAATATAATCCGGTATTTCCAAATCTTCCAGCGACTCGCCCTCTTCCCTGTTATTCATTTTGTCCTTCAGTTCTTCCATCTGAATACTTTCTGCAAGCCCCGGAAAAGCGACCCCGATCACAACGCTGTTATTTCCTTCCGAGAGCAGCCTTGCATTGCTCATTTCAATATTGGAAAATTTATCCTGTGGCAGTATCACACCGGATATCATGGCAAAGGGCACTTTGATCTCCTGCTCTTTTCCGCCTATTATGATCGTTTTGGTTTCCCTGTTGATATAATCCATCCTGATCGTCACTTTGCCGCTTTTTCCCGCAAGCGCTTCCGGCGTAATTTCCTTTCCGTCCAGCCAGTAGGAAAGCTTTACTTCGACAGGCACTTCTTTTTCGGTGCTGCCTCTGTAATAAATATCCGCACCTTCTGCCTGCCAGACCATATCACCGCTTTCATTGATATCAAAAGTCTCATATCCTTTCACATTTCGAATGTCCGTAAGGTCAGAGCAGTCTGCGAGGCTGTTGCTTCCGTCCCGGTTTTTCAGCCAGTCGCTGACAATGACCTCATTGATACTGCCGTTCGCATCCGCAAGCACATAGACCGTTTCTTCCTTGCCGGCCTCGCTGCTGTGGGAAGAAGCCACCTGCGCATTTAATACTTCCATCAATACATCTTCCTGATTTTCTTCTGTAATGACGCCCGCCTGCTCACTTTCCGCCTTACCACAGCCGGCAAGCCCCAGTACCATCGATATGCTGAGTCCCAGACATAAAGTTTTCTTTCCCCACGCCTTTGATCCCCATACTTTTTGCTCTTTCATTTTTTGTTCTTTTATCTTCTGCTCTTTATTTAAAAAATCTTTTCTCATAATTCATAACCCATCCTTTCTTTTAATCCTATGACCCCAGAGCGAGTTTTTCTTTTCCTTTTACTACTCTGCCGCCCGCTTTGTTTCTTATGATCACTTTATCAAATACCATGAACATTGAAGGCAATACAAGTATGACCGCCGCCATACTGATCAGCGCGCCACGCGCCATCAATGTGCAAAGAGAACTTATCATATCAATATTGGAATACAGCCCTACGCCAAAGGTCGCCGCAAAGAAAGACAAAGCGCTTACAATAATTGATTTCACGCTGCTCTGGCAGGCTGTCGTCACCGCTTCCCTTTTCTCTATGCCCGCATACCGCTCCTTACGGTATCTGGTCGTCATCAGGATAGCGTAATCCACCGTTGCGCCAAGCTGTATCGTACCGATCACGACCGAAGCGATAAAGGGAATTTCCGTCTTAGTATAATATGGAATGCCCATATTGATAAAAATCGCCGTTTCAATGACCGCCACCAGGATTACCGGAAGCGAAATGGATTTGAACACCAGCAGGATGATCACGAAAATCACTCCAATGGAAACGATGCTGACCGTATTGAAATCTTTATCCGTTATTTCAATTAAATCCTTCGTGCAGGGTGCCTCACCCACTAGCATGCCCTTGCTGTCATAGGATTTACAGATTGCACTCAGCCGCCTGCACTGGTCATTGACTTCTTCCGACGCCACTTTATACTGTGAGCCGACTAACAAGAGCTGCCAATTCTCACTCATCAGGGAATCAGCCAGGTCTGCCGGAACCAATTCGTCCGGAATGGCATCCCCCTTCAGGGAATTCAGACCGAGTACCCAGTTGACTCCATCCACTTCTTTCATTTCCTCCACCATATGTTTCACGTCTTTGGTCGGAAGGTCCGCACTCAACAAAAGCATATGGGTCGCATTCATATCAAAACTCTCGTTCAGTTTATCATTCGCAACGATACTCGGAAGGTCTTTCGGAAGCGTTTCGTCCAAATTGTAATAGACCTCCGCATTCCGGTATCCGAAAACCGCCGGATACAAAACCAGCACGAACAGAACGATAAACACTCTGTAATACTTTGTCACAAAGGTTCCCACACCTTTCAAATCCGGCAGTAAGGCTTTGTGCTTTGTCTTCTCCAATGCTCTGTCAAATACAAGTATCATGGAAGGCAGGACCGTGACACAGGAAATGACACCGAATACAACACCCTTTGCCATGACAACGCCAAGGTCCATTCCCAGCGTAAAACTCATAAAACAGAGAGCAATGAACCCTGCTACCGTCGTCATGGAACTGCTCACGACGGATGTAACGGTCTCTGAAATCGCTTTTGCCATAGCATCCTTTTTATCCTGCATCCCGGCTCGGTTCTCCTGGTAACTGTGCCACAGGAAAATGGAATAATCCATTGTCACGCCAAGCTGCAATACCGCGCTCAACGCTTTTGTTATATAAGAAATCTCTCCCATAAAAACATTGCTTCCCAGATTATAGAGAATTGCCATTCCAATGCTTAACAAAAACAAAAACGGAATCAGGAAAGAATCCATTGTAAGCGATAACACGATACAGGAAAGCAATACGGCGATGCACACATAAATGGGCGCTTCTCTTTCCGAAAGGTTCTTCGTGTCCGTTACGACCGCTGACATACCGCTCAGAAAGCAGTTCTTATCGGCTGCCTTTCTGATATTCTCAATCGCCTCCATCGTGCCGTCCGCCGATGTGGTCTCGTCAAAAATAATGGCCATCATCGTTGCGTCCCCACTGTTAAAAGCCTCGTATATATCACCCGGCAGCATTTCCATCGGCACCGAAATATCCATGACTGAATCATACCAGATGACTGTTTCCACATGCTCAATCTGCTCTATCTCCTGTTTCAGCCTCGCCACATCCTTTGGCTCCATGCCGTCCACAACGAACATGGAAAAGGCTCCCGTTCCAAATTCATCGACCAGAATATCCTGCCCTATCATCGTTTCAATATCTTTGGGAAGATAGGAAAGGATATCATAGTTAACCTTGGTACTTACATACCCCAGAAAAGACGGTACCAAGAGCAGAAGGCTCAAAAGCAGGATCGGTATCCGCAGCTTTACAACACTTCTACCAAATTTTTCCATCCAAATCACTCCTTTTGCTTTATGACCATTGGTCATTTTTGTTTATACTCAGCATTATATTCAAGAAATGACCAATAGTCAATATTCTATTTCTTAAAAAAATATAAATTTGACTTTTCGACATTTTCTCTTATAATGAAAATAAGCTATTCGGGATTAAATCCCGAAAATACGGCATTATGGAGGCTGAATGGGAAAAATAGATCTGAACAAAAAAAAGAAGCGCGAAGCGCTTCTCAATACTGCTTTTGAACTTTTTACCACCCAGGGACTCCACCAAACGACCATCAACAATATTGTAGAGCGCGCTGGCGTGGCAAAGGGAACCTTCTATCTCTATTTCAAAGATAAATACGATATCCGCAACAAGCTAATCGCCCATAAGGCCAGCCGCATTTTTTCCATTGCCGACGAAGCCCTTGCCAAAACCGATCTGACGGAACTGGAAGACCGGATTATTTTTCTTGCCGACAATATTATCGAACAGTTCAATGCGGACAAATCTCTCCTGCTTTTCATATCCAAAAACCTAAGCTGGGGCATTTTTAAGCAGGAACTGATTTCTTCGGGCGATGATTCGGATGTGGATTTTTATAATATTTACAAAATTCTGGAAAACTCCCCGAAAGCTTATAAAAACCCGGAAATTCTGCTGTTTATGATCGTGGAATTCGTCAGTTCCACCTGTTACAGTTCTATCCTCTATAATGAACCGAAAGGTATCGAAGAACTGAAGCCCTATCTTTTCGATGCAATCAGGCAGTTGATCAAAAGCCAGGAAATCGTTCCCCGGGAATAAGCTGTATGTCATTACAAATACTTTCCAATTCCCCCCTGCTCCACGACTTCTTTCCCCAATAGAGTGATCGCCTGCGCCGGACATTCGTTAATACAGCGGTAGCACATCGTACACCGGCTGTCCGGTACGGCTTTTCCCCCGTTCAGATGCAGATTCTTCATCGGGCAGAGGCCAACGCATTTTCCACAGCCCACACATTTTCCGGCATCGATTCTTAACTGAGCGGAATACGCTTTGGTCTTATGCCCGAAATACAGTCTCTGCCCGAAAAAACCTGCCAGATGGCTGCCAAAGCCCAGCCCGTCCCGCGGAGGCCTGCCGTTTTTCAACCGTCCCGCGGCTTTTCTTATTTTCAGTTCTGCTTTTTTTACAAGAAGCCGGTTTTGGGAAAGCGGCTTTTTTAATACCTTTTCATCACATATGCTGTCGGGCATCCTCAAATGCAGACCACCTGTAATAACAGCGCCGTTTTTTTGCAGCAGACGAGCCAGAACGCCCGCACCGTCTCCGCTGAATAGTCCCATTGTAGCAATGACAAAGACCTTTTTTCCTTTCCATGCGCTCTGATGAGCCGTGATATAATCCCGCAAAATTTTCGGAACAGTGCTGTACTGCACAGGATAACCGATCACGATTTCTTCATGCGCCTCTATATTATGCAATGCACAGTCTTCTTCTATGGAAAAAGCCCTTGCGCCAGCCTCATATGCTTCGAGAAATTTCTCCACGCAGTATTTTGTGTTTCCGGTTCCGCTGAAATAGATTCCGATCATCTAAAATAAACACCTCTTTTCCTACCTCAATTGTTTTACAAAAGCGTCTTTTTATTTCCTCATCATGAGCAATACATATGATTGTTTCTTCCTTAAAGTGCTTTAATATGATATCGATTATTGCTGCTTTATCACTCGCATCTATAGCCGAAAAAGCCTCATCTAACATGATTATTTTATTTTTATTTAATAATAACCTTGCCAATGCCAGCTTCTGTTTCTGACCTTTTGAAAGATTCGAACCATTTTCTCCAATAAGAACTTCCAGTTCTTCGTTTTTTGCCTCTAAATCTTCCCACAAATTAACTGCCAGACAGACTTGCTTCATTTCATCATCACCGGCATTTTGTTTCGCCATTTTCAAAAATTCTCTGACTGAAATATTCATATAATAGGTATTCTGATCTATGATTCTAATAGAATCATATAATTCCCTTGATGAAAATCGGGCTAAATCTAACCCTTTAAAAATCACTTCTCCTTCTGTGGGCATCAGCTCTCCGGTCAAAAGCTGCATCAATGTACTTTTACCGCTTCCGCTCGCTCCCTCAATCAATACCTTTTCGCCTTCCTCTATTTCAAAAGATAAATCCTGTATTATCTCTTTCTTGAAATCACGATATCCGAACCAAATATGATCAACAACATAGATCGATCTGTCAAACGCATTTGGCCTTCTACTATTATCATACTTTTCCAATGGCAGATTTGCAATCTCGATCACTCTGGAAATTGACGGTTTCATCCAGTTCAAGCTGGCATTTATCTCCATAATTTCACGAGAACCTTCCAAAATATTATGATAATATCCAACACATGCAATCACTGTACCGGCTGCAATATGATAAAACAGGGCAAGAATTCCCCCTGCTGCATACATGCACATCAGATCAACAATAGATTCCTTGATATCTAAAGCACTTTTTCTACGAAAAGTAATTTCTGTATTCTCATACATACACTTTAGGAACGAATCTAATACATAGCCAAAATCTTTCTCCTGATATGTTTCTAATTGATTTGCTTTGACCTCTTTCCAAAAAGCAGATATTTTCTCTACACGCTCTTCTATTTGAGTAATCAATTTTCTATTTTGTTCAGCATTTTTTTCAATTTTATCCTCATATTTCTTTGATAACCATATGGAAAGCGGCATCAGGATATACGCTATTAATGCAAGGTGCCATTCAAGTGAAAGCATTAATACTGTAGATACAATGATTAAAACAATGTATGATATATGATCGAAAACCTGTCCCACCAGGAAAAATTTAACCATATCAACGTCAAAATTCAATCTCCTTACTAAATCATTGACCTCATAAGTATTATATTTTTCTTTTGGCATATATATATAATGCTCAAACAGGATTCTTCTCAAGTCTCCGGTAATTTTATTAAATAATGAATTATCAATTACCCGATGCAGCACTTTCAAAATCGTATCAACCAGATACAATCCCATATACATTGCGATGACGCTAAGCATATAAGATATGTTCCTATCGTCTATAACATATATAATAAAAGTTCTCAGGATCAAAGGCTGTAACAAAACCGGCAGTCTTTGCCCTACCTTTAAACAAAGCAGCAATACCCACCAGACTTTATATTTACTTACATACGGAAATATCTCTTTAAATATTTCCAATCGTTCTCTCATCAATTTCATTGACAGCTCCATTCACCTTTCAGGGTCCGCCCTTTATCAATAACAAAGACTTTATCCGCCTGACGCATAACGGTACTCCTGTGTGAAATAACAATTAAAATCTGCTCTTTACACACTTCTTTTATATCAGCAATAATCTCTTTTTCAATATCATAGTCCAGATTTGCTGTAGGTTCATCCATTAATATAATTTTAGGATTTTTGGCAATAATCCTTGCAATAGCAACTCGCTGCTTTTGCCCTTCTGACAATCTTTCCCCTTTCATGATATCAGTATCGATATGATCCTCCCACTCCATGACCGTTTCATATAAACCTGCTGTTTTTAAAGCTTCCCAGATACGTTCTTCCTTGATATCCGGCGCATATAAACAAATATTATCCCGCAAACTCCCTTCAAAAAACAAAGTGTCCTGTTGCACATATCCGATACATTTCCGCCACTCTTCAAGACTATACTTGCTGATGTCTTTACCATCATATTCAATCATTCCATTTTCAGCCTGATAAAATCTCAGAATCAAATTCATTAAAGTTGTTTTCCCTGCCCCGTTAGTTCCAGCCAGGACATTCATTTTTCCGGGTTCAAATTCGACATTCATATTATCTATAACGTTTTTATTTCCATATGAAAACGAAATATCATGAAACCTCAGCACCGCATTTTTATATTCTCCAATATTCATTTTTTCTTCATTTTGCTGTATTTCCTGTTCACTTTCCATTTCGCAGTAATTCCTGATTTTCTCATATCCCGGCATATCGTTTTGAATATTTAGTTTCTCCTGTAAGATGATAGATAAGTACTTAATCATTTTATCAAAATATCTATTGATCACATAAAATAGGCCCACAGTCAAAGAGGCATATAAAATCATAAAAGCTGATGCCGCCCAAAATAGAACCGTTAGAACAGTTGATACAAAACCAACCAATCTTTCTGCCTTAATCTCAATGAAACGAATTTTTTCCTTTGCTTTTAAATCGTCATATGTATGCTTATCAAACATTTCCTGAAACATCGCTTCTGCCTGGTTAATACGAATGTCGCGCATTCCTCTTAAATGTTCATTGACCCAGTTAAGATAGCGACTATGATTTTCTCTAAAATAGATTCTGGCCTTTTGATATTTCCCATTTGGCAAATTAGTAATCGCTGCGGTGATTATTGAAAAGCCAAAAATTACGAACGCTAACAGCCAATTATAAAATCCCACGATAACAATAATTCCTATGATTCCGATTACAGAAACAACGATGTTCTCTAATGACTTATCCAAACAATTAAAGATACTGTCAATATCCTGCGCAAATAATTGCAGATCTTCACCCGGCTTAATCAACTGCATGTCCTTTCCGCTCGCACGGATTTCCTTGCTATATAGAAGGCTGCGCATTCCTCCATGAATTTCTATTTGTAATTTTTCGCTCTCATTTGCAGCTTTACGTCCAAGAATCACATACACACCAAAAATCAAAATATATAATATAACCTGTAAGAAAAATTTTCTAACATTTTTCTCATAAAAAATTGACTCTATCATCACCCCCAACAATAATGTCTGCAGCAACGTAATCCCGGTTCTGATACAGGTTGCAGCATATTTTTTTATTAAAATCATTTTTACATTCGGACGCTTCGCATTTATCCATTTCATAAATTTCATAAATGACATTTTCAGGCTATACTCCGCTTCTTTTCTTTATCTCTTATTTTTTAATTATACCCCTCTGCCCCTTTCATTGTATTCATCCCGTTTGTTGAATATATTCTCTTAATTCGCGAATTTATTTTACGAATAAAATCCATCCCCATAATATTTTCTCCTGTAAAATATCACAAAGAATTTTAAAATTCCTGTGGTTCTTTCACCACAGGAATCCTGTTATTTTTCATAAAATACAAGCGTGAGCCTGTCATTCACCTTTCTTGTCTTATCCGTCCTGCGGTACCCCATTTTTTCATACAAATAGCAGTTCTTTTCTTCCTGCAGAATAGTATCCAGCTCCCATTGTCCGCGGCCGTGAATTTCCTCACAAAGCTTGATCGCCTCCTGTGCGATTCCGCGCCCCTGAAATTCCGGTAAAATAAAGATGGGTGATATTCTTTTGTTCTTACCGGGCTCTTTTTTATCAACAACACGGACGGCTCCTGCTTTCCGGCCCTCAAAGCATATAAAATAATAGTGTGAAGAGAAGTTCTAAGGCTCACAGCATAGGCTGTTTCGCCAAGAACTTCTAAAGCTTCACACCGAAGAATGCCCAAAATACGGGCATTCTTCATCACAAATTTATTTGTGTTCGGATTTTGGGATTCCGCAGAGCGGAATCATGAGGTTAGTATGTGAATTCCTGCTTCAATCGCATGAAAACTTTTTCGGCTGCCTCGCTCGCCGGATTCGTTTCATAATCCTGATATTTATCGAGCAGCTCCTGAAACGCCTTTTTCTGCATTTCGTGCAATCGCTCCGCGTCCTCTGTGCCCGCCCTTTGTAATGTGACTTTCTTCCGGAACTTTTCCAGCCTGTAATGTTTCTCATCATCCAGTTCTTTTACACCGTTTTTGTAGTCGTACCCCTTTTTCCGGTAAAATTCTACCGCCGTGATCGAGGCCGGGATTTCAATCCTGTCCGCCCGCAGAAACAGTTCGTCTGCTTCAAGGGTATCGATGATAAAACTTCCGATTCCCTGATGATGCAGCTCGGGAAGCACGAAAATCGTGAGCAGGATACTTTCCGTAAGGCTTCCCCAAAAACTGGATATGGAGCCGACACCGACGATTTTATCTTTACGCCAGAACACATATACGTTCGCATATTCCGCAACTCCTTTAAACCAGTTCACATCATGAGACGCGACGAGTTCTTCCATCGCCTCCGCTCCATAGTCTTTCACGTTGACCTCCCGGAAATTCCTCGCAATGAGCCTGACGATTGCTTCCACATCCTCTTCCTGACAGGTTCTGACCGTAACTTCTGTTCCATCTGCTAATTTCATAAAAATAACCTTGCCTTTCTCTCAGTCTGCACGACCTGCTGCTCAGTCAGCGCCAAAAGCGTAGCTCCATCGAAGCCTTTGTACTATGTACATATGTCCGCCGGGCAAACAAAAAATACACCGGACATGGGATGTGTCCAGTGCATTTCATGATAAACGTCAGCATTAAAATAATATAAAAACTGCAAAACCGCATTTACCGTTTTCCATGCACAGACACATCGAACCTATTCTCTGTAACTGTGCACTTTATCGGATAACAATTACAGATGAATACGTCCGCAATACATGTACATGTAATTCGCTGTGTTCTGCAGGTTCTGCATATCAATAACCTTTTCTTTCTCTTAGTCTCTTAAAATATTTTCATAAGGATATCACAGGGCGGGTGTCGTGTCAAGCATTTCTATCCAGGCTTTCGGTGCCAAAACCGGCAGCTTGGCATCTGCATAATCTTTATGATTCGCTGTAATGATATAATCCATCCCGTTATTTTTTCCAGTCATGTACTGCAAGCAATCTTCAAAATCCTTCCATCTTTGCTCAAACGCCATTCGAACATCTTTTTCTGTCACGGGAAGATTCACAACCAAACGTAAAATATTTCCCACAATAACGTATGTCCGGCTTATATCATGCGTTTCCTTACGAATAATGTAAAAAATATCCGTCACAGAAGATGCCGTTATATATGCACTGGCTCCAATCTCCTTCACTTTTCTAAATAACTCCATGGAAATGTTACAACCACTGCGTTTAAAAACAATATCAAGAATTACATTGGTGTCAATTAACAGCCTCATATCTTTCTCTTATCCGCTCCTCCCTATATTCTTCCAGCGACCTTCCTGTATCATGTACTGCACCAGCTATACTCTCGAAAATATCATCCAACGATTCCATATCCGCAGGTCTTTCTGTTTTCTGTTGTGCGCTAAGGAACTGTACAAAACTATATATCGTTTCTATCTGATTCTCCGGTAAGGAATTTAATAAATCTATGGTTTTCTCCAATGTTGACATATCCATCCTCCATTTTGAAATCAATGCGATTTTTGTACCTTTTATATATTATAGCATTCTTTTTGCAAATTAACTATTTTTATTTATTCTCATAATTTAACTGGATTATAGATTTAACGGCAAATCTTATCCCAACGATTTCAGATTCTTTCTGTACTCCTGCATCTTAGATTCTTCTGTATGGTCTATAACAAACTGCAGCTCATTTGTGACTTTCTCACGGTCATACGGTAAATATGCCGTTACCGGTGCAAAGTTCGAAACGGTGTCTGCCAAAAGATGGGTGCGTATATTCAGATTGTTGACCAGTATCTGCAGTTCACGGATACGCTCCTTTTCCCCGGCAGGTATGAATAAGCCCTGCTGTGCCATTTTGTATAATTCCGTATCCGGAAAAAGCGTGAGCGAGTCCACGGATACAAAATACGGATTGAGCCGGCTGAAAATCTCCGCACTGTTCGTCGCATTTCTGTATCCGCCGCCTTTTCCTGCAAGTCCAGTCATATAAACAAAGTAATATTCAATACCCGCTTCATCCAATTTCCCGCATTGTTCCAGAATATCAGCCGAAGTATACCCCTTACCTGCAAGGGTAAGCGTTTCATCATCGCCGCTTTCCACACCGATACTCAGACCGTTAATGCCCATTGCTCTTAATTTTCTAAGCTGCCACACCTCTTTATCTTTAATGTCACGAATGCTTGCAAACATAGCCATTGTCCGGCACTTAATGAGATAATCCCTTACCGTTAGCGCCCTGCGTTTCAGATTGTCGTAGCTCATCGCAAAAGGATTTGCCCCTGTCCAGAATATTCTTCTCGCATATGGCTGATAGCTTTTTATTTCAGCCAAATCCTCTTCAAATTCCTCGATGGGCGACATTCGAAAACACTCCTTTTGATACAGGCTGCAAAACCTGCATTTATTATAGGTGCAGCCAGAGGCCGCCTGTATGATGACCGAGTGCGCTTCATACGGCGGCCGCTAGGTTCTGCCTGTAAAATGCACGTTCATCCCTCCTCCCTTTATAAATGATGCACGCTTTTTCGATATTTCTGTAATTCCTCTTCACTGACATTTCCTATGATCTCATCAAGAAACGACAACAGCTTTTTCTTATCTTCCGACAGCTGTCCATAAAACTGATACGCATTGGAAGCTCCCATCGCCGCAAAGACTACAGGAATGTGTAAGTTTTCAACCAGTTTCCGGACTTCTTTGTATTTTTCGAGTTCGCTTTCCTCCCGCCAGTTTCCACGCTGTATTTCAGCATAAAGTTCAGAGTCGGGATAAATCGTAAGCATATTGGCTCCGATGAGTGTCGGGTGTATCCGATTGCATATGTCTGCCGTCAGTTTTGCTCCGATTTCGCCGCGGCCTGCTCCGGAAATGCTTACCAGATAAAAGAAACTGTAATGAATCCCTGCGTTATCAAGTCTTCGGCATTGCTCTACGATATCAGCAGAAGCATATCCCTTGTTCATAAACCTCAGGGCTTCATCATCCCCTGTCTCAATCCCGATCGTCAGACCGTCATACCCCAACGCATGAAGCTCTGCGAGTTCTTCATCACTTTTTGGCATGATATCTGTAATTCTTGCAAAAGAGCCGATAGATTCTACTGTCGGAAAATATTGATGAATCAGCTCTGCAATCGTTATCAATTTATCATAAGATAAGACAAATGGGTTGGCTCCCGTCAGAAATACTCGCCGGATACGCCCGCTGTGCCGGCCTTTCCCTGTTCTTTCCGCCTCCTGCAGGTCGCCCTCAATATCCTCCATAGGGGACATCCTGAATCGGAACGGCAGATCGTTGTACAAAGTACAGAACTTACATTGATGATGCGTGCAGCCTGCCGTTACTTCCAGCAAAAGCGATGCCGCTTCATACGGCGGCCGCCAAATCGTTCCTGTGTAGTGCATATCTATCTCTCCTTTTCTTTTTTAGACTGATAAGTAATTGCGAAACTATGTTTTCGAAGGCTCCCGTTGTACAAAATAGACAATCACCGCAGGGCACGCTTTCGCTGCGCTGTCGTTCGCAACGGTGCATAAGACGCCAAAATACGGCGTCTAAACACCGGCGACGACATAGCACCCTGCTTGTGATTTGTCTATTTTGCACAACTGTCATCTTGAAATCATACGTTTCACAATTACTTATCAGTCTAATTATATTGCTGTACATCATTTTTACAAGTACTGTACTTTTTTGAAGTACCTATTTTCGCACCGTACATTGATTTTTACAGATATGGCATGTTATACTGTTTCAAGGGGGTGATCGAATGAAAAAAAACACATTGGCGGTTGAACGCTGCAAGACGGTTTCGACCATACAGAAAATTTTAGGTGGTAAATGGAAAATTGAGATCATTTATTATATCGCCTTTCGGGACATACATCGTTTTGGAGAACTTCGCAGGCATATCGGCGATATTACGGAATCAAGCCTGACAAAGCAGCTTCGAGAACTGGAAGCCGATGGTTTCATTTCCCGCCATGATTACAAAGAGGTTCCCCCGCGTGTGGAGTACAATCTTACCGGTCTGGGCAAAAGTTTCATTCCCGTTTTGGAACATATGAAACGATGGGGCGATGAAAATCTCGGAAAGGAATCCTTATGACAGCTAACAATATACGCTACCTGTACAATTCCAATATGGGCATTGAATTGATTTTCTGCGGCAATTCAAGCATATCTTATCCTACACACAACCATGTCTCTGTGCTTACAATCGGCATTGTGTTAGATGGCTCTATTGTGCTCACTACCGGTCACGAAGTAAAGACTTACGCCAAAAATCAAACCTTTATCATCCGCCCATATATGCCGCATAGTATTTCAGCCCATAACAGCTACACCCTGTTAAGCTTATGTATTGACAAAAATATCGCGGCACGCTGTGCCGCAGACAAAATACGGAATGATATAATGTCTTTACTGATGAGCGACTTCCATGCAGAAAAAATCAATCAACGCCAGCTATTACAATTAGCAAATACCCTGAACTCGAATGTAGCGTTTTCCTCACTCGCTGCCTATGCCAACCGGCACTCTGACAGTCAGAATCCAGTTATCAGCAGCTTAAAAAGACAGTTGGAATTATATCCCGAAAACAAATTCAGCATCGGGGAAATGGCACAAAACGCATTTATCAGTAAATACCACTTTATCCGATGTTTTAAGGCAGAAGTCGGTCTTACGCCGCATCAATTTCAACTTCAAAACCGTATCCGCAAGGCACAGCGGTTAATGCACAAAGCCGAAACAATAACCGAAGTGGCTCTGACCACAGGTTTCTGCGACCAGAGCCACTTCATAAAGCAATTTAAAAAACAGGTAGGCCTGTCTCCGCTGACTTACAAATTATCCTTCCAAACGATCGAACCGGAAGAAATGCGTCAGCATAACGCAGGCATAAACTTTGCGAACAGATAAAGGCCATTCTCTCCTGCAATGACTTCATGCGGTATCCCGATTGGAAAAATAGAAATTACACCTGCCTCATAAGGAAGTTCCACCCCATTGTTCACACATACGCCCGCACCGGATATGACCTCATGCGTTTCTAATTGCTTTTCGTGGATATGATTGCCTATCTTCTTATTGGGCGCTATCCTCACAAGATGGAAGCTGAATTGTCCGCCGGTCTTTTCGGATGCGATGATATGTTTTAGCTCCACTCCCTCAAAAACAGGGTGTTCAGACCACGGAATGGCATCAAACGCAACCGCCACATCCGGCAAAAGCAGCTTTCCTCCCTCATTGAATTTTTCAAACAGATTTTTATAATCCATTCTCAACACTTCCTTTCAAATTTTATGACAGTATTCCTGTCTTTCTGCATCATAACAAAAAGCATAAAATTTGAATTGTAAAAAATTGCGTTTCCATTTGCCGCCTGTATTCGGTCTAATCGGTGAAAGCCCACATCTGCTTCATACTTGTCCAGATTTTATTTACGCGTTATCATTCAATCTGGCATATACATATGTATCTTTCCAGATTGCTTTTTCATTTTCGTCTTTCCAGAAATATACATTTTTTCTAAAATGGGCTTCTCGCTGAAATCCTAGTGTTTCAAGTAATTTCCATGAACGATTATTGTGGGGATCGCATTCTGCATATATCCTGTGAATGCCGTTTGAAAATGCCTGTTGAATTAAAGCCCTGCAGCTTTCCGCAGCATAACCATGCCCCCAATAATTCCGATTAAATACATATCCTATTTCCAATGCTTCAAAGTCGCGTTTTCCCATATATACATTTCCAATCATTTTATTGGAATTTTTCAATTCAACGGCAAGCATTTCATCTGTACCAATGCGCCATTCAAGATTTTTTTGGGTTTCATCAAAGGTCAGTGGTTTATACGGTTCATATTTCACAACTTCCATATCCGATAAATATTCAAATAAGTCCTGTATATCTTCTTTTTTGTATCTTCTTATAATCAGCCTTTCTGTTGTTATTATGTTCTCCATATCGTTCTCTCGCCTTGTTCCTTAACAATCTTCCTGCTTTTCACAATTCCCGATTTTCATACATTTGTTATCTTTCATTGCATTATAAATAGCCTCGTTTTTCAGCCTCTTTCAACAAATAAGGCTGAATATCGGGATACGTCCATTTTTCCGGCAATCCGTCCATGATTGTAATTTTTTCAATTTCACTATGTAACTCTGCTTCAAAACGCTTTATATCGGCCCAAAATAACATTCCGAAGCTTTCACTGCCGTCAAAATTATCTGGTGCCGTAACAGAATATACGCATATGGGCTCTATATCAAATTCCAGAGCACCGGTTTCCTCATACAGTTCCCGTTTTGCTGTATCTATGATATTTTCCCCTTGTTCCCGGTGGCCTCCGGGGATTTCCCATGTATCTCTATCCTTATGTTTGCAAAAGACGTATTGATTCTGTGTTCTGGATATTATCACAGCAAATTTAAGCAGCTCATCCTCTATCTTTTCATAAAACTTAACCTCTTTCATTTTTGTCATTCCTCCATTTCCTACCTGTCGGTTCTCCCGAAGGAGCAGCCTTCCAGAATACCGTATCAATTTCAGAGTTGCTTATTGTAATCTCTATTGATATCTTATATCTAACATAAAATAATTCTATCATGAAACTCCTCACCCTCTCGCTACCCGCTCAATTTTCTCCGCTGCAGCCTCCGCTCCGCCGCAACGGTAAAAGCTTTCCGCAATCTCCCCGGCCTTCTCGCGGTAAACAGGCTCCTCAAGCACCGCCGCAACGGCCCTCCGAACTGCAGCGGCATCCGTCTCCTTCAGATAGACGCCAGCTCCCAGTTCATACACCCGCGCCGCAACGCTCTGCTGTTCGGCCGTCTGCGGAAACAATACGAGCGGCACTTGAAAATAAAGCGCCTCGCTGACACTGTTCATTCCACAATGGGTCAAAAAGACATCCGTATTCTGCAGCACTTCAATTTGGTTTACATAACGTTCCACCCGGATATTTCCCGGTATCCCGCCCAGCTTTTCCAACTCCAGCATTTCCCCGACGGAAATTACCACATCGACGGGCATATCCTGCAAAGCCGCAATACAGTTCCTGTAAAATCCACATTTGTCATTGTTCACCGTTCCGAGGGAAATGTAGACCTGCTTTCTTTCTCCGGTCCGTGCTTTCTGGTTCTGTGTCCCGGTCGCCTGCTCTTCTGTCCCCTTCTGCCCTTCTCCGGCATCCTGTACCTTTTTCCGCATCTTATTGCCCTCCCGGATTGACGGCCCAACGAACAGATATTTTTCGGAAAAAGTCTCCGCACAGGGTTGGAACTCCGGCGAGGTATAGACAATCGTATCCGTTTCGTTATCATTCTGAATAATGTCCAGAATATTCCTGATCGGGTATCCGTTCTCGCGAAGCCTTTTCACATTCCGGTTGATTTTTCCCATTGAAAAAAGCAGTTGGAACATCGCTTTCGGACTCTGCTTCATCGTCTTGGCGGAAGCCTTATTAAAGGCAAAAGTCGTCGTCGAGGACACAAAGGGACATCTCAGCTTCCGCGCGATGGCTTTTCCCCATACCGCCATGGAATCCGCCACAATACAGTCCGGCTTCCATGCCTGCATCTGTGCCTCAATCCCTTTTCCGACCGCCAGCGTAGTCTCTACGAGAACCTTCGTTGCAAACGCCAGGTCCGTGCTGATCTTGACGCCATCCGCAGGAGAAAGCTGCATCTGCATATCATATTTGTCACAGGAAATAAATCTCGCTCCCGCCGACTCGATTTTTTCCTTCATGGAATCATAAGAATAATACCAGACCTCATTCCCGCGCCGGACCAGTTCCTGAACAACCGCCAGCGTCGGATTCGTATGCCCATGCGCCGGAATACAGAAAAATGCAATTTTGCTCATTTTTTAACATTCCTCTCTCTAAAATAATCTTTGAAATGTCAGTGAGAGAGAAGGACAAGCGGGGCGGACAGGAGAAAAGTTTCCACTCCAAGGCACGCTCTCGCTCCACTAAAGACGTAGCGGTACTAAGGATTTTCCGTCGCAAGTTCCGGAAAATCCAAGTGCCGACGTCTTTACAGGGCCTTTTTCGTGGAAATCTTTTCTCCTGTCCGCCCCGCTTGTCCTTCTCCCTCTCTGACATTTCATATTCACTCATCCAATGCCGCCCGAATCTCATTGTATACCGCCAGAAACTGTTCTTCCGGAATCAGTGCCAGCCCCTGTTCCTCGTCGCCAAGAAGAATCAGGCGGCCGCCTTTCTTTATCTTAAAAACATCCCTCGCCTTCTTCGGGATGACAATCTGTCCCTTCTCCCCGACTGTAACGGCACCGAAAAAGTACTTTCCTTTCGGCGGAATCGGCAGGCCCGTATGTGTTTCCGAATAATTTACAAGATCATCCAGCGATACATTATAAATCTGCGCCAGTTTCAGGCATTTTTCCACATCGGGAATCGTCTCGCCCGTTTCCCATTTCGCCAGCGCCTGACGGGAAACGCCTATCCTTCCGGCAATTTCCTCCTGCGAAAACCCGGCCAGCTTCCGCAAGTGCAGTAAATTTTCTCCAAGCATCGATACTCCCTTCCTACGTTTCTCAATTCCATGCCTTCATACTTTTGTTATCTTTCATTGCATTATAAAACGCCTCGAAAGCGATGTCTACCAAATAAACCTGACATTTTCTTCCCCTTTATGTTACTTTTCCTTCCGTATTGCAGGCAGAAGCCTGTCCATGCTAAAATAGTAAAAGAAAGAAAAAACGAGGAATGACTATGCCTAAAATCATGATTATCGAAGATGACAAGACGGTTCGGGACGAACTCGTGCTCCTTCTGAAAAACGAAGGCTATCAGCCCATCGCCGTCACCGTTTTTGAAAATATACTGACACAAGTGTCGGAAGCAAAGCCTGACCTCATCCTTCTGGACCTGGGACTGCCCGGCCGGGACGGGTTTTCGCTGTGCGCTGACTTCCGTCGGAATTTTGACATTCCGGTCATTTTCGTCACCAGCCGCGATTCCGCCTACGACGAACTGAACGCACTGAGCACGGGCGGCGACGATTATATTACCAAGCCTTATCATGTCCCGGTACTTCTTGCGCGCATCAGGGCCGTCCTCCGCCGAAGCAGCCAAAAAACGGAACCGGAACTGCCAAGCGTCAACGGCCTTACCTTAAATCCGACCAGAGGCACGGCATCTGCAAATGGAAAGAACATCGAACTGACGCGCAACGAACTTCAGATTTTGGCCTGCCTGATGGAACACGCGGGAGAAATCGTTTCCCGCGCGGATCTGATCGAATCTCTATGGGATAACCGGATTTATATCGACGATAACACGCTCAGCGTTAACATGACCAGACTACGGGCCAAGCTGGACGGCATCGGCCTGCCGGATTTTATTAAAACCCGCCGCGGAATGGGCTATCAGTGTGAAGAAATACGGTAAATACCCGTCAAAGTTCCGTTTCCGGAACTATCCAAATTCGAGAAGTCACGAACCGTATAAATATCGATTGTACCATCACCACTGAAAGTACGGATCGCACCTTTAAATTTTCCATTCGTCAGGCTTTCGCCGTTGGATGTCAGAACATCTTTGAAGAAGCGAACCTTTTCACCGTTGAAATACCACTGATCGTCTTTGGCGTCATAGGTAACGCCAAACGCCGCATATTCCTCTGCCATCTCTTCAAGTTCTTTTGTGGACAACATTCCGTCGCCGGATATACAAGTAATGGGCTGTGGATTTTTAATCGCCTCAATATCACGGGCAGCAAATTCTTCTTCTGAAAACTCCTCCACGCCGATCAGTTTTCCGCCCGGATCAAAAGAGCCATCATCGGAGCGTACAAAACTGCTAAGGTCGCGGACGGCATACACATCGACAACGCCGTTTTCCTGGAAAAAATCCTTGCCGGCCACTGCCCCATCCGCCGATACGGGATAGTAATCCTCGAACCATCGGACTACTTTTCCATTATATCGCAGTTCATTTTTATCGGCATCGTATATCAGACCAAACTGCG
Source organism: uncultured Lachnospiraceae bacterium (assembly GCA_947178125.1). Lineage (GTDB taxonomy): Bacteria > Bacillota > Clostridia > Lachnospirales > Lachnospiraceae > UBA3282. The sequence goes on along the minus strand of CAMWXB010000028.1, from coordinate 26,897 downwards.
CATAGGGCTCGAATTGTTCCTCATAATTGATATCGGAATCCTCTCCACCAATAAATTCCGTGTAATCCCCGCCATCTTCTGCATATGCCGCGAGAGACGAAGAAGATTCATTCGATGCCTGCTGCCAATCCACCTCCGCTATGGACGTTCCGCCCTGTGATGCCGCCACAACACCGCAGCCAGTCAGGCACCCCACAAACAGCACGCTTCCAAGGGTTAATGCAAGTCGTTTTTTTGTACTCATACAATAAACACCATCCTTTCTTGAAATACATCTAACAAGCAATTGCCTAAGCACATCTAAAGGATACCATGCCTATATGTGATTCATTTGAGATTCGTTTGTGATTTCTGTGTAATTGAAAAAGAAAATTTTACCCCTGACTGCGTATTGCAGGCCATACATTCGCTTTCATACTGGCGTAGTATTTCCTGTACAATATACAGCCCAAGTCCACTCCCGCCGGTTTTTCGGCTCCTTGACTGCTCTACACGATAAAATGCGTCAAACAGTTTCGGAATACTGTCCTCCGGTATATGCACTCCCGTATTTTCAACGGAAAAAGTTATCTGCTCATTTTCTGTAAGCGCTGAAATCCGGATGGATGCCCCTTGTGGGGAATACTTGATCGCGTTTCCAATAAGATTTGAAAATACCTTTTCTATCAGCATTTTATTTCCATACATAAAAACAGGTGATACAAGAGCAGGATGTATCTGCAAATCTTTTTCTACGATCAAATCCTCTGTTTCGTTCAAATAAGATTTGATAATCTGAACGCAATTCAGGCGGTCTTTCTTAAAATCCGCGCCCGCAGTTTCAAGCCGTGAAATCGTTACGATTTCCTGAACCATCGTTTCAAGCGTATTTGCAATTTCCAACGTTCTTTTTAAATACTTCTCCCGGTCTTTATACGCACCGATACCAAGCAGCATCCCCTCTAATTGCCCTTTCATGATCGTAATCGGTGTTTTTAACTCGTGTGACACCGCCGAAAAGAAGCTTGTCCGCGCCTGTTCCAGTCTCTTTTCATGCTCAATGTCAGACGCAAGTTTCCTATTTGCGCTTTGCAAATCAGACAATGCCGTAGAAAGATTACGGGACAGTGTATTAAGGCTTTTCCCCAATATTCCCAATTCGTCTGTCCTCTGTTCATCAATTTTCCAATCAAACTGTAAATCGGACATTTTCTCCGATATACGGCTGATTGCCAGCACTGGCTTCGTGATCATGCAGGAATATAGCCATGATACGGCAAATGCAGCCGCCAGAACAGCCAACAGGACGAACGGAAAAACACGGCCAAAAGACTGCTGCAATTCAGCAATCTGCTCTGCGGTTCCATAAACAATAAGCAAATAACGTTCGGTGCTGTCTGAAAACGAAAAATAATAATGATTTGACAATACAGGGGCATTTTCACGCAAATCATCATCCACCGATTGCGCAATAGATAATACGCCCCACTCATTATTAAACTGCTCTGAGGGTAACGGCACAAGCTCTCCATTGCTATTGTATAATGCAGCCGAATGAATTTCCCTATCCTGAACGAACTGATCGAATAATCCCCCACTGTTCGAAAATGCTGTCTGTTCCAGTTCAGAAACAAATTTCTGCGTCCGCTCATCCAAAATTACATTTAATCGGTTGGAGTAAGTCTGCGGCATTAACCAGGCAAGCAATCCAAATACCAATAATGACATACCGGATAATACGATCACCGTAATCAGAAATACTTTTGCAAATAAACTACTTTTTATTTTCTTTATCAATTTTGTATCCTACCCCTCTGATCGTCTGGATAAAATCGATACCCAGCTTTTTTCGCAGATTTTTGATATGCGTATCAACGACCCGCTCATCTCCGTAAAAATCATATCGCCATAGCTTATCCAGCAGATTCTGACGGGTCAGAATCCGTCCCTGATGTGTCAGCAGCTCTTTTAAAATCTCAAATTCGCGCTGCGTCAGCTCATAAACAGTCTGATTGATTGCTGCTGTGTAACTATCGCAATCCAAAACAAGATTCTGATAAGAAATTGTTCTATGTTCATCATTCTGTGATTGACAGCTCCGCCGAAGAACAGCCGCAATTTTGCGAATCAAAACAGGCATGGAAAAAGGTTTGGTAATATAATCGTCAACCTGCAGATCCAATCCCCTGATCTGTTCTTCCTCGCCATTTAGCGCAGTAAGCATAATAATCGGCACCTGCGATTGTTTGCGTATCAGTTCACAAACGCTGAAACCATCAATTTTGGGTAACATAACATCTAACAATATCAGATCAAACTGCCTGTCCGAAAAAACAGCAATCGCTTCGACCCCATCATTGGCAGACGTTACCTCATAACCGGCTTCCTGCAAAAAGTTCCGCAAAAGCTCCTGAATATCAAAATCATCCTCGACAACTAAGATTTGTTGCATAGCACCACCTCCGTTCTAAGCATAACACAAGAATTTGTGTTTCATGTGTAGTTCTTTCTTTTTTTAATGCTGCCATGACCACAATGATGCCTATGTACATTGCCTGTGTGCATGTATGAAATGTTCGTTACAAATGAGAGGTTGTATGTTATTATTTAAATATAACAGTTCAGGAAGCGCTTCTTTTCTGCGCAAGAATGGAGATTACTATGACATTAACCGAATTTTTATCAGACCGCCTGAGACGGCTTATTCTGCAGGCGGTCTTTGTAATGGCAGGTGCGGCATTCCTGCATGCGACAGGCACACAGACGGGTATTCTCCTGCTGCTTTTGCTCGTTTGGGTCTTTGCACTCATCGCCACACAGACGGTCGATTTTCTCAAATGCCGCTCCCGCCTGTCAGAGCTGGAATCCATTATGGATGGACTGGATGAAAAATATCTCTTCGCCGAGTGCATTCCGACTCCCCAAAACGCCTATGAACGCCGCCTGCTTTCTTTATTCAAAAGAGCCGGCCGCTCCATGATTGGCGCCGTCTCCGACGCGCAGGCCGCCAACCGGGAATACCGCGCATATGTGGAAAGCTGGGTCCATGAGATTAAAACGCCGATTACCGCGGCAGAACTGATCTGCCGCCGCACCGATAAGGAAACGGGCCAAAAACTCTCGGTAGAACTGGCACAGATCAAAGCCCATGTGGAACGGGCGCTTTTTTATGCCCGCGCGGAAAGTCCGGAAAAGGACTTCCTCATACGGCAGATATCCCTTTCCCAGCTCGTGGATAACGCCATCGGCAATCACCGAAGCCTGCTCATCCAAAGCGGTCTCCGCATAGAAACAGAAAACCTGGAGCAGACTGTCTACACGGATGAAAAATGGACCATATTCATTTTGGGGCAGCTCCTGCAGAACGCGGCACGCTATCGGAGCGAACATCCGCTCATCACCTTTTCGGCCAGACAGCTCGGCGGACAGGTACAACTCACGGTTTCGGACAACGGCATCGGCATTCCCGCCCACGAACTCCCCCGCGTCTTTGAACGGGGCTTCACCGGAAGCAACGGACGCAGCCGGGGCGGCTCTACCGGCATGGGCCTGTATCTTTGCCGCAGACTCGCCGCACATCTCGAACTCCTCATACAGATTTCCTCAGATGCGGAAAAAGGCACACAGGTAACGCTTACCTTCCCGGCCCGGAGTAATCTTACAAAATCGTAAGGAAAATCAATCTCAATTCGATACAAAAGATTCTGCTTCCAGGATATAGTGTGAGAAGAACTTCTAACACTCGCAGCAATGGCTGCTTCGTGAAGAAGTTCTACGATTTGCCAGAGGCAAATCTTTCTCACACGAAAGAACGCCCAAAATACGGCGTTCTTCCAGACTAAGAAAAGCTTCTAAGATGATGTGAATCGAAGAAAGGCAGGGGATAGGATGTTACAGGTCAAAAACATTGAAAAATATTACGGAAGCAAAAATAACGTTACCAAAGCGTTAGACCGCGTCAGCTTCGATGTGGCGGAAAAGGAATTCATCGCCATTATGGGAGCATCCGGCAGCGGCAAGACAACGCTCTTAAACTGCATTTCCACCATCGACACGGTGAGCGCCGGAGATATTCTGCTGAACGGCGAAAATATAGCCGAACTGCCCGCCGGCGAGCTGGCCAGATTCCGCAGGGAACGTCTGGGATTCGTATTTCAGGACTTCAATCTGTTAGATACGCTGACCATCGAAGAAAACATCGGGCTGGCGCTTTCTCTGAACCACCACGAACCCCATACGGTCAAACAGAAAGTAGAAAAGATTGCAGAAAAACTCGGTATTTCCGATATTCTGTCAAAGTTTCCCTATCAGGTCTCCGGGGGCCAGAAGCAGCGTGCCGCCTGCGCAAGAGCCATGGTAGCCGGACAATCGCTCCTGCTTGCCGACGAACCGACTGGCGCACTGGACTCCAGAGCCTCTAAAAATCTGCTGGAAATCATGACAAAGATGAATCAGGACCTGGGCGCTACGATTCTGATGGTCACGCACGACGCTTACAGCGCAAGCTATGCGAAACGCGTACTTTTCTTAAAAGACGGCCGCATTTTTAATGAACTGCTCCTCGGCGGGCGCTCCCGCTCTGTCTTTTACCATGAAATTCTGGATGTACTGGCTCTGTTAGGAGGTGATATCAGTGATGTTATCTAAATTACCCAACTCGCCTGCTTCAACAGGCATCCATTCAAAATCTGAAAATGCCCTTCTTTCAAAATTGTCTCTTCGCAATGCCAGACGGCAGGCCAGAGACTATCTGGTCTATTTTGTTACGATGGTCATGGTCGTTGCGCTGATGTATGCCTTCAATGGCCTGATTTTTTCCGATGAAGTCAGGTTCCTGTCGAAAAACATCGTGCAGCTGCCCCTCGTCATCGCTCTTGCGAGTATCGTTGTAATCCGCATTATCTGCTGGCTCGTTTCCTATACAACGACTTTCATGCTCTCCCGCCGCAGCCGGGAATTTGGAACTTATATCCTCATTGGACTGGAAAACGGACAGGTGGCCCGTCTTTTCTTTCTGGAAAATCTGATTGTCGGCGGTTTTGCCCTCATCGCTGGCATTCTGCTCGGCAGCCTTCTTTTTCAGGCGATGCGCGCCATTATTCTGACCATGTTCGGTATGCCTTACAGACTTGCCCTTTCCGTCTCATTGCCGGCATTCCTGCTGACGGCCGCATATTTTGTATTCATCTACCTTTTTGCCCAGCGAAAATGCCGGAAACGCATCCGTTCCATGAAAATTTATGAACTGATCTATTTTGAAAAATACAACGAAGAAATCGTTATTCAGACGAGCAGAAAGCGCCGCTGGATTTTTACCGCTTCCATCGTTCTCGGCATCCTCGGTACGCTTCTGCTCTTGATGGGAAATCTGCTCTTCGGCATCATCGGCGCAGGCTGTATCATTGCCTTTCTTTACGGCTTTTTCCTGAGTTTCGCTTCCGGCGTTCCGGCTTACTTTGAGAAACGTCCGGCGAAGAAATACAGCGGACATACCCTGCTCGTTTTCCGCACGCTGACCGCAAAGCTTGCCTCTATCGGCATTTTGATGGCTACCATCTCCCTGCTCTTTACCGTCGTACTGATTTCCGAGGGAACCGGACAGTGCTTTAACGCGCTTTTCTGGGAAAGGGCAGCGGAAAATTCCGCTTTCGACCTTTTTATCGGCATCAGGGGAAAAGAACCGGACTTTACGGACTATCTGGAATATATTGAGGCCAATATTCCCGTAAAGGCTTCCAGAACCTATGATGTTTATTTGAGCGATGACACCCGGTTTCTCGACTATCTTCAGGCAAACGTGCAATATTATTATTTTCAGGCCCATGACAAGGATACTCTGATGAAATTCAGCGATTATGCTGCCCTGCGCGAAATGATGGGATGCTCCCCGGTCACACTCGTACCCGGAACTTACCTCATCCACTGCATGTCCCATCTGGAAAAGCCGATGCAGGACAGTGACATTCCAATCGAAATCGGCGGCAGGACACTGACGGCAGGCGGCGTTTATACGGAGCATTTTAACCAGAAATGGAATACCGCAAACGGACATATGTATATTCTTGTCGTCCCGGATGAAGTGCTGGAAAATCGACCGGCCGACCACCGAATCTATGCTGCCATGACCGCAGAACCGGTGAGTGAAGCACAGTTTGGGGAACTCGAAGCAATCGAATCCCGTTATGCAGATTGCCACGCGGATATGGCCTATACCAATTCCATGCTCTATGCAAAATCTCAGGAAGAGGCAGAAGCCGCCGCCCAAACGGTTCTGTTCGCCTTTCCGCTCTTCTATCTGGCCCTGATACTCACGATGACAGCCGCCGCAATCCTCACCATCCAGCAGTTGAGCGAATCGGAACGTTACAAACGGCAGTTTGCGCTTCTTGGAAAACTTGGCATGGACCGTCGGGAAATGGAAAGGGCCCTGCGGAAACAGTTCACCATTTATTACGCAATGCCCGCCCTGCCGCCTGTTTTGATCAGTGTTCCCTTCGTTTTCTATTTGGGTAACTCGATAGGAGACAATATGTTGATCGGCGCAGGTCATCCACCCGTCATCGTGCTTGGTATGCTCGCGCTGTTTTTCTGCATCTATGCCATTTATATTGTGCTGGCCTATACCGGGCTGAAACGGGATGTACTGCCGGACTGACAGTACGTCCCGCCGGCAGTCCCCAAACTACGAAATCCAATAACGCTGCACAATATGCCCGTCTTTTTCCACTTCATTTTCCAATACGCCGCCATTCAAACTACTGCCATTCAGACCCCCGCAACACAGGGCAGGAACACGAAGTTCTCATCCGGCCCAGGCCCCTGTCCGAGCACGAAACGCATAAAATGACTCTCCGGGTCCGTCAAAAGCCAGTCCTCCAGCGCTTTGCTCTGCGCTCCCGGCTTCTTCTGCAGATTCGTCATGGTCTTTGGCTCCTCAAAATAAGAGAACAGCACATTTTCATGAATGCTGATCAAATGATACCTGTCGCCTTCGATCAGCCCTTCCCGCATCAGCGCAAGGTGATGCGTCATATAGTTTTCCCATTTGCCCGGCGCAAGCAGCGCGATGCGGCCGCGCCGCAGAGACGGCTGCCTGTTCTGCATCCATTCTTCCGCTGTTTCCGGAAGCGCATGGTAATAATAGGGCTGCATAAATGCCCACGCCCTGTCCTCATCCGGCGTTTCTATCACCGCAGGCCATTTCTGCAAAAAAGGAGCCGCGGGCGCAAACAGTTTTTCGGGAACTGCAGTCTCACCGATGCCTTCGGTATATAAAAAGAGAAAGCCACCGTAACGATAAAGAGACGCGGTCAGCAGACGATGCGCCTCCTTCTCCTGCTCCAGAATGCACTGGCATTCCGCAAATGCGCGGCCAATCTGCTCCTCTCCGGCATCGCTTCGCAGCGCTGCCCGGTAACTGGCCCGCCTCATCTGTTGTTTTTCCCATCCCTCATTTCTCATTGTCCGCCGCCCCTTTCTCTTCTGCTTCTGTTCCTGCTCCTTTTTCTTCTACTTCTGCCGCCGTTTCCGCTCCTGTTCCCTCTACGGTATCCTCCGTTTCCACGGATGCTTCATCCTCGCCGATAACGCCTTTTTCCATCTTGCCATCCGCGCCGTCCTTCAGCATCCTCTCCGCTTCATCACACCATTCCAGGTAAGTCCGGTAGGTCTTGATTCCAAATTCCACTGTGAGCAGATAATAACGATGCGTGGTGTCCTCGTCAAAGTGCTCCTTCAGCACTTTTTCCGCGCCCAGAAGATAAGGAAGTTCCTGCATGACCTTCTCCCGAAACGCACCGATGTGCCGGAGCGCCTGCTCCGGCCCCTCTTCGTTTCCAAAGAACAGCTTCAGCAATGTCTCATAACGAAGCTCATCCTTTTCAATCGGCTGGCGCAGCCATTCCTTCAAATAGCACCGCCCTTCTTCCGTTATCGTATAGATGATCTTATTCCGTTTATTTTCTCCTGCCTCGCGTTTGCCCGCAAGACCGCGTTCAACAAGGCCGGCTAACGTCGGATAAATGCTCCCGTAACTCGCTCCCCAAAAGTATTTTAAAGCCGTATCCATCCTCTTTTTGATTTCATACCCCGTCAGTTCTTCGTGACTCAATAAGCCGAGGATTACACAATCCAGCTTTTTTTCCGATGCCATGAACTTCCTCCTTCACTATCAGCAGTACACATAAAACCGGCAGAATGACCGTCAGGACATTCAACTATCAAAACTTCTTCTCATACTTTAATATACTGCGCGGACAATTGTCAACACAGGCGCCGCATTGAATACACTCTGCGCTCTTTACTGCTCCGCACTTTATCTCCTGAACAACATCGATGCCCATCGGGCAGACCTTCGCGCAATTGCCGCAGGCGATGCACTGCTCCGGCTTCCCTGCCCGAATATGCAGTCCCGGCAGGTGAAGAAATCTGCGTAGTTTCGTACCGAGCACCATAAAAGGCGCCATCCAGCAGAAATAATGGCAGAATGCCCTTTTCCCGCAAACAAGGGCAGGAATCAGAATCAGGCAGAGAATGCCATAGTAAATAAGATAACTCTGCATGGACGAGACCGAAATGCCATGTTCCGTTTCAAACAAAAAATCCACCGCCACGATGCCGCCGCTGTGGAAATAGCAAAGAATGACCGCCGCCATCCACACCGTCCAAATGCCGTATTTTATCCATAACCGCCGCCCCTGTTTCGGACGCTTTTCCTTCACTGCAAAAGCGCATTCCTGTATGCCGCCCGCCGGGCAAAGCCAGGCGCAGAATAACCGGCCAAAAGGAATGGACAGCAAAAACAGCAGGCAAAATACGAGAAAACTCCCATTCAGAATACCTTGCAGTCCCGCATTGATGATCAGCGCCGGACTGAAATAATAAAGCGTGACCGGAAAAAGAAGCAGCGAGATAAGCAGGAACATTTTTCTAATCTGTTGACGTTTCATAAGCATAGCCCTCCTATGTATCAGTATGATATATTGTTATGCAGTATTATATATCAGTTTGATACATTCTTCAAGCTATTTTTCAAATTGGAACTGCAATCGACAGACGCTTGCATTATCATTCACCCATCAAACGCCCCTGGATTTCAAATATCTGTCTTCATCCTCCCTTGCTTCGATAAAAGCTTTTTCCAAATCTATCTTGTAGAAATCGGCCAGTCTCATTACCTGGGCGATCACATCCGCCATCTCATTGCCCAGCCGCTCGTCAACATCAGGCGTTTCACCTTCCAGCGCATAATATCTTTCTTTGATCATGACCTGCTTTGCCAGTTCTCCGACTTGTTTGGACAATTCGATCATTGCACCTTCCGCGTTCCACGCCTGCAGTTCAATTTTGTTGAATCGCTTTACTACTTCTTCGTACATTTTTTCCATCTCTTGAAACGTCTTGCTCATAAATTCCCTCCGTTTTTCACTCTTACCATTCTTAAATACCAATCACTAAAACCTGAAAAAATCTGCCTGCCAGCATCCAAAACAGCCGGCAGGCAGATATAACAAGATTCTTTATAAAAATTGTGCCTTAACTGCTTCTCCTTCTTCTCCCACATTCGTCTCGCGGACAATCTTCCGTATGAAGAGAAGACTGCCGGGCGACATGCTCAGCTCATCGACGCCCATCGCAAGAAAGAGCTTGCTCAGCGATGCATCCGCGCCGAGTTCGCCGCAGATACCGCACCAGATATTTTCCTTATGGGCATTCTGCACGGTCATCTCGATCATACGCAGAACAGCCTGATGATGGGAATCATAAAATTCATCCAGTTGGTCGTTCTGACGGTCGATTGCCAGCGTATACTGGGTCAGGTCGTTCGTGCCGATGCTGAAGAAGTCCACTTCTTTTGCCAGTTTATCGCTGATCATAACGGCGGCGGGCGTCTCGATCATAATGCCCTGCTCCGGCGTTCCGAAGGGAACCCCTGCCTCCGTCAGTTCTGCTTTTACTTCTTCTACGATCTGCTTGATTCTGGCTATTTCAGCCAGGGAAGTAATCATCGGATACATGATTGCAATTTTTCCAAATGCGCTGGCCCGGAAAAGCGCCCGAAGCTGTGTTTTAAAAATTTCCGGTCTGGTCAGGCAAATGCGAATAGCGCGGCATCCCATTGCAGGATTTTCTTCTTTGGGCAGTTCAAAGTAATCCGCCTGTTTATCCGCTCCGATATCCAGCGTCCGGATGATGACCCGTTTTCCCGCCATCGTTTCCGCCACGGCACGGTAAATCTTCAGCTGCTCTTCTTCCGTCGGATAAGTGCTGCTTTCCAGATAAAGAAATTCGCTGCGGAACAGCCCGATTCCTTCCGCGTCGTTTTCCAATACGAGTGAAAGGTCTTTATAGTTGCCGATATTGGCATAGAGCATGATCTTTCTGCCATCCAGCGTCACACTTTCTTTTCCTTTGAGAGTCTGCAGCAGTTCTTTTTTCGTCTGCATTTCATCATATTTCTGCTGCATCTTCGCAAGCGTCTGCTCATCCGGCTCTACATAGAACTGTCCCGTGTCGCCGTCCACTACTGCAAGCCTGCCGTCCAGAGACGCATCAAGCGGAATCGGCGTTCCAATCAGCGCCGGAATGCCCATCGTCCTTGCGAGAATAGCCGTATGGGAATTGGTCGAACCGTGTACCGTCACGAAAGACAGCACTTTTGACTTATCCATCTGCACCGTCTCGCTCGGCGCAAGGTCATCCGCCACAATAATGACCGGTTCATCCGTCACGATGCCTCCCGCTTCCTGCCCGGATAAAATGAGCAGCACTCTCTCGGAAATGTCACGGACATCCGCGGCGCGCCCTTTCATATAGTCATCGTCCATCGCCGCGAACATATTGGCAAAGTTATCGCTGGTCGCCGCCACCGCATATTCGGCATTGACCTGCTGTGTTCGGATTATGTTTTCCGTCGATTCGATGTAATCATCGTCCTGAAGCATCATCTGGTGAATCTCAAAAATCGCCGCATTGGCTTCTCCAACAGCCGTCAGAGATTTCTCATACAGCCCGGCCAGCTGCTCAATCGCTTTTTCTCTTGCCGCATGAAAACGCGCCACTTCCGTTTCCGCATCCTCTACGCGCTCCCGCTTGACCTGTAAATCTTTCTTACTGTAAATATGCAGTCTGCCAATAGCAATGCCCCCAAATACACTTTTCCCGCGATATAATTCCATCCACAATCCTCCATTCCTGCAAAACCCGTGATTTTACCTTCTCCAGCCCCGTCAAAAAAGAGCCGTTCTTCACTGTCGAACGATGATTTTTTATAGATTTTCCTTCAAAAATGCTTCCAGTGCCGCAGCAGCCGCTTCTTCATCTTCGCCTTCCACCTGTACCGTGATTTCCATTCCCTGCTTAACACCGAGTCCCATCAGGCCAAACAGTTTCTTCGCATCCGCCTTTTTCTCCTCTTTGATGACCGTTACGGATGAAGTAAATTCTTTCGCTTTTTTAACCAACTCACCTGCCGGACGGGCATGGATGCCCTCTGTATCTGTGATAACGTATGTAAATTCTTTCATGGTAGTAACCCTCCTTTTCATTTCCAGTTTTCTGTTTTCCTGCCGCCCCCGTTGGAAGAATGCTGCTTTTCAGGCATTCTCCAGCGTGAAGAAAATCCGCTCTACTTCTTCTTTTGTCGCCAATTGCTCGGAAAAAGCGCTGGCGCTTCCCGTCGAAATCCCCATGCGGAACGCGTGCTCATAATCTTTTTTTTCTGTCCATCCTGCCAAAAAACCTGCCACCATAGAATCTCCGGCACCCACCGCATTAACGAGCGTTCCTTTTGGCGCTGGAAGCGCATGGACTTCTCCTTTCTCATCCACCAGCACAGCCCCCTGTCCCGACATGGAGACCAATACATTTCGCGCTCCTTTTTCCTGAAGCTTTCGCGCATAGGGAACGACCTCTTCCCGCGTATGAAGTTCCACGCCGAAAATTTCTCCAAGCTCATGATTGTTCGGCTTGATCAGAAACGGCCCATATTCCAGCACGTTCAAAAGCAGGTCTTTCGTCGCGTCCACAACGAACAAAATGCCCCGTCCCTTCAACCGTTCCAGAATATCGCGGTAAATGGAATCCGGCAGGCACTTGGGAATACTGCCCGCCAAGACGAGCGCATCGCCCTCCGCCAATTTATCCAGCCGTGCATATAATTTCCCCACATCATCCTGTGTCATATCCGGTCCCATGCCGTTGATCTCGGTCCCGTCATAGTCTTTCAGTTTAACATTGATGCGGGAAAAGCCGTTACTCACCCGAAGAAAATCGGTGCGCAGTCCCATCGCCCGAGTCTCCTGCTCAATCTTTTCTCCTGTAAATCCCGCCGTAAAACCGAGCGCAGTATTTTCGATTCCCAGATTGCTCAAAACGATGGAAACATTGATTCCTTTGCCACCGGGGAAAATCTGTTCCCCAATGGTACGGTTCGTCATGCCCATCTCAAAACCGCTCATGGACACGATATAATCTAAGGATGGATTAAAGGTAACTGTATAAATCATTCCTGCTCTCCTCCAAAATGTGCAAACAATATCTCTTCCGCTTCTTTTGACCAGAGGCCCTTGTGTTTTTACAGCACGCATCCAGTTCTTTGAAGAAAGAATCCTTCTCTTTCATTTTACCAAAATCTTCGATGGCTGTCATCGACATATTGAACTGAATATAGGCTAATTTTTTTCCATCCGGAATATCAGGCAGATTTTTCCAAAAAAGAACCCTCCGATGCAGCGGCACCGAAAGGTTCTCTCCAACAACTCATAAAATTTCTCCCAACATCTCAAACAGCTCTTCCGTATCGATCGGCTTCGCAACATGTCCGTTCATTCCCGCGTCAAAAGCCGCTTTTCTGTCTTCGTCAAAAGCATTGGCCGTCATGGCAATGATTGGAATATCCGCATACGGGGAGTCTTTCATGGCCCTGATCTGTCTGCACGCTTCATAGCCGTTCATGATCGGCATCTGTATATCCATCAGAATCAGATCGTACTGACCGGGTTCAGCCGCTTTGATCTTCTCAACTGCAACGGCGCCGTCGTCAGCCACGTCCATTACAAATCCCACTTCCTCCAGTATTGCCAGCGCAATCTCCTGATTGATTTCGTTATCTTCAACCAGAAGCAGTTTCTTTCCTTCGAAAGAAATTTCCTCTTCCTCGGTCTTCACTTCCTCTTTCTGGACTGCAAATGGCGATTCCAGCACCTCCCGAAGCTCTGACAGGAAGATTGGCTTTGAACAGAAAGCTGTAACGCCTGCATTCCGTGCCTCTTCCTCAATATCCGACCAGTCATAAGCCGTCAGGATAATAATCGGCTTACCGTCTCCGATAATCGAACGGATACGTCTTACTACTTCGATACCATTCATATCCGGCATCAGCCAGTCTATGATATAAGCCGCATAGCTGTCATTCTGTTCTTCCGCGAGTTTGACACGAAGCACCGCCTCTTTGCCCGATGTCGTCCAATCCGGACGCATACCGATGATCGTAAGCATCTGCGTCACGCTGGAACAGGTGTTAAAATCATCATCCGCAACTAACGCTCTGAGCCCCTGCAGCTGTGGAACGACTTCCTGCCTTACCGGGCCGGAACAGGTCTGCATCCGCAATGACACCGTAAAAGTGGAACCTTTTCCCTCTTCACTGGCAACGGAAATCGTACCGCCCATCATATCCACAATATTTTTGGTAATCGCCATTCCAAGTCCGGTTCCCTGGATTCCGCTGACCGTACTCGTCCGTTCGCGTTCAAACGGTTCAAAAACATGTTCCTGAAACTCTTTACTCATACCGATTCCGGTATCTTTTACCTGAAATTCATAGGAAGCCCAGCCATCCTGTGCACTTCCCTTCTGCAGGATACGGACGCTGACAATGCCGCCAGGCCCGGTAAACTTCATTGCATTGCTCAGAAGATTCAACAAAATCTGATTCAGCCTGAGTTTGTCGCATAAAACATTCTCGTTGACCACATCCGCCGTATCAATATAAAACTCCAACTGTTTCGCGCTGATATCCGCCTGCACAATCGTTCTTAAATCGTGCATGATCTCCGGAAGAGAAGTTTCTTTCTCTTCAATCTTTACCTTTCCGCTTTCGATGCGGCTCATATCCAGAACATCATTGATCAGGCTGAGAAGATGATTGCTGGATGTCGTAATCTTTGACAGATAATCCTGTACCTGCTCTTTATTATCAATATGCGTCGCCGCAAGGGACGTGAATCCGATAATCGCGTTCATCGGCGTCCTGATATCATGGGACATATTATTCAGGAATGTCGTTTTTGCCCTGTTGGCATGCTGTGCCGCCGCCAGTGCATCTTCAAGGTCCGCCTTCTGTTTTTCCAGCTGTTCCTCCATTTTTTTCTCGTCATCAATATCAACGAAAAGACCGACAAAGTCAATCGGTGAACCGTCTTTCCGTCTGGAAAGCCTTCCGGCCGCATGGAACCATCTGATTCCGGCATGCTTTGTATGAAGCCGATATTCCACATCATAAGTCTTTTCACCGGTGTAGTCTTTTACCGTATCCCAATACTCTTTTAATACGCCTGCTTTATCCTCTTCATCCAGCAGATTGGACCAGGACTCCAGCAGATTTGGAAAATCCTGTTCGTTCTCATATCCTACCATTTCCCGGAAAACATCCGACCATGTACAGGATACGATTTCCGCATTCTCGTTAAATTCCATGCTCCAGAGACCGGAACCCATCGCGGCATGAATATTGTCCATTGCTGCCTGCTCCTTCTCGATCTGAGCATAGGCGGCTCTTATCCGGTCGCCGTCTTCTTTCTCCTGTTCCAGCAGAATCCCCGCATTCCTTTTCGACTGACGGATCAGCATCACGAACACCATGAGCATCACGAACACCGTAATCGCGATCTGAACGGCCCCGCGCAGCATCATATCGGAACTGACGGAACTGATCTGTTCGCTGATGACATTATCCCGAATCAGAATCGTCATCATCCAGTTCGTACCATCCACCGGTAAATAAGAAAGCGTCTCCTGAAATCCCTGATAAGTAAACGTAATTTCTCCGGCTCTTCCGTTTGTAAAGTCGTCTTTCACCTGTTCATAACTGTACCCGTCATTGATCTCCGCATCCTGAAGCGCAGAAAGAAGATTGGTTCCCGTTTCGAAATTTCCAAAATCATTATTGGACAGATCCTCTCCATTCCGATGATACAGACTGCAGTATGTCTCGTTGTTGTTCGTCTGTAACGTCAGGGAACTCAGCATCTCATCGATATTTATCTGAATAAAACACACCGTGATCTGCGCACCCTGAAAAGAAATATTTTCCACCGGCACCGCAAGCACTGCCTGTTTTCTTTCCCCTTCCAGATTTGTCGTATTGATAACAGGCCCCGT
Organism: uncultured Lachnospiraceae bacterium; assembly: GCA_947178125.1. Classification (GTDB taxonomy): domain Bacteria; phylum Bacillota; class Clostridia; order Lachnospirales; family Lachnospiraceae; genus UBA3282. The sequence goes on along the minus strand of CAMWXB010000028.1, from coordinate 11,537 downwards.
CAGCTCTTCTGTAAGAAAATCATATCCGTCAAGCCCCGATGAAGTGCTTTGCTCCGTATAGACGGTACCATTCTCGTCTACCAATCCAAACATATCCACGCCATAGAGCATTTTGACTTTCCCAAGAAACTCCCGCAGCGTCTCCTGCGATTCCAGATCGGAGTCCTCCAGTACGGTAAGCGCATTTTCTATGTAAGTCAGATGCGTATTCAGTTCTTCTGATACGACCTGCGCCCTCCGCCCGGCCAGTTCCTCCAGATAAAAATCACTGACCCGGCTTACCGCGAGATTGGTACTGTTCCTCGCCTTATTTGACACCCAGGCCATCGTAACAAAGAGAATTGCCGCAATGATGATTCCACCTGTTACGGCATAAGTAACTGCCTGTTTTCTTTGTTTTTCTTTGATATCTTTTAACTTTTTCATTTTCTGTTCCGCCACCCTTAATTAATTTCACCATACAGCGTCATTAACTGCCATTCGTCGAACATACAAGCATGCTCTCCTCACTAACGCTCATTATACCATAACCTTTAAAACTTTTACAACAGTATCAAGAAGAATAGAAAAAACACTGAATCTGTAAGAAATAAGGTAGAGATTTCTTTACAGATTACATTCATGATTTCGTTTTCGATTGATTCTGGTATTCCGTATCTGACAGAATTTCTTTTACCTTTTCTTTATCAACGGTTTCTCTTGAAGCCCATGAGTATGCAGCTTTACACTTTTCGCACAATCCGCTATAACTAATGTACCAGTTAATAATCACATCAAGTAAAAGGCGGTGAAAAGATGGTACAGGAAATGACAGAAAAAGAATTAATCACAGTAATGATTGATAAATATACTGATTTGCAACGCATAAAAAAGCAAATGGCGATTATGAAAATGCTGAACTTGACTATCAAATAGTTGTATTCTGAAAGAAAGACGTTGTAACCGCGCGGAAGATAGAAAGAGAAAATTTGAAAAAGATTGTAAAATCAAGGCATAAAAAGAGCTGCTGACGGGAATCGGACCCGTGACCTCCGCACTACCAATGCGACGCACTACCGACTGTGCTACAGCAGCTTACTTCTGACAGACAGGCTATTACCCGTTTGCCGAATTGTATTGTATCACAGGGTATTTTACTTTGTCAATACCCTGTATCCGACAAAAATTCTCCCGTTGCCATCATTTCTTTCCCGCCCGGAACAGCGCTATTCCGGAAATGACCGTCATGATACCCGACAAAGCCAGCCGGAACCAGGACGCCATCAGCCAGAAATCTCCGCCGTATACTACGCTTGGCGTCGTATTATATTCATCCACATAGATTCCCATCTGATAAAATAAATTGGCCGATATGCTAAAAATCAGTAAACTGCCTAAAAAAATTAAAAATATGGTCGTTTTTTTCATTCCGATATCTCCTTCTTTCGTTTTCTTCCCTGCTTTCGCTGGAAGCTTTTGCAATCCCATAAAGACTATTTTGCATATACCACCCTTTTGAGCTTGGTCTTAATACGCTGCAGCGCGTTGTCCGTGGACTTTTCATCCCTTCCGAGCACTTTCGCGATCTGTGCATAGCGCATCCCTGTCAGATACAGGTCGAGTACCTGTTTTTCAAAACTGCTCAGTTCCTTTTCAATCGTTCTTTCAAGCTGTTCCAGATTTTCTTTATCGATCACCATCTCTTCCGGGCTCTGCTCCGATTTACGGGCCAGAATATTGACGAGCGCCGCATCTTCCTCGCTGCGCTCGGCATTTTCCTGCGCAGTCGCATAGAGCGAAATATAGGTATTCAACGGAATATGCTTCAATCGCCTGGAAGCCTGTACCGCCGTATACATCTGCCTTGAAATGCACAAATCCGCAAATGTAAAGAAACTTGCATCCCGACCGCTGTCAAAATCCCTCACGGCCTTAAAAAGACCGATCATCCCTTCCTGAATCAGGTCGTCGCTGTCCGCGCCCAGAATATACATGGACTTCGCTTTGCTTTTGACAAGATTCTTGTATTTATCCATGATAAAGTCCATGATACCGTCTTCGCCGTCCCGCAAATGTATCATCAATTCTTCATCACTATACTGCTGATACTCTTCCTTCATCTACCGTCCATGCCTTTCACGACCTGTCAATACTCATACCGGTACTGCTTTCTCTCCGAACCGGCATCATTCCCGTCTCCCGTTTCGATGCCCTTATCTGCTCCCGCTCCGTTGCTGCTTTCATTTTTTCCACTTTCGGAATCCATTTCACCGCCCGGTTCCTCATCTTCATCATAGATGATATCTCCGGTATCTGTCCCGCTCTGCGTTCCATCGCTCCCGGCATCTGCTCCGTCCTGCGTTCCATCGCTCCCGGCGTCTGCTCCATTCTGTGTTCCGCCGGCTGCGTCCTCCATATCGTCTCCATCAGCCCCGCTGTCTGCTTCGTTATTTCCGTCGGATTCTCCGCCCGGTTCAGCTTCACCGCCGCTTTCATCTCCCGTTTCCGTACCGATTCCATAATTTTCGGTATTCACACCGGTATTTCCGCCGATTACAGTAGCCATGCCCGCACCTGCCCCGACATTGCCCGTGACCCCGGCCGCTGCTCCTGTATTCGCTCCAATACCCAGTCCGCTGCCTGATGTGGGAATCCCTTCGGTCACACTGCTTTCTTCCGCCGTTTCCGAGTCATCCTCGTTATAGTATTTTACAATTTCACCTGCAAAACGCTCTGCCAGAATCTGATACCCCTCCGGGTTTCCATGCACGCCATCCGGCATATATTCCGTGATGATATTGGCATCATGGGAATCGAGAACATTCGAGTTGTACAAGTCTATCAATTCAAAATCATACTCGTCCGCCAGCGTCTGTATGACTTCCACGAATTTTTTCTGCGGCAGCAGATAGTCCCGCTCGCTCATCAGATAATCCTGGAGAACATTCGGCAAAGGCGTTGCAAAGAAAATCTGTGCATCCGGATAATTTTCACGAAGGCCCCGCATCAGTTCATCCAAATCGCCGCAAAAAGTATGATACTCCCGTTCTTCGAGACTGCCAAATTCTTCATCGGATACGCAGAAGCCGTCATTCGTTCCGCCCATTACAATAATAATGTCACTGTCTTCCGGAATTTCCATATAACGGTCTACGAAAGCATCCGCCCAGTACCTGCCGATAGAAGACCCCCCGATACCCAGATTATAAACTTCCTGCGCACCCAATAATTCCTGTAATCTCGCCGGATAGGCATACTGCTCATAATTTTCTTCGTCTTCCAGATTGGCCGCTTTGGTGATGCTGTCCCCAAGACAGGCAATCTTCATTTGAGAAAAGTCGTACTGATTTTCTGCAATCCACTCCCTGTCCGCCTGATTGACCTCCAATGTCTCCTGGTAGGATGTCCGCAGTTCTTTCCGCTCCTCCAGCGTCATATCAGATTGTTCGTAAATAGGCCTCCATTCATCGAAAACGCTGTCCGAAGTCATGTCTCCGTCATAATAATTAACGCCGTCATTTTCCGATATGCTGCCCATCAGAAAACCAAAATCATCGTTACCGGAAACCGTCATATCGCCATTGCCCGAGACCGTGTTGCCGGAAACAGACAAACCGTCATACTGATTCCCCGATACCGAAGAAAAACCAGAATCATCATTGCCCGAAACAGAACTGAACTGTCCTTCCCCGCCGTTACCCGACACGGAATCAAACTGCCCCGCGGCCTCATTGCCGGATACAGAATCAAACTGTCCGGATTCACCATTCCCCGACACGGAATCGAACGGCTCCTGCCCATCATCGCCGGATACGGAATCGTACAATGCCGCCCCATCATTCTCGGATGCGGAATCGGCGCCATCTGCCGGGACATTTTCTATTTCTTTCCGCCGCTGTACCTCATTGGCAGCATTCACCGTATCGTCAATAAACGCCTGCAAAGCCTCTACATCTTCCTGCAGTTGTATAATTTCGACCTCCATCTCCAGAACGCGGCTCTGCGCTTCCGCATTCCGAGCAAGGATCTCTTCTTTCCTCTGTTGAAAAAGCGCCTCTTCTTCCGCCCTTTTTTCCATATAGCCGGAATAAGCCCTGAGCCCGGCCACCGCCGCTAAAAGGGCGGTCATTATAAAAACGCCTATTAATAAATAATTCTGTAGTTTTTTCATCATACCAACCGCTGTCTTACAATCTCATATGCGAGCACACCCGCCGCCACTGAAGCGTTGAGAGAATCGATATCCCCTTTCATCGGAATCGATGCCACAAAGTCACATTTTTCTTTTACCAGTCTTCCCACGCCGTCCCCTTCACTGCCGATGACAAGGCCGATCGGGCCTTTCAGGTCAAGCTGATACATTGTCGTGCCGTCCATATCGGCGCAGACGAACCAAAGACCTTCCTTTTTCAGTTCTTCGATGGTCTGTCCCAGATTCGTCACTTTCGCTACCGGCGTATAATTCAGCGCGCCGGCGGATGCCCTCGCGACCGCCGCCGTCAGCCCGACCGCCCGGTTCTTCGGAATGATGACGCCATGCGCCCCCGCCAGATTCGCCGTTCTGATAATGGCGCCCAGATTGTGGGGATCCTCGATATTATCCAAGAGGAAAAGAAAAGGCGGTTCGCCCTTTTCCCTGGCCTTCTTCAGCATGTCCTCCACTTCCGCATACTGGTAAGCGGAAGTATAAGCGATGACCCCCTGATGCTTTCCGGTCTCGGAAAGCTGGTCCAACCGTTCCTTCGTTACATATTTTATCAGACTGTTCTGCTTTTTGGCCTCCCGCTTGATCGTCAGGACCGGCCCGTCCTGACAGCCGTCCAGCACAAAAAGTTTATCGACCGTCTTACCGGAACGAAATGCCTCGATGACCGCATTTCTTCCCTCAATTATCATTTCCGTATATCCCATTGTTATTCTGCCGCTGCCCCGCCTTATCCAATACCGGCAGCTCATACCTTTCTATATTTTTATGTTCATTTTCTCAAAAGCCAGACGGACCAGCGAAAGAAGCCTATCCATCTTCCCCTGCAGATACAGGTAGCCGAACAGCGCTTCCAAACCGGTCGCCTTCCGGTAATCGGCAATCGAAGCGTTCTTGGCGGATGTATAGGACTTCGCATTCCTGCCTCGGTGGTAGATTGCTTTTTCTTCCTCCGTCAATTCCTCCTCCAGCGCCATGATCATTTGTGCCTGCGTTCCCGCATTGACATAGCGGACGACCGTTTTGTGCAGCTTATTGGCCGGCCGGTTGGCACGCTCTACCACAATGGTGCGGATGACCAGGTCATAAATCGCATCGCCGATATAAGCAAGGGTAAGAGGTGAATATGCCCTGATATCCACCTCTTTACATTCAAATTCCTGCCTGATCGCATTTAATATCGTCATGCTCTCTTCCATTTTACCCCTTCTCTGGTATCTTCCAGAATAATGCCCTGTTCGGACAACAGATTTCGGATTTCATCCGCCCTTGCGAAATTCTTCGCCTTTCTTGCTTCCTGACGTTCCTGTATCAGCGCTTCGATTTCACTGTCCAGAATTTCATCCGCCTTCTCCACGATCAGGCCGCAGATATCGGAAAGCATTACGATTTCTTCTTTCAATGCCTTTACAAATGCCCGGCTGCTCTGCTCCGTCACATTCGTATTGGCGAATTTCACCAGTTCGAATATCGCGGAAACCGCATCGGCCGTATTGAAATCGTCCTCCATCGCCGCCTCGAACTTCTGCACAAATCCTTTTGCCTCTTCCATGGCCTTCTCTTCCTCAGCGTCAGGCACATCGCCCTGCGCCTTTTCCAGCAGGTAATTCAGATTGGATACACTCGTCACGATACGCTCATAACCGTTTTTCGCCGCTTCCATCAGTTCCGCACTGAAATTGAGCGGACTCCTGTAATGGGCAGAGAGCATGAAGAAACGTAGCACCTGCAGATCGTATTTTTCACCAATATCCCTGACCGTAAAAAAGTTGCCTGCGGATTTGGACATCTTCTTATTGTCGATATTCAGAAAGCCGTTGTGCATCCAATATCTGGCAAAGGTCTTGTCATTTGCCGCCTCGGACTGCGCAATTTCATTCTCATGATGCGGAAAGATCAGGTCTTCGCCGCCGGCATGGATATCAATTTCATCTCCCAGATATTTTTTGCTCATAACGGAACATTCGATATGCCAGCCCGGACGCCCATCACACCAGGGAGATTTCCAGTAAGGCTCACCTTCTTTTTTCGGCTTCCAGAGCACGAAATCCAGCGGATCCTCTTTCTGGTCCTCACCCGATACGAGCAGGGAACGGTTTCCGCCCCGCAGATCGTCCAGATTTTTATGGGAAAGCTTTCCGTATTCTTTGAAACTTCTCGTTTTAAAATAAACGGTTCCGTCTTCTGCAGTGTAAGCATATCCCTTTTTCAAAAGGGTGCTTATCATTTCTAACATCCCGTCGATTTCCTGTGTTGCCTTGGGATGAATCGTCGCAGGCTTGACGTTCAGCGCTTTCATGTCTTTCTTACATTCTTCGATATAGCGCTCGGAAATCACGGAAGAGTCCACACCTTCCTCCTGCGCCTTTTTGATGATCTTGTCATCCACATCCGTAAAATTGGAGACATAATTGACCTGCCAGCCTTTGTATTCCATATATCTTCTGACTGTATCAAAAACAATCATCGGCCTGGCATTTCCTATATGAATCAGGTTATAGACCGTCGGCCCGCACACATACATGCTCACCTTTCCCGGTTCATGCGGCTCGAACTCTTCTTTTCTCTTTGATAATGTGTTATAAATCTTCATGAATGATACCCATGCCTTTCTCACGGTTGCGATATTTGTATCTGAAAGCTATTTCTCCTGCTTCTCCGCCCTCTGTGTACGGCGCAGCATGCGTACTTCCTGTTCCAGGTCTATCAGACGGTTGGCCAGTTCTTCATTTTCATGCTGAAGCTGCGCCAGATCTTCCATGACCGGGTCCGGCAGGTGAATCTGGTCCAGTTCTTCCTGGGGCAGCGCGACGTTGTTTCGCTTTACCACTCTTCCCGGCACGCCCACAACGGTAGAATCAGGCGGAACCTCTTTCAGCACCACGCTCCCCGCGCCAATCTTGCTGTTATCCCCGATGGTAAAAGAACCCAGTACCTTCGCTCCCGTACTGATCATGACATTATTGCCGATGGTAGGATGGCGCTTTCCCTGCTCTTTGCCCGTTCCGCCGAGCGTAACGCCCTGATACAGAGTCACATTGTCGCCGATCACGGTCGTTTCTCCAATGATCACACCATTTCCATGATCGATAAAAAAACCTTTCCCGATCTGCGCACCCGGATGTATCTCAATCCCTGTCCTGCGCGCACCTTTCTGCGAAATCCATCTTGCAAGAAAGAAGTGCTTTTTCTCGTAAAGCCTATGCGCGGCGCGATAGTACAGCATCACTTTAAAACTCGGATAAAGAAATACTTCCATATTGGAGTGAATCGCCGGGTCACGTTCCCTGATGACTTTTATCTCTTCCCGTATATGGCTGATAAATCCCATAATACTAACCCTCCATGTCTTTTCTATAGGTAGTATATTCCGATTCTGTCAACAAGCGCATCACAGAAAAGATAATTTATTTTCCCACTCCTGTAAAATTGTTTCACAACTGTCCACATCGATTTCTTCTACCGCGTCTTTCAGGCGTGTATACATTTCTTTCTGCCAGTCCTCATAATGATAATGGTTCATTTTCTGGACCACCGCTTCCATCCGGTCCATATCCAGATCTTCCATCGCCGTTCTCATATCCTCAAAATGTTTCAGCAGGCCGGTGACGGAAATATTTTCCTGTCCGCCATCCTCCTTTTTATCATCCGGAAGAAAAGGTTTAAAGACAAAACGATATCCCAGATATTGATCCAGCATTCTGTCCGTATTCTTATGTATAAATACGGAATCTCTTGCGTTTCCGGCTTTTTCCAGCGCTGCCGCCCGTTCGGACAGTCTCATTGCACCGATTTGCTTGGAAGAGCTCTTCAGGGCATGCACTTCGATAGTATAATCTGTCCAGTTCTCTTCCACCTCCAGCTGTTTGATCAGCTTTGCTTTTTTCTCGATTGCTTTATAATATACCTTGAGCACCGACCAGAACAATTCCTCGGTACCCAGGAATTTCAACGCAAATGCCACATCCAGATCTCCGACTACGATATTAGCCGATTTGTTCTCCTTAGGTGCGGCTCCTGATATATATACTTTCTGAATCTTTTCAATCGGAAGCCACTGTCTTACTTTGGATATCAGCATACGAAGCTCAATGGGCTTCGCCACAAAATCATTCATACCCTCCTGACAGAACATCTCCTTCGTACCCTCTACCGCGTTCGCCGTCAGCGCGATGATCGGCACATCATTGTACTCCTGATGAAAACGCCTGATGATACGAGTCGTTTCCACACCGTCGAGTTCCGGCATCATATGATCCATAAAAACTATATCATAATGGAATACGCTGATTTTCTCAATGGCTTCTTTCCCGCTGACTGCCGTATCAACGTGCATTTTCAGCGGTTCCAGCAGTCCTTCCGCCACCGTCAGATTGACCGCATTGTCATCCACAATAAGGATTTCCGCATCGGGGGCAATAAAATCAAACTCGCTCACTTCCGCATTCCCGTCATCGAACTGCATATTTTCCTCATTTAATATCATGGCGATCGACAGAACAAAAAGCGGCTTTTTGATAATATGCAGATTCTGTATCTCATATTGGACCGTATCGAAAAAGTCTATCAGAAGAACCGTCGTTATCTGCGGATTCTCTTTTATAAATGTCTCTACTTCCGAAGAGAACATGGATTTTTCCAGAAAAAGAAAACATTTTTTGTCCGACTGCAGCAGAAAAAGTTCCTCACTGGAACGCAGTTCCCTGTATTCCACACCAAGGTTCTCCACATCGCTCCGGAAATTCTCCCTGACGTGAGGATTGGAGATCAGGCTCAATACCAAACGGGAATCCGGTTCCTTCACACGGGTGCAGGGTGTCTTATCGACGACCTTCTGCGGAAGAACAAAGGAAAATTTACTTCCTTTTTCATATTCGCTCTCTACCCAGATATCGCCGTCCATCAGATTCAAAAGCTGCTTGGAAATCGCAAGACCAAGACCCGTTCCTTCGATATTGCGGTTCCGCTTGCTGTCAAGCTGCTGAAAAGACTGGAACAACTTATGGCGGTCCTCTTTTTTAATGCCGATTCCGGTATCTTCTACGGAAAAATTCAACTCAATATTTCCTGCATCTACCTGCAGATAATCCATTTTTATTGTAATCTTTCCGGTATTGGTGAATTTCGCCGCATTGTTGGCGATATTGAGCAGAACCTGCTTGATCCTGATATTATCCCCCAACAGCTTATTGGGCAGATTCGGAGAAATATCGAGGACCAGTTCAACATCCTTTCCCTTTAATCTCGTCATAACAATATTGGCAACATCGCTGACAACGGACATCGGCTCATAATCTTCCACATTGATATCCATTTTACCGGATTCGATTTTGGAAAAGTCGAGGATATCGTTGATGATCGTCAAAAGTGACTTCCCGGCTTCCTTAATCTGGCTGATATAGTTTCTGGCCGCCGGCGGAAGATCCTCGCGCATCGCCATTTCTGCCATACCGATGACCGCATTCATGGGCGTACGGATTTCATGGCTCATATTTGCCAGGAAATCGGACTTCATGTTCGAGGTACGCTCCATATCCGCCGCTGCCTGATGAACATAATATTTATTGCTCGCCATATCGGATAAAATTTCCACCATCGTAGAAAGGACCTGTGCCGCTGTTTCGACCTCTTCTCGTTCTACGACCCTGACCTTCCTGAGTTCCGCAAGATACGCTTCCGGCTCCGCACCGATTTCTGCGGCAATTATTTTAATCTTCACAGGGTCCGGCATCTCTGTCAGTACCTGGCCGCCAATGACACAGCCCACAAGCCTTCCCTCGACCATGATCGGCGACGCGAAATTCATCAGACCCGAATAGCAGGGATATACCGTAGATTTTCCGTTCTTCAGGGCAAGCTCCGTTCCCGCTTTGTTGCTCTGTGCACAGAGCATACAGCCGACCGGAGAGTTTCTCATATAGTTCCTGCAAAAATCAGAAAAATTGGAGCCGTTCGTTACGGCGACACCGTTCGTATCCGTTATGATCACAGACATACCGGTCAGCCTCGCAAACGCATCCTGCATTTTCTGTAAAGTATCTCTATGGATCAAATCGGTCAGATATAAATCATATTTCGTTTCCATAAGGCAATCCTCTTCACGTCCTACATGTTATTCTGTAAAGTCATCCGCAAATTCAACCGACGAACTTTGTGATCGCATTCAGCAATTTTTCATGATCAACAGGCTTTAGCAGATAACTCTGCGGCTTTAAGGCGAGCGCCTCCTGGATTTTTTCACGTTCCGATACCCCGGTCAGGAAAATGACCGGCACATCTTTTGTCGCCTCATTGGCCCGCAGCTTTTCCAATACAGCCGGCCCGTTCTCTTCGGGCATCTCATAATCCAACAGAATCAGATTCGTTTTTTTCCGTTCCAGAAACTTCATGGCAATTTTCCCGCTGACAGCAGTTGCCACATCATAATCTTCACGAAGCTGCTCTTTTAACATCTTTAACATCAGCGGGTCATCATCCACCACCAGAATATGCGCACGCTGCGATGTGGCGGCTTTCGGCGCCGCAGAGGCTTTCGGCACAGCAGAGGACTGTTCCGGTGCCGTTTTCCCGGCGGACTTTATTTTATCTGTCAGTTTTGTTTTTTCCACATGAAAAGCTTCCCGCAGTTCCGCAAGCTTCTCTTCCACATCTTTTTCCGAAATGGATATTCCTTTTGACTTCGGCTTCACAGACTTCTCTCCGTGATGCAGCAGCCAGTCCTCCATGAACTTCATGATATCTCCCTGAATGGAAGCGACCGTAAACGGCTTTTTTACTGCCAGATTCATCACATTGACGGCAGTCCGTGCAAATGTGTCGCATTCCTCTTTCTCGCCGATTACAATAAAGGGAACGCCGTTATTCTGTAAGATATTCTTGACATTGACCATTTGGGTCATACACTCTCTTGCTTCATTGTTAACGCAATAAATAAAAATCTCTGGATTAAAGTATTTAATATGCCGGACGATATCTCCATAACGTGTGGAAGTTGAAATCGCTTCAAAATGCTCATCCATCTGAATAAAGAAATCGTCAATGACCGACGTGTTTTTTCCAGCTAATAAGACTCTGTATTTCATAACGGTTCCTCCCTGACATCATTTCTACATCAAAAATACTAGCATATTATGCGGATTTTGGCAAGGATTCCCGCCGCCACGGGACTTGGCCGACCGGACAGCGTGTGCTCCCTGCGTCGGCCCTTGAAAAACGCCGGTCCTTGGGGAAAAAGCCGCTAAGCGGCTTTTGAGCCTTAGTACCGCTGCAGTTTTTCGCGGAGCGGAAGCGTGCCGACAAAGGGAGCACACGCTGTCCGGTCGGCCAAGTCCCGTGGCGGCGGGAATCCTATACC